>JAKSAX010000374.1 GCA_022361395.1 Desulfobacterales bacterium | reverse complement strand
GGATTTCCGGCCAGAGCCACAAGAAAGGGATCCCCGCCCGGATGAATACGCGGCCGGCACCCGAGGCAACGGTCCGGCGTATGGCAGGGTTCCTTGGCCCCCTCCCCTCCCGGTGGTTCAAAACTCACCTCCACCAGCTCTGCATCCTGTTTCCGTATGGCCACATGGGAATTCCTGAACCGGTAGACCACAGGATCGCCGGACGGCCCTTCAAATATCGCCTTTATTTTCGTTCCCGTTACAATGCCCAGGTCCATAAGCCTGCGGTAGAGCAGGCCGTCCATGTGCAGGGCACTGACAAAGGCGGGTTTTCCCGGCCGAAGATCTGATAGAAGCGTTGCGTTATTTTTAATTTTCATCGTCTCGTTCCCCTGAAATTGTGAGAAGCGATACCTGGAATTGATAATGACAGCCTAAGCTAGCATAAAAAATGTGTCAAGGCATTCTATGAAATTTAATCTCTTATCAAGGCAAAATCATTGTGAATTCAACCCGGTAAAACCCGTGCCCGCGCTCTTAATTAGTGATTTTTTGAATACCAATAAATTCAGGGATTAATATTTTTCGTACCTGGCGCCGGGATGGGTTGTACTGGCCCCGATGTCCAGGGCGGCAGTATCTGACCGCCGCCGTTTTACAGCGGCATCCATCCGGAGGTGGAGGCGCTTGAGCCAGGCCTCCGAAGAGGTGGCGAAACCCACCAGCACTTCCATCCGTGTGAGGACCTCATCGGAGAGGACATGCTCAAGGCGATGAACTTCAGGGTCAGCCTCCTCCGGTGTCATACCGCAGATTTCCACGAGAAATCGTGTCAGGCACTCATCCCTTCTGATTATTTCCCGGGCCAGGGTTTTTCCTGCCTTGGTCAGAATGATCTCCCCGGCTGATTCAGCACAGACAAATCCGTCCCTGGCCAGGGATGCCACGAATTTGGTGACACTGGCCCGCTGGATTCCAAGTTTTTTCGACAGCATTGCCTGGCGCACCGGACCGGTGGCTGACAGCCTGTAGATATGCTCGATATAGTTTTCCTGGCTGGGGGTTGTCCGGGTTTTCTTCACATCGGCCTCCCTTTTTCAGGATAAGGGGTTTTCCGGAACAGTAGCATGTTTTTAACATCCTTGCAAAATCGTTTAATTTAAGATTGTGCAGCAGGGGGACTGTTTTCATTTCACGCATAGCCGGTATCTGATATTTGTCAGGCCTCCTATTATCAGCTTGGTTTTCCGACGGAAATCAACTATGATGCTGACTCTTGGACTTCAGCCAATTTTAATCAATGGGATTTACCCCAATAAAAAGGTGAACAGATGAGCGTGATGATAGAAGAACTTGATTTCCGGCCTACCCCCATTGGTGAACTGGTGCTGCGCCGCCGCCGGTCGGTCCAGCTAAAAGGGGTTGATATTTATGAGGTTAAGCTAGGGGATTATTTTCTTATGTCCAGCCTGTTCCATGAGGCAGAGGACCAGCTGTCAAAGTTAGGACTCGGGATGTTGGAAAGAGACGGCCTTGACGTTGTTGTAGGCGGACTTGGCCTCGGATATACAGCGGTTTCTGCCTTGGAGGATGACCGTGTGGACTCTCTGGTTGTGGTTGAGTATCTTGAGGGTGTCATTGAATGGCATCAGAAGGGACTTGTCCCGATGGGCAGGGTGCTCACGGCCGATCCCCGCTGCCGCCTGGTTCATGCGGACTTTTTTGAAGCATCCCGGGATGTCTCCAAAAGCTTTGATCCCGAGAATCCGGAACATAAACATGATGCCGTTCTCCTGGATATCGATCATACGCCCACCAATGTACTGCATCAGACCAATACCCGGTTTTATACTGAGGAGGGGCTGGGAGAACTTGCCCGGCACCTGAAACCGGGCGGGGTGTTCGGGCTTTGGGCAGACGGATTTCCCGAAGATTCTTTTACCGCCCTTCTGGAAAAGGTCTTCCATACCGCAGAGGCCCATACCATTGAGTTTGACAATCCCTTCACAGGCACCAACTCTGAAGGCGCTGTTTATCTGGCCCGGGTACGCCCATAAAGAAAAGAGCTGTTTTACAATTCCGATCCGGTGCGATTTTTTACTGTATTAAAACACAAAGGGAGACAACCGCCTCCCTTTGTGTTCTTTTATTTCAGCAAACCAGATCTGAACCTCTTAAATCATATCCAGGATCCGGTCTTTGTTTTCCTTTGGCAGTCCGAGAATGTCCCGGGCTTCGTCCGGGGTGGCGATTTCCCTGCCCAGTTCCCTGGCAATTCTGACAACGGTCTCCACAAGGGTGACGTTAGAAGCTTGGGAGCCGTCGGGCAGGTGTAAATTATCCTCCAGGCCTACACGGACATGACCGCCCATGAGGATGGCTGCCGTGGCCAGGGGAATCTCATTTTTTCCGATGCCTGCCACTGTCCATGTCGCATCCGCTGGAATGCTCTCACTCAGGAAAAGCAGGTTCTTCACGCTGCCGGGCATTGAGCCGGTGGCACCCTGGACAAAGTCAAAGTGGAGGGGGCCTTTAAGGTAGCCTTTTTTCTGAAGAAACAGGGCATTATTGATCATACCCGGTTCAAATACTTCGATCTCCGGTTTTACACCGGTTTCCTGAAATACCTTGGCCAGGAATTCAATGAACTGGGGGGAGTTTTCATAGATGATGCCGGGCAGGTTGTTGGATCCTGTGGTAAAGGATCCCATCTCGGGCAAAAGACGCACCGGGAAAGCCCTGTCTTCCCAGTCTTTGCCAGCCCTGGCCCCGGTGGAGAGCTGGACAATCACATCTGGACTTGTCTTTTTAATCTGGCGGACGATCTCCTTGAAAATCTCAGGATCAAGACTCGGCTTCTCCTCTGTATCCCTTGCGTGGACGTGAAAAAGAGCGGATCCCGCTTCAGCGCAGGCTTTTACATCCCTTGCAATCTCTTCGGGTGTTACCGGCAGACTGGGGTTCATCTTCTTTGTCGGCACATTGCCGGTTAATGCTGTTGTGATAATCAGTTTTTCCACAATAAACCTGCCTCTGTTTTTATTTGGTTATCTGGTGCGCAATTACCCGGGCTCTGTTTAATTCCGGGTTATATTCGCGGGCTATGTAACGATTATTATTTTAAATTAAAAATAATGTAACGATCCTTGCAAGTCAAGATTTTTTTTGCTATCCTGCCTGCACTGAAATTAAAATACTTAAGGATGCACCATGCTTAAGAAAGATTTCCTATTTTCGAAAACACCGCTGCCCCAGCTCACCGCGGCACAGAGCAGGATCCTTGAATACCTGATGGAGAACCTGGACGATGTTGCCTATATGAGTTCTGCCGAGCTGGCGGACAAGCTTGACATCTCCAATGCAACCGTGGTGCGGTTCAGTCAGCACATCGGTTTTAAAGGGTACCTGGATCTTCAGCAGCATATCCGTCAGGAAATAAAAACAAGGCTGAATGTTCCTGCAAGGCTGAAGAAAAAACCCGTCAATGTCGGAGAGACAAAGGATTTTCTCAAGACAGTGTTGAAAAGCGACCGGGACAACCTGGCCCGGGCCGCGGAATCTATATCTTCAGACCTGTTTGAAGCAGTGGCTGCTGAAATCTGTAAACACGATGAAATCTGGGTTCTGGGCCTGAGATCATTTCACGGGGCAGCCCACTATTTTGCAACAAACTTAAGGTTCCTTTCAAAACGGGTCAATCTCATCTCCCTTGAATCCGGCACGGTATGGAGCCAGCTTACACCTGGGCTGAATCCGGATGCCCTGCTCATAAGCATCACCTTTCCCAGGTATTGCCGGCAGACCCTGGATATCACAGAGCTGTTCCATAACGCTGGCGCAAAGATCGTTGCCATCACGGACAGCCACACCTCCCCCCTTGCCCGGATCGGAAACTGGGTCTTTCCCCTGCCCTTCTGGATTGATTCTTTTTTTGAGTCCAGCGTGGCTGTAGTCAGCTTTTTAAATGCCCTGCTGGCTGCGGTATCCTTTTCCGGCGGGCCAAAAACAATGGACCGCTTGCAGGCCCTGGAAAAGGTATGGGAAGAGAAAAACGTATACGTTAAGCAGACAACCACTGCGCTGCCCTCTTGGGCTGCGCAGCTAACATCAAAGAACAGATAATTTAAGGACGTACATCATGGGTAGAGGGAAGAATATCCCAAGAAGTTTTCTGGCCGACAATCCCCTGGCAGTGAAAGCAGAGGGTATCTACATTTACGATGAAGCCGGAAAAGATTATATTGACGGGTGCAGCGGCGCCCTTGTCTCCAATCTCGGACACGGGGTAAAGGAGATCATTGATGACCTGTGCAGGCAGATGCAGACCCTGGAATTTGCCCACCCGTCCCGGTGGAACCACCAGGCCTCTGAAGAAGCTGTTGAACTGATCGGAGAACTGACCCCCGGGGACCTGAACTATTGCTGGTTTGTATCCGGCGGGTCTGAAGCGGTTGAATCCGCCATCAAAATGGCCAGGCAGTACTTTGTTGAACGTGACGGCAGTGAGAGCACCAAGCACAAACTGATCAGCCGGTTCTGCTCCTACCACGGCGCCACCCTCGGCGGGATGTCCGTGGGCGGCAGCACTAACCGGGTACAGACCTACCAGCCCCTGCTTACGCCGTCGGCAAAACTTCCGGCCACCTATTTTTACCGCAAACCCGACGGACTGACTGATGAGGAATTCGGTGCCGGTTGCGCCGATGCCCTGGAGACTGAGATCCTGAACCTCGGCCCTGAAAATGTCCTGGCCTTCCTGGCAGAGCCCATTGTCGGCTCGGCCGGCGGCGCCATTGTTCCGGATGATAACTATTGGCCGAGAATTCGTCAGATCTGCGACAAGTACGATGTCCTGCTCATTGCTGACGAGGTCATGACAGGGTTCGGCAGGACAGGCAAGGCATTTGGCGTGGATCACTGGGAGGTGATTCCCGATATCATCGCCTCTGCCAAGGGCATGGCCGCCGGATATATCCCCACCGGCGGAATCTTTGTAAAAGAAAAAATAATTGAGGCCATTAAACAGGGCAGCGGGGGATTCATCCACGGCCATACCTATAATGCCAATCCTTTAAGCTGCAGGGCTGTGGCCAGTGTATTGAACTATATCAACAAAAACAAAATCATAGAGAATGTATACGATAACGGCAAGGTCCTGGGCAGAGGGCTTGAAGCCATTGCCAAAGAGAGCCCCTACATCGGGGATGTCCGCGGAAAAGGGTATATGTGGGCCATGGAAATCGTGGCGGACAAGGATTCAAAACAGCCCTTCGGCGCCGGGAAAAAAGCCACGGCAAAGGCGATGGCCGCCTGCCTGGACAACGGGATGATCGTCTATCCCGGCGGTTGCCGCATCAACGGTGTTGACACCAATATCGTCCTGATCGCACCGCCCCTGGTAACCACTGAAGATGAGGTCATGAAACTGCTTGACCGCCTGGATGCCAGCTTTAAACAGTTCGGAAGGGATATTGCGGCCTGACAGGCTTTTATCTATTCCTGAGCAAAAAGGCCCCCGGCAGTCTGAACCGCCGGGGGCCTTTTTCAATATACAGGATCTCTTTGGATCTAATCTGACTTAAGCACAGATAAAAATGCAGATTGGGGAATTTCCACGGATCCCACCATTTTCATTCGCTTCTTACCTTTTTTCTGTTTTTCCAGCAGCTTTCTCTTTCTGGAGATATCCCCGCCATAACATTTGGCTGTTACGTCTTTCCTGAAAGCGGAAATGGTTTCCCTGGAGATAATCTTGCCGCCGATGGCACCCTGGATGGGAATCTTGAACTGCTGCCTCGGGATTTCCTCCCTCAGTTTTTTACAGGCCGCCCTGGCTTTGGCCTCGGCCTTGTCTCTGTGGATCAGCATGGACAGGGCATCCACCCGCTCCGCATTTATGAGGAAGTCCAGTTTGACCAGATCGGTCTCCTGGTACCCGGCTATTTCATAGTCAAAGGAGCCATATCCCTGGGTCACACTTTTCAGGCGGTCGTAGAATTCATAGACCACTTCGGCAAGGGGCAGGGTAAACTTCATCTCCATGCGGCTGGAGGTCAGGTACTGGTAGTTGGTGCTCACCCCCCTGAACTCGTGGCAGACCTGCATGACATTTCCCATGTATTTATCCGGCACAATAATGGAGGCGTTGATAAAGGGTTCCCTGACCTTGGTGATTTCCATGGGATCGGGATATTCCGTGGGATTATCAATTATCTTGACCTCACCTGAGGTATAGGTGATCTCGTACTGCACTGAAGGAGAGGTCAGGATCAGGGAGATGTTATACTCCCGCTCCAGGCGCTCCTGGACCACCTCAAGATGAAGCAGCCCCAGGAAGCCGCAGCGGTAACCGAATCCCAGTGCCACGGAGGCGTCTTTTTCATATATCAGGGCCGCATCGTTGAGCTTGAGTTTTTCCAGGGCTTCGGACAACTCTTCATAATCATCGGCTGCCACAGGGTACATGGAAGAAAAAACAACGGGGGTGGGTTCCCTGAATCCGCCAAGCGGTTCATCACAGCGCTTATCAGCCATGGTCACGGTATCACCGATCTTTACATCGGAGATGGTTTTGATTCCGGCAATAAAATATCCCACCTGCCCTGCCATCAGCTGATCCTGGGGTTTTCTCTCAATCTGGAACAGCCCCACTTCTTCAACCTTGTACTGGGCGTCGTTGGACATGAACTGAATCCTGTCGCCCTTTTTAATGCTGCCTTCAAAGATCCTGAAATGAACAATCGTGCCCCGGAAGGCATCATAGTGGGAGTCAAAAATCAGGGCCTTGAATTTGCCTGTATCTTCAACCGTTGGTGCCGGAATCCCCTCCACAATTGCCTGGAACATCTCCTCCACCCCGGTGCCGACTTTGGCGGAAACCAGCATGGCCAGATCCGAATCAAGGCCGAGATCCTCTTCAATCTGATCCTTGACCCAGTCGATCTCTGCAGAGGGCAGGTCGATCTTGTTAATAACGGGAAGGATTTCGAGCTCGTGTTCCATGGCCAGATAGAGGTTGGCCAGGGTCTGGGCTTCCACGCCCTGGCTTGCATCGGCAAGAATCAGTGCGCCTTCGCAGGAGGCAAGGGCCCGTGACACCTCATAGGAAAAATCCACATGCCCCGGTGTGTCGATAAGATTGAGAAGGTATTCTGTCCCGTCCGGGGCGGTATAGGGTAAAGAGACCGTCTGAGACTTTATGGTTATTCCCCTTTCCCGCTCAATATCCATGGAGTCCAGGATCTGATCTTTCATATCCCGGTCTTCGATAATACCGGACAATTGGATCAGCCTGTCGGACAGGGTTGACTTTCCATGGTCGATATGGGCAATAATAGAAAAATTTCTTATATTATCTTTGTTTAGCTTATTTAACTTCAATTGGGCTCCAAACTAAGAGTTGACAAATAGGGCCTATCTGGCTAATTTTGAACATGTATATGTAGCAATTGTACCTGAAAGTGTCAAGGATCGGCGCTTTTACGGCAAACCTGCTTTTGGAGAGAATCCATGACCCATGCCATCCTGATTGTTGACGATGACCTTGCCATAAAAGAGTCTGTGGAGGAGTACCTGAAGCTTCTTTCCTATGAGGTTAAAAGCGCACAGAATGCCGCCGAAGCCATTGAAATCCTGAAGACATTTGATGCGGATGTCGTACTGACCGACATCATGATGCAGGGCATGGACGGCCTGGAACTGACAAAGCTCATCAAGGGAGAGCATGATGTTGACGTCATGGTCATGACCGGATACAGTGCGGACTACTCCTATGAAGAGGCCATAAAGGCAGGTGCCAGCGACTTTATCTTTAAACCCTTCCGTTTTGAGGAGCTGGACCTGAGGATCAAACGGGTACTGAGGGAAACCGCCTTTAAAAAAGAACGGGCCAAACTACTGGCGGAGATGGAGCAGCTGGCCATCACAGATGCCCTGACAAACCTTCACAACTCCAGGCAGTTCTTTCACCAGATTAAACTGGAGATAAAGCGCTCCTCCCGTTACGACAGGCCATTATCCCTGCTGATCCTGGATATTGATTTCTTTAAAAGCTACAATGATACCTGGGGGCATCTGGAGGGGGATAAGGTGCTCATGGGTATCGGCCGGATCATCAACTCCTGTATGCGCTCCATGGACACGGCATACCGGTATGGGGGAGAGGAATTCGCCATTATCCTGCCCGAAACCGGATTAAAGAAGGCCTGTGTGGTCGGTGCCAGGATAAAGGACAGCATAGCAAGGGAGGTATTCACCCCGGACAAAGGGATCAGCAAGTCCGTAACGGTGAGTATCGGGGCCAGCGAACTCCAGGATAATGAAGATTTCACAGCCTTTATCAAACGCACGGACAAGGCCCTTTACAAATCCAAGGAGACCGGCAGGAACAAGCTCACCTACTCCTGAATAAAAGACCCGGTATTTTCGCGTATCCCCCCGGTCAGGGAGTAATGCGCATACTCAGATCCACCGATCTTGCCTGGTGGGTGAGCGCACCGCAGGAGATCACATCCACACCGGTGGCCGCAATGGTATTCAGGGTGGACAGGGAAACATTGCCCGAGGCCTCTACCACTGCCCTGCCCCCTATATAGTCCACGGCCTCGGTCATGGCCTCCGGGGTCATATTGTCCAGCATGATCACTTCAGCACCGGCTGAAACCGCCTGTTTCACCTCATCCATGTCAGAGACCTCAACCTCAACTTTCATCAGATGGGAGGTCCGTGCCCTGACCGCAGCAACCGCTTTTTCAATGGAACCGGCCACGGCAATATGATTGTCCTTGATCAGGATCCCGTCATAGAGGGCAAAGCGATGGTTAAACCCGCCGCCTGCACGGACCGCGTCCTTTTCAAGGGACCGCCAGCCCGGCGTTGTTTTCCGGGTATCCACCAGCCTGACACCGGGGGTATCCAGGGTATCGACAAAGGTCCGTGTCAGCGTGGCGATGCCGGAGAGCCTCTGAAGAAAGTTAAGGGCCACCCTTTCGCCTTTAAGCAGTCCCAGCAGATCGCCTTCAACCGTTAAGACAGTATCACCGGATTTTACCTGCTGACCGTCCTTAAAAGCCAGGTCACACCTGATATCCGGATCAACAACGGAAAACACGGCTCTGGCCACCCCGGTTCCTGCGACGACAAAATCCTGCTTTGCCACGATAACGCCGGAGCCGGTTTTCGGCTCCGGCAAAATGCTCTCCGTGGTGACATCCCCTAAACCTGAATCTTCGAACAGGGCCAGGCGGATGATCTGGTCAATCATATCCATGACTATGTCCTTATTGCATTCCCTGAATTCGCTGGAGATTGGCGGTAATCTTGTCCTGTTTCTCCTGGAGTTCGTCGTGCTGGGCCTTTACCTTTGCAATGACGTTTTCAGGGGCTTTATCAAGAAAACTGTCGTTGTTCAGCCGTTTCTGGATCCCCATGAGTTCTTTGGTATTTTTTTCAAGCTCCTTTTCAAGACGCTTGATCTCTTTATCAAAGTCAATCACCCCTTCAAGGGAGACAAAGCAGGTGGTGTTTCCGGTCACAGAGGTGGCCGCGGAGGTCGGCAGGTTGTCGGAATCACAAAAGTAAAGGCTTTCCAGGGTAGCCAGATTGGCAATCACCGACTTGTTCTCTGCAATGAGAAGTTTCTCCTGCCCGTCTTCGGTATTGGCAAGCACCTTTATCTTCATGGACGGCTGAATGTTCATCTCACTCCGGATGTTCCGGATGCCGGAGATCAGGCCGAATATGAATTCCATCTGTTCTTCGGCCTTTTTATCTCTGGTCGCTTCATAGATGTCTGCATCGTAGGGATAGGAAGCCTTCATAACAGAGCCTTCGGTTGCCGGCAGGATATTGTAGATCTCCTCGGTCACAAAGGGCATGAAGGGATGGAGCATAACAAGGATATCTTCAAGTACCCCGGACAGGACAGCCCTGGCCGAATCCCTGCGCTGGGTTCCCTCTTTTTCATACAGGGCAGGCTTGGCCGTCTCCAGGAACCAGTCACAGAACTCGTGCCATACAAACTGGTATGCTGCCGAGGCGGCTTCGTTAAATTTATAGGTTTCGATTCCCTCTTTTACTGCCTTGGCCGTTGCCGCGGACCTGGACAGGATCCAGCGTTCTGCCAGGGAGAGTTTATCCTGTTCAATCCGGGTGTCGTTTTCCGTGATATGCATCAGGGCAAAGCGGGAGGCATTCCAGAGCTTGTTAACAAAGTGGCGGTATCCTTCCACCCGGGATTCGGACATTTTAACATCACGGCCCTGGGCGGCAAATGCGGCCAGGGTAAAACGAAAGGCATCCGCACCATAGGAGTCGATCACCTTCAGGGGATCAATGACATTACCCTTGGACTTGGACATTTTTTTACCATGTTCATCCCTGACCAGGGCATGGATATACACATCGTCAAAGGGTACTTCATCATCCATAAAATGGATTCCCATCATCATCATGCGGGCGACCCAGAAAAAGAGGATGTCAAAACCGGTGACCAGTACATTGGTCGGATAGAAGGTTTTAAGCAGATCGGTGTTTTCCGGCCATCCCATGGTTGAAAAGGGCCAGAGTGCTGAAGAGAACCAGGTATCCAGGACATCTGTCTCCTGGACAATCTTCTTTGAGCCGCATTTGGTGCATTCCGTGGGATCGGTCTCTTCAACGATAACCGCCTTGCAGTCCGGGCATTTCCATACCGGGATCCTGTGGCCCCACCAGATCTGACGGGAAATACACCAGTCACGGATATTGTCCATCCATTCGAAATAGGTTTTAGACCAATTATCCGGAATGATGCGTGTCCTGCCGGACCGGACTGCTTCAGAGGCTTTTTCCGCAAGGGGGCCCACCTTGACAAACCACTGTTTTGAAATCGAAGGTTCCACATCGGTATGGCAGCGGTAGCAATTGCCCACACTGTGTTTCAGGGGCTCTTTTTTCTCAAGAAGCCCCATCTCGGACAAGGCCTCCACAGCCTGTTTGCGGCATTCGAACCTGTCAAGCCCTTCAAACCGGCCGGCATCCCCGGTCATAACCCCGTGGTCATCAATGACCTTCAGTTTTTTGAGGCCGTGCTTTTCACCCAGGTGAAAGTCATTGGAATCGTGGGCCGGTGTCACCTTTAGGGCGCCGGTGCCGAACTCCGTGTCCACATAATCATCCCTGATAATCGGAATGGTGCGGCCGGTAAGGGGGAGCTCCACTTCGGTCTCACTGAGATCCTTGAACCGCTCGTCGTTGGGATTTACCGCCACGGCAGTATCGCCGAACATGGTTTCGGGCCGGGTGGTTGCAACGGTCAGGCCCTTTTTCTGATCCTTAAACGGATAACGGATATAGTAAAGATAACCGTCTTTTTCATCATATTCCACTTCAAGATCCGCAAGAGCCGTCCGGCATCTCGGGCACCAGTTGATGATGTACTGGTCTTCGTAGATCAGGCCTTCATTGTAGAGTCTTACAAAGACCTTGCGCACGGCTTCGGACAGTCCCTCGTCCATGGTGAACCGTTCCCGGTCCCAGTCACAGGAGGCACCCAGGCGTTTAAGCTGGTTGAAAATGGCACCGCCTGATTTTTCCCGCCATTTCCAGACCTCTTCTATGAACTCGTCACGGCCGAGCTGATCACGGGTTTTCCCTTCTGCAGCCAGTTTCCGCTCCACCACATTCTGGGTGGCAATACCTGCATGGTCGGTTCCCGGCATCCAGAGAACATTATAGCCGAGCAGTCTCCGGTACCGGCACATGATATCCTGAATCACATTGTTCAGGGCATGGCCCATATGAAGAACACCGGTGACATTGGGCGGCGGTATCACAATGGAAAACGCGTCTTTGTCGCTTTTATCCTCAGCCTTGAAAAAACCGTTTTCCAGCCAGAATGAATACCATTTTTCTTCGATACCTTTTGGCTCATATCCTTTATTCAGAGAATCCGAACCCATAATTTAACTCCTCAAACCCGTATTAATGAAAAATGGGGATTTTACCAATCCCCATAACCGTTTTAATTTTAATGGCGAACGCTTAAATCAGCTTCTGCCGATTTCATCAAGGTCCTTCTGCAACGCTTCCTTGATATCGGCTACCTCTTTCTGGATAACCTTTTCCATAACTTCAAACAGAATCTTTTCAATGGTTTCCGAAAATTTCTTTTCTATCACCCTTTCAAGAACGGATTCCAATTGCTCTTGAGTAACATCCGGAACAGTGTCCGCGGCCACCTCATCCGCCTGGATCTCCGTTAAGGCGTCAGAACCGGCAGGCCCTTCCGGTACCAGCTCATCTTCCGCCTCTTCCGAATCAGGCTCTTCCGCTGCAATATCCATGAGTTCAATTATGTCCCGGCCTGTGTCTTCGGATGAATCCTCTCCAACCACCTGGGTCAGTTCGATAATGTCATCGTCACTCTCTTGAACCATAAATTCCTCATTGTTATTCGGTGGTAAGCCTTGATACGCCATTGTCTATGGACTCGAAAAATATCAGAGAGAGGGGGAAGTGTCAACAGATTAAACGATTGGCTGTTTTCACCAGGAGGCAGCTGCAGCCGCAAATAAAAAAAGCCTCCGGAAAATTCCGGAAGCTTGTTTTATTTAAGTGGTGCCCAGGAACAGAATTGAACTGCTGACACGGGGATTTTCAGTCCCCTGCTCTACCGACTGAGCTACCTGGGCACGTCGAACAACGGGTGAGGTTATATGTTTTTTAACAAATGAAGTCAAGAAAAAAATGAGCTTCCCGTTAAGAAATATCTTCTAGGGTGATCCCATATCCCCAAGCATAAACTGGACAATTCCGGCGGCTGTCAACGCAGCTGTTTCCGCACGCAAAATCCTGGGCCCCAGTGAATAAGCAGCAAACCCCGCATCCTCAGCCTTCAAGATTTCGGTTTTGGTAAACCCTCCTTCAGGACCGATGAGAACAACCGCACTGTTGCCTTTATTATTTTTTAACCTGCTCAACGGCAGACTGGCCTCTTCCCAGAATGCGATCTTATGGAAAAACGGTTCAGACCGCTCCAACACCTCCCCAAATGCTATTGGCGGGCTGATATCAACCAGGCAGCTTCTCCGGCATTGTTTCAGGGATTCCCTGGCAATGGTTTCCCACCGTTCCATGCGGCGGGACAATTTCCCCGCCTTGGGACCGGGCACTGACCGGTCTGAATAAAAGGGGATCCACCGGGTTACACCCAATTGCGTAAGCTGTTTAATGACCCCGTCCATTTTTTTGTCCTTAAGCATGGCCGAGCAGACCGTCAGATCCAGGGCGGATTCTGTTCCGGATTGCTTTTGGCCGAGAATCGAGATTTCAACACGGTCCTGATCGAGGGTAAGAATTTCTCCTGAATAATCCTTGCCACGGCCGTCGGTCATGGAAAGGGGATCTCCTTCTTTAAGGCGGAGCACCCGCCTGATATGCCTGGCATCCTGGCCTGTAATGCATACCGGACCTTGCCGGGATTGCACAGGATCAATGATGAATTTCTGCATAGATATTTAAAGCTGCTTTCATGGTTTATGGTTATCTTTCCCCAATCATGCATCTTTTTTCCGGGAAAAACAAACCCCATTGTAAATTCCCTTTTCTATCAGACAGCCTACTGTTCTTCATCCGGGTTTTATGGTAAAACAGGGGCCATGAATCAGATCAATCATGAAAAAATTATACTTGCATCCCAATCCCCGCGCAGGAAAGAACTGCTTGCCCGTGCAGGCATTAAATTTGACATTGTGGTGGCAGATATAGATGAGGAGGCCGTTCCCTATAAGGGGGATCCCGGCCGCCATGCTGCCACTCTGTCAGGACTTAAGGCAGAGGCTGTTGCGGATAATCACCCCGGAGCCTGGACACTGGGGGCGGACACCATAGTCGTGACAGACAATCTCATCCTCGGGAAACCTAAAGACCGTGATGATGCCGTGAAAATGCTCGGTTCCCTGAGCAACAGGGCACATTCCGTGTTTACCGGATTCACATTGACAAACCCAGGCAAAGAGATCTGCATATCGGAATCTGTAGAGACCCGGGTGGTGTTCAAGCAGCTCTCAGCCAAGGAGATCAGGTGGTATTCAGCAACCGGGGAACCCTACGACAAAGCCGGGGCATACGGCATCCAGGGAATCGGTGCATTTATGGTCAAGGAAATCTGCGGCTCTTACACCAATGTGGTAGGACTCCCGGTATGTGAAATCATTGAAACCCTGACCCGGGTCGGGGTCGTTGAATTTTAAGGAAACCAACATGCAGATAAAAAATAATATAGAAAAAATACAGGCCCATATTCAAAAAACCGCCATTGACTGCGGCCGGTCTCCTGAAGAGGTCCACCTCATCGGAGTCAGTAAACGAAAACCCGAGGAACTTATCCGGGCCGCCATTGACGCAGGTCACAGGGACTTTGGTGAGAACTATATCCAGGAGGCCATGGAAAAAATCGATTCCCTTGGAAAGGAGAGTGCCCGCTGGCATTTTATCGGACATCTCCAGTCCAATAAGGCCAGGTTTGCCGTTAAATACTTTGATCTTATCCATACTGTGGATAAGTTAAAGCTTGCCAGGGAGATCAGCAAACAGGCTGCCAAGATCGGAAAAACCCAGGACATCCTGCTCCAGATCAATATTGCCGAAGAGGAAACAAAATCAGGTGCCGGTGCCGGAGAGGTGATTGACCTTGCCAGGCAGATCAGTGAACTGGAGCATGTATCCCTTCGCGGCCTCATGTGCATGCCGCCCTTTTTTGCCGATCCCGAGGATGCAAGGGGGTATTTCAGGGCGGTAAAAACCATCAGCCTTGAAATCCGGGACATGGACCTTCCCGGTGTTGAAATGGAGCATCTTTCTATGGGTATGAGCAACGATTTTGCCGTGGCCATTGAAGAGGGGGCCACCCTTGTCCGGGTCGGCACTGCAATTTTCGGGAGCCGGGATTGAAACTGTTACTTCACACCTGCTGCGGCCCCTGCACCATTTATCCCCTGGAAGTGCTGCGGAACATGGACATGGATGTGATGGGCTATTTCTACCGCCACAATATCCATCCCTTTACCGAATGCATGAAACGGGAAGAGACCCTGAGGGAATATGCAGATCTTATGGACCTGAAGATGATCTGGCAGCAGGGATACGAATTGGAAGAGTTTTTAAGGGCTGTTGCATTCAGGGAAAAGGACAGGTGCAGATACTGCTACCATGCCAGGCTTAAAGCCACTGCCCTGGTGGCTAAAAAGGGGAAATTTGACGGGTTTTCAACCACCCTGCTCTACAGCAAATTCCAGAACCACCGGCGGATCATTGATACCGGAGAGGCCCTGGGCAAGCAATACGGGGTAAAGTTCTTCTACCATGATTTTAGGGAAGGATGGAAACAGGGGATCGAAACCTCCAAAGAGCGGGGGATGTACAGGCAGGCTTACTGCGGGTGCATCTACAGCGAAAAGGAGAGGTACGTTAAGGAGAAGTAACACCAGCCGTAAATCCGTCTTGGCAGCACGGCAGGCAGGTGCGTTTCTGTTCAGGCACTAATTCGGTGCCTTTTTCCGGCGCATCTGGTTGTGAATACTCACAATCTTTTTATCTGCCTCATGGAGACGGTCAGCAAGCACGGAAAAAAGATGCTTGGCCACCTCAGGGTATTTTTCAATGATCTCCCCCAGTTTATCCCCGGGAAAACGCTTCAGCTTGCACCGCCCCTTTGAAACGATGGAAGCGGACCTGGCATCCCCGGTGATGGCGGCCATCTCCCCGAAGTATTCACCGGGCTGGGTGATCTCGGCGATCATTTTCCCGCCCTTCACCACATAGACCGCCCCCTGAACCAGCTTAAAAAAATCAATATCGGTATTGCCTTCCCGGATGATCACATCCTTGTCCTCGTAGTTTTCCACATCGGGATTCACCAGATAAGCCGGGAGGGCCTCCTTGGTGATGGTTGTTTTTTTCAACACCTCTTCAAGGGAGGTTTCCGCTGATTTCACCTTTACGAGCCCGGCATCCCTCAGGGTGATCATTCCCTCTGAAACAGCGACCTTGCGCAGCTGATCTTCGGGCACTTCAGCTGAAATGGCCTTGCCCACCTCATCGGTTACCTCCATGAGTTCATACAGCCCTACCCTGCCCTTGTACCCTGTACCGTTGCAGTTAGCACATCCCTTGGGGCCATAGATCTTGACCTCATCAATCTCATCCTTGTCAAACCCGTACAGTTCAAGGTCCTCGGGATTGTGCCCGGTGACCAGTTCCTTGCACTCCGGACAGAGGCGGCGGGCCAGGCGCTGGGACAACACCATGGTGACTGAGGAGGCCAGCATGTAGGAGGGTATACCGATATCAGCCAGACGCCCTATGGTTGAAGGACAGTCGTTGGTGTGCAGGGTGGCAAAGACAAGATGGCCGGTCATGGCTGCCTTAATGGCGATCTCCGCCGTATCAATGTCACGGATCTCACCCACCATGATGATATCCGGATCCTGACGGAGGAAGGCCTTGAGTGCAGCGGCAAAGGTCATGCCCACCTCTTCCTTCACCGGCACCTGGTTGATGCCTTTAAAGTTAAACTCAACCGGATCCTCTGCGGTCAGGATTTTTATGTCGTCCTTGTTCAGCCGGTTCAGGATGGAATAAAGGGTGGTGGTTTTGCCCGAGCCTGTGGGCCCGGTGACCAGGAGCAGGCCGTAAGGCCTGTTTATGCACCGCTTGAGCATATCAAAGGTGCCGGGCTCAAACCCCAGGCGGGTCAGGTCGATACTCAGGGCGCTCTGATCCAGGATACGCATGACAATGCTCTCGCCGAACAGGGTGGGCAGGGTGGAAACCCGGAAATCCACGGATTTTTTCTTGCCGAACCGGAGCTTGATACGTCCGTCCTGGGGAACCCTGCGCTCCGCTATGTCCAGTGAGGCCAGGATCTTTACCCTGGAGATCACGGCGTTTTTTATGGAGATGGGCAGGTTCATTGCCTTGTACATGCCGCCGTCAAGCCGGTACCGGACCTGGAAGGATTTCTCAAAGGGTTCGATATGTATGTCCGACACCCCGTCATTAATGGCCTTGGTCAGAATACCGTTAACCAGCTTGATGATGGGGGCGTCCGATGCCATGAACTCGTCCTGGTCGTCGTCCATATCGGCCACACCCACCTCAACCTCTTCTGCTGCCTCGGACACCAGGGAGCCGAAGTCATCAACAGAGGTAACAGGCTCGTCATCTTCAGTATCATCCTCAAAGTGCAGGAAACTTTTATACTCTTCATCGGAGATTTTATAAAAATCGCGGTAGGCCTGGATGATATCGTTTTCAGTGGAGACAAAAACCTGGATGTTTTTCCCGGTCTTCTTATGGAGTTCTTCCACCATGGTGGTATCAGTGGGTTCGGCCATGGTGACGGACAGATCGTCACCCGCAAGTTTCAGGGGAAAGACCAGGTCCGCCTTGGCTGTTTCATAGGGCAGCGCTTCTATGGCATCGGGATCGGCCTTGATTTCGGAAAATTTGATGACGTTGTAATTGTAAAGACGGCCAAGTACATTAACGATGGTATCCGGATCAATATACCCTTTGTTCAGCAGGACGCTGCTCAACCGCTCCTGGGTTTTTTTGTGGGCATCCAGGGCTTCGTTAAGCTGCATACTGGTGATCTGCCCCTCTTTGGAGAGGATTTCACCGATCTTTGTCTTGCCTGCCCCAGACTGGTCTTTAATGGTAGACTTCAGACTGGAAGTTGATTTTCCGTTGGCCATTTGGTTTCCTGATCTACCTCTTTTAAGGTGGGTTTATTGGTTATCAGGCTTTTTGTAGTTTTTAAACACCCTGATTCCGCCGGCAAAAACCAGCATACAGCCCAAAGTATAGAAGCAGAACTTTACGATACCGATTTTATTGCTGAAAAATGCTATGGCTTCAATTTCGGGCATTACCTGGGGTATCCTGAAAAAGACCCCGATACCCACGGCAATTAAAACAATTCCATAATAAAATGTAAATGTACGTTTGTCCATCCTAATTAACACCTTTCCACATCTGACAATAGTTTATCAAACTTTTTCTTAATAATCTCTGCTTTATCGCTTTTTTCTTCCAGTGCGTCAAACAGGGTTTCAACATCCGACTCCAGCCCTGCAAGTTCTTTTGAAAGGGCTTGGATATTCTGCCCGTCCTGGTTTGTTGACGCCTCCAGGAGCGCCTGGTTTACCCCATTGATTTTTTCCTCTTTTTCCTCAATCTCGTCCTCTATTTTCGTAATCTTTTTCTGGAGGGGACCCAACTCCTTGGACCGCATGGCCACGATTTCCGATTTTCTCTTTCGCAACTCCTTTTTGGACAGGGTCGTCTGCCCTGTATGCTTTTCAGGGCCCTGTTTTACCGGCGCAGGCCCTTCATCCTCCCACCCCTCTTTTTCCAGGAACTCCTGATAGGTGCCTTCGAAAACCGAGATCCCGTCCTGCTTGAACACAACCAGCCGGTTGGCCAGTGCATGGAGAAACATTTCATTATGGGTTACCAGGACCACTGCACCGTCAAAATGGTTCAGGGCTGCCACAAAGGCGTCACAGGCCTCAATATCTAGGTGGTTGGAGGGTTCGTCAAGCAGCAGGAGATTCAGCGGCCTGATTAAAAGTTTACCCAGCATCACCCTGGCCTTTTCCCCGCCGGACAGGACAGAGATCTTTTTCAGGGCGGCATCCTGCTCAAACATCATTGCACCGCAGATATTTCTGGCTGCCTGACGGTCAGTATCGGGATAGGCGTGCAGCAGTTCCTCCTCCACCGTGAATCCGGGATTCAACGACTGGACATTTGTCTGCTCAAAGTAACCGTTGGCAACACCGGGGTTGGCCTTTACCCACCCCTTATCCGGGTCCATCCCCTGGTTAAGCAGCTTTAACAGCGTGGTCTTTCCCTTGCCGTTTTTGCCGATAACCGCTACCCGGTCCTCCGGATAAACCGTCAGGGAGAAATCTTCGAACAACGGGTCCCCTTTGTCCCAGCCAAAGGTCAGGTCCCGGGCAGTGAGCAGCTGTTTTCCGGGAAAGGGCAGGCTGTTGAAACTGAACTCAAGATTTTTCAGCTCAGCCAGTTTATCCTTGTTTTCCAGCTTGGATAAGGTCTTTATCCTCGACTGCACCATGTTGGCCAGCCTTGCTTTGGCCCTGAACCGCGTAATGAACTGCTCGATTTCTTTTTTGCGCTTTGCCTCGTTCTGACGGGTTTTTTCATATATTTCCTCGTCCTGGGCCACCTGGAGATAGTACTTGGCAGTATCCCCCTTGATCTTACGCATCTTCCTTCTGTGAATGCCAACGATATGGGTGACAACGTTGTCCATGAACCCGCGGTCATGGGTCACCAGCAGCACCTCCCTGGGCCAGGTGACCAGAAAGCGTGAAATCCATCTGATGGATGTTATATCCAGGTAGTTGGTAGGCTCATCCAGAATCAGGAGATCCGGTTCGGATACGAGCACTTTGGCCAGGTTGAGCCTGACCTGGTATCCCCCGGAAAACAGGGTGGGATCCTTTTGCATGTCCTGGGTGGAAAACCCGAGGCCTGCAAGGATTTTTTCCCCCTTCCAGAAATGATCCCGCTCATGCTCGGGAAGCCCCAGCATGGCCTCTTTAAGCACGGTATCCTTTTTAAACCGGATGTGCTGGGAGAGCATTCCGATTCTGTAACCGCCGGGTACCGATATCCGTCCTTCATCCGGATGATCGATTCCCGCAATCATGTTCAATAGAGTGGTTTTCCCGTGGCCGTTACGCCCGACAAGGCCGACCCGTTCACCGGGATTGATCTGCATGCCGGTCTCTTCCAGCAGCACCTGATCCCCAAAGCCCTTGGAGATGGATTCAATATTCAGCATCTGCGTGTCCGTTTCCTACATTTATCTGACTTCCCTGCAACACTTTTCCGCCGGAAGTTGTTAATGAACTGGTTATCATATCACCGGGGGATTAAATAATAAATACAAGATTTTACTTGACTTGATTTTTTATGGGTTTTAATAGTTATTCTTTGATTAATTTCCAAACACTAAATTAGAGGAAAAAATGACCAAGTACATATATGAATTCGGGCCAGAAAAAACAGATGGGGATGCCGGACAGAAAAATCTTCTGGGCGGCAAGGGTGCCAATCTTGCGGAAATGGCCAGACTTGGCCTCCCGGTTCCTCCGGGCTTTACCATTTCAACGGATTGCTGTAACCACTACTTTGATCTTAACGGCTGTTTTCCCGATAGCCTGGAAACGGAAACCTTAGCCGCCATGGGCCGTATAGAATCCCAGACCGGTATGGGGTTCGGGGATCCTGACAATCCTCTCCTGGTCTCCTGCCGCTCCGGCGCCAGAAGTTCCATGCCCGGCATGATGGAAACCATTCTCAACGTCGGCCTTTGTACTGCCACCATTCCCGGGTTGATCAAAAAAACCGGAAATGAGTGGTTTGTCTACGATGCCTACCGCCGCCTGATCATGATGTACTCTGATGTGGTCATGGAAAAGGCGGAGCAGGTGACTCCCAAGGATGGCATGGGTATCCGGCTCAACCTTGAAATGATGATGAACAACCTGAAAAACGACAAGGGTTATGGAAATGATACGGATATTTCCACCGAGGATATGAAAACCCTGTGCAAACGATTCAAGAAGAAAATCAGCGAAGACCTGGGCAAGGAATTTCCTGATGATCCCGGGGAACAGCTTATGGGGGCCATCGGCGCAGTATTCAAAAGCTGGAACGGCAAGCGGGCGGTCTCCTACCGGCGTATTGAACATATTCCCGACAATTGGGGAACGGCCGTAAACGTCCAGGCCATGGTTTTCGGTAACATGGGAGAGACCTCGGCCACAGGTGTGGCCTTTACCCGTGATCCTGCCACCGGGGATAATAAATTCTACGGTGAATGGCTGGTTAATGCCCAGGGTGAGGATGTGGTGGCGGGAATCCGGACTCCCAATCCCCTGAACACGGATACTAAAAACAAGCAGAACGAACACCTGGCATCCCTTGAGGAAGCCATGCCTGAACTTTACACCCAGCTCTTTGATATCAGAAACCTTCTGGAGTCCCATTACAAGGATATGCAGGATATTGAGTTTACCATCCAGGAAGGCAGGCTTTACATGCTCCAGTGCCGGGTAGGCAAACGGACCGCCACAGCAGCCCTGAACATGGCCATGGACATGCTGGATGAAAAAATGATCGATGAAAAAACCATGATCTGCCGCCTTGATCCCAAGATCCTGGACGACCTGCTTCACCCCATCGTGGACCCTGCAGAGGAAGAGGCTGCGGTAAAAGTTGCCGAAGGCCTGCCCGCAGGACCCGGCGGTGCCTGGGGCCAGATTGTGTTCACGGCAGAAGATGCGGTCCGCTGGGGCAAGGCAGACAAAAAGGTTATCCTGGTCAGAGAGGAGACCAACCCGGAAGATATCGAGGGAATGCGCGCTGCAGCAGCTATCTTAACAGCCCGGGGCGGAATGACCTCCCATGCAGCCCTGGTGGCCCGCGGCTGGGGAAAATGCTGTATCGTCGGTGCAGGCGCCCTGAAAATCAACTTTGAGACCAAGGAACTCCGGGTGGGCACCCGGGTGTTCAAAGAGGGGGATTATTTTACCCTCAACGGCACCAAAGGCGTGGTGTACGACGGCCGCCTCAAGATGAAAGATGCCTCGGAGAACCCGAAATTCCAGAAATTCATGGCCATTGCAGATAAGTACAGGTCCATGAAGGTCAGAACCAATGCGGACACACCGGATGATGCCCGGACTGCCCTGGAATTCGGGGCGGAAGGCATCGGGCTCTTCAGAACCGAGCACATGTTCTACGGCTCTGATTCGGACCGTCCCCTGTTCCTGCTCAGAAAGATGATATTGAGTAAAACCGCGGATGAACGTCAAACCGCCCTGGACGAACTCTTTCCCTTTGTTAAGGACGAAATATCAAAGACCCTGGCCGTTATGGACCAAAAACCGGTAACCATGCGGCTTCTGGACCCGCCGCTCCACGAATTTGTGCCCCAGTCCGGTGAAAACCAGCAGGAGATTGCCGATGCCCTGAGAATCGACCTTGAGGAGGTGGTGAAACGGAGTGAACAGCTCATGGAGTCCAACCCCATGATAGGCCACCGCGGGGTCCGCCTGGGCATCACCTATCCGGAAATCACCCGGATGCAGATCCGTGCTATTTTTGAGGCCAGTGCAGAGCTGATCCGGGACGGGAAAAATCCCCTGCCGGAAATCATGGTACCGGTCACCTGTAACGAGAAGGAACTGGCCTTTACCCGCGGTATCGTAACGGAGTGTTATGAGGCAGCCCTCGGCAAATACGGGATGGACTCCCTGCCCTATATGTTCGGAACCATGATAGAAATCCCCAGGGCCGCACTGATTGCCGATAAAATGGCTGACTATGCCCAGTTTTTCTCCTTTGGCACCAATGACCTCACCCAGATGACTTTTGGGTTTTCCAGGGATGATATCGGCTCATTCATGAATGATTACATTGACAATGCCATCCTGAACTCTGACCCCTTTGAGACCCTTGACCAGGAGGCCGTGGGCAGCCTGATCACCACAGCGGTTGAGGGCGGCCGTAAAACCCGGCCGGATATCAAGCTCGGCATCTGCGGGGAGCACGGCGGGGATCCCGAGTCCGTGGTCTTCTGCCATAAAGCCGGCCTGACCTATGTATCCTGTTCTCCCTACAGGGTTCCCATCGCACGGCTGGCCGCTGCCCAGGCAGCGATTCTGAATCCGTAATTGTAAAGCAAAAAGGCCTGGCCCGGAGTTCAGCTGAATCCGGATCAGGCCTTTTTTATTTGTAAAACAGGACCAGGTTTTCCCTGACACATCAATCGGGATTGATCCAGTATTGGGACCAGGGACACCTTTCCATATACGGGAACCGAAGCAGTTCAGTTGCAAGAATTGAGAAATCTTTTTTGCGGATCGTATAGTATGAGACCACTTCCTTGTCAGCCAGCGGCTGCACGCCGATTGCCGCATAAAGCGTTTTGTACTCATCTCCGGCAAAGCATTGTACCGCGCCTGTCAGAATCTTCATCCCGGATTCCTGCTGGATGTCGTGAAGACTGATCATGGTTATTTTAAACGCTTTCCCCTTAAAATGATCCGTTGCATCGGTCCGGGTCAGTTCGCAGGTTAAAAAGTTTCTGAACCCGGCCTCATACCGGTGATACGCCTCTTCCACCGCAAAGGCCGGAATCTGTGTTAACCAGAAAACCGCAAAAACGGCAAAAATTTTTATCCGCATATTATCCATTTGCATTCCCGGGGGGATTTGTGGCAGCCGGGCCGGATTTCATGGGCTTATCCGGCTCGGTTTTGACCAGTTGTTTTATGGTGTTCTGAAGATTGTCCAAGGCAACTGATGTCACCGTGACACTGCCGGCACCTGAAAACTTGGAAATATAGTACTTTTTATTTGCGGGATTGTTATAGCCGGTCTCGACGATTACGGGGATCTGGTGATCCACTTTAAGCAGTTTGTTTACAAAGTCTTCCACCGGCATTCCCGGCATCTGGTGGTTGGCAATGATCAGTTTAAATTTTTCAGGCTGGTTCTTAAAGGTATTCAAAGCCTGTTCCCCGTTGTGGGATACCATGGCAGTGTATCCCATCCGGTTTACAACAGAGGTAATCAGCCGGCTCCGCTTTGTGTTCGTATCAAGGATCATGATATGGCGGTCACCGTGGAGCATCCTGACACCTGTCATTGATTTGGCCGTCTTTTTCCTGGATTTCCCCAGTTCGCCCGGGGCCCATTTTTCCCCGCTGAACGGATGCACCAGGGTGACATCAATCTCAAAGGCTTTGGAGGAAATGAAGAGATCGTTTTCATTATCCGGGACTTTGACCATAAAGCTCTTGTCCTGGGCAATATACTGCCTCAGCCACCGCCTGTACGCCTGGTCCTCGCCGGTCAGGATAAGCAGCTTGGGGCCGGCGTCGGATCGTACCTGGATGGAGTGATAGATCATGGGGGTGCGGGAGTAGTCCACATCCGTTTCCTTATAGTTTTCTTCCTCAAACTCAACGATAAAGTCCCTGGCCTGGGAAACGGATGCCGCCAGCATGCCTGCAATAATCAAAATTAGAATTCGTTTCATGGTCCAACCCTTTTGAAGTTATAATCCCTAACGCAAGTATCGGCAGCCGGTAAGCGATTCTTGATCATTGGCAAAAATTAAAGTAAAAACCATGATAAAATAAAGAGAAATACGTATAGACCAACCAAAACGATAATGGGGGTCTTATGGTCGGTCTTCCGTCTGGCGCGGATCAGGCCGAGCCCCAGTCCGGCCACGCTGGCCGCCAATCCCAGTGCCACAACAAAAACCAGATAGCGGACAAAGTCCATGTCCCAGTCCGTTCTCAGATCCAGCTGGTAAAACCGGTCAAAAAGGGTCTCAAACTCCGGCTGGGCCTTATGAAATACAATCAGGGTAATAAATAAAATTACCCAGGCCAGATAATTGACCAGAATAAACATCCGGGCCCAGAGATCTTTGGACTTCCGCCTTTCTATGAATGCGCCTGACCGCCTTATGATTTTCTCCTTTTTTTGTTTACTTTCAATTTGGCTTTATATTATTATTTCCCCATGAATTCCATAGTTCTTTCCAAAAAACAATTTTACGAATTAAAAGATATGGTTTATGCCATATCCGGAATCAATCTTCACGAGGGCAAACTTGAGTTGCTTAAATCAAAAATTGCCAAACGGATGCGGGTGACTAAAAAATCATTTGCCGAATACTTAAGCTACCTGCACGCCAACGAAAAAGAGGTCATTGAGTTCATTGACACAGTGACCACCAACCACTCTTTTTTTTTCCGGGAGAACCGCAGCATCGCCTATATTGTCAATCAGCTGGCCTCCCAGCCCGATGCAGGGAAACGGCCTTTCAAGATCTGGTGTGCGGCCTGTTCCACAGGTGACGAGCCCTATACCATTGCCATTCAGCTGGCCGCCCGGAACCTCCCCTTTTCCATCCTGGCCACGGACATCTCCCACTCTGTCCTTGAAACGGCGACCCGGGGGATATACAGGAACGATAAGCTTAAAAACGTTCCCGTGCCACTGCTCCACCGTTATTTCCAGCGGGGCAGCGGTAAGTACAAAGGATTTGTCCGGATCAAAAAGGAAATAGCAAATCACGTCCGGTTTGAACAGTATAACCTCATTACCGATGCCCCTTTAAGTGACAAATTTGATGCAATTTCATGCAGGAACGTGATGATCTATTTTGACATGCCCACCAGCGAGCGGGTGGTTAACAAACTCTATCAGAGCATTAATCCCCAGGGTTATTTTGCCATCGGCAATGCAGAGAGCCTGATGAATCTTAACCACCGGTTTAAATCCATTCCCAAGATACCCAGTTTATACATTAAATAGGAAAAAAAGCAATGACTGCCTGAAACCTGGGCTTTTAATCCACTCCGTTTTTGATTTCCCCGGGGCGGCCCGGAAAAATCCATAATTTCATTTGTTTTGGATCGTAAGATATTGTAGTCTGATCGCCATGCGGCCGGACTACAACTTTTATTGTATTAATCCACCGGGGAGATCCCTGCTGAATACCTGTATACCGATAGACTGGGAATCATGGAAAAAGATATAAACTGTATTAATTTTAAAGGGCTTTTCGGATATATTGAAAACCGGTTCGGCAAGGCAATAGCCGTCAAACTGGTTGAAGATGCCCTCGGATCAGAGGGGTATGAAATTCCCAACAAAAACAGGCCTGATCTCCTTGAACCGGTCACCATCGAACACCTGACCGACCCGTCTTACTGGATTTCCAATACGCTCTCCCTCTCCCTGCTTTCAAGGATTAAGACGGTGGTACCCGGCCCGGCCCCTGAACAGACAGCGGGAAAGGGCGCTGTTCTGGAAACGCTTTCAAAGAGCGATCTCTTCTTTGCAAAACTCCTTGGCCCCAAGGCCCTTGCAAAAAAGGCAGCCAGGGTAAACCGGAAATTCAACCGGACCAAGGATGTAAAAATCTCAAGCCTTACCGATACCAGTGTCACCGTTGAACTCCACTACAGAAAGGGGGTTAAGGTAACCCGCGATGTATGCAACTGGAACCTGGGAATTTATGACGGTATTGCCGAAGCCTCGGGTGCCCGCTCAGTCCGGGTCACTGAGGTCAAATGTATTCTCAGGGGTGACGACCATTGCGAAATCAGGGTTGACTGGCAGGTCCCGAGTCTTTTCAAACGGTTTTACGTTTCATTTTTAAAGCTCTTTGCCAGGGACCTCATTGCCGAGTATGAAAAAACCGTTGACGACCGGGACAGCCTTATTGAAGAATTGAGCGCTTCCGAAAGAAAGTACAGGCTGCTCATTGAAAACCAGCCCGACCTGGTAATCAAGCTCGATAACAATGGCAGGTTTCAATTTGCAAGCCCCTCCTATTGCCGGATGTTCGGTAAACCGGCCAGCCGGCTGACAGGTCAAAAAATTACTGATCATGTATATAAGGGGGACCGGGAGGAGATATCGAAAAACATACGGGCCCTCTACCACCCGCCCCACAGCGTAAGGGTAGAACAACGGGCAATGACAACACTTGGCCTGAAGTGGTTTTCATGGGTGGGGACCGCCGTTTTTGACAATAAGAAAAATGTCATTGCCGTCACTGCTGTCGGGCGTGACATTACCGAGCATAAACTTGTTGAAGAGGCACTGAAAAAAAGTGAGACCCTGTTCAAACTCATCACCGGATATACCAGTGCCCTTGTTTCCATCCATGATTCATCTCCCAAATACATCTTTGCCAGCCCCTCCCACCGGCGGCTTGGATATGCACCGGAAGAACTGGTCGGCGGGTCCAGCTTTACAATGCTTGTGAAAGAGGATGCTCCGGTGATGCTTGAGGCGTTGAACAAGGCAAGGAAAGGAACATTGTCAAAAGCCTTTGTCGATTACCGGCTCAGGGGTAAAAACAGTGAGATACATCATTTCAGGGGCGCTTTTGATGCGGTATTTGCTTCAGACGGCACCCTTGAAAAAATCATCTGTGTGGGAGAGGATATTACGGAACTCAGGCAGGCCCAGGTTCAAAGGGAAAAAGCCCTTTCCATGGCTGCTGAATCTAAAAAACTTGCCCTGGTGGGACAGGTGGCCGGAAAAATGTCCCATGATTTTAACAATATCCTTGGTATTATCATGGGGATTTCCGAACTTGCCCTGCTGGACAGCCGGGATAAGGCCATAAACAAAAGCCTGGAGATGATACGTGATCAGTCCATGAGGGGAAAAACCCTGACAAAGAACCTGGTTGCCTTTGCAAAATCCCAGGAGCCCAAACAGGAGTTTTTCCAGATTAATGAAAAAATAGGCCTGGTTCTGGAGTTGATGAGAAAAGACCTGGAAAAGATTGCGGTAAAGGCGGACCTTGCCCCGGATATGGCGGATCTGCTCGCAGATCCGGCAATGGTTCAGCATGCCCTGGTCAACCTGGTCCAGAACGCCGTTCATGCCCTGAGTAAAAAAGAGAGGCCCGAAATAAGGATCCGGACCTTTTGCCGGGACAGGTTTATAAATTTTGAAATTGAAGACAACGGGTGCGGGATTCCCCGGGAACATCTGAAAAACATCTATGAACCCTCATTTACGTTAAAGGGAAGCAAAGATGTGGTCAGTGCCTATGAAAACCAAATAAAAGGCACGGGATACGGCATGGCCAACGTAAAAAAATATATCCGCCAGCACAATGGAAAGGTGACAGTGGATTCAGTTGAAGGGTCGGGTACAAGGGTTGTTGTCAGCCTGCCTGTCATTCAAAAGGAGTTGTCCCCGGGTGAAAAAACGGAACTGGGCTCAGAATCGCCCCATACCGGAAAATCAATCCTTCTCGTGGAAGATGAAAAGGTCATCTCAGATGTGCAGTTCAGGATACTGACCCAGGATCCCTGCCGGCACAAGGTGGATATTGCATATGACGGCCGGACGGCAATGGAAATGTTTGATAAAAACCAGTATGACCTTATCAGCCTGGATTATGTACTTCCGGGCCGGGTTAACGGGATGGGGGTGTATATGCATATCAGGCAGGCCGATACATCCGTTCCCATCGTTTTTGTCTCAGGAAACCTGGAGTTTTTGGAATCCGTGGAAGAACTCAGGCGGAAAGATCCCTGTCTGGCCCACCTGTCTAAACCCTGCGGAAACATGGACTACCTGTCCTGCATCAACCGGTTATTCACCCGCTCTCAACAGCCGCCCGGTGAGGGATAAATTCCCTTTTTCCGGTTTCTCCGGCTGGTGTCAGTCCCTGATATGGGCATCTGCCTGAAACCGCCTGGTGATCATCTCTGCGATCTCTTCGGCAGAGGTTTCAATGGGTTTATTACTCACGTTGATCATTGAAAACCCTTTTGTAATGTAATACTTCTGGGCATTGCGGATCTCTTCCTCCACCTCTTCCTTTCCTGAATAGGCATAGATATCATTGGCCCCCAGGCTCTCCTGCCGCATCTTCCTGTGTGCCAGCAGCTGCTCCGGGTTAATATTCAGGGCAATCACCCGGCGGCGGTCCACCATATCCAGGTTGTCCGGCATGGGAACCCCGGGCACATAGGGAATATTGGCAACCTTCCACCCCTGGACCCCCATATACATGGACAGGGGGGTTTTCCCGGCCCGGGACAGGCCCACCAGAATAATCTCCGCATCGGTCAGGGTATCGGGATTCAGCCCGTCATCATGGGCCAGTGCAAAGTCAATTGCCGACACCTGCTGGAGGTCGACCTGATGGATTTCCCTGTACAATCCGGGAAGCTCAAGCGGCGGCTTGTTTAAAAAAGCCTGGATCTTGGAAAGAACAGGGCCCATAAGATCAATGGTGACGATGTGATTATCTATCCCCTTCCGGGTAAGGTATTTTCGCAAATGGGAATCCACAATGGTATGCACGATCAGGCTTTCAATGTCCTTTACC
This sequence comes from Desulfobacterales bacterium, assembly GCA_022361395.1. GTDB lineage: Bacteria > Desulfobacterota > Desulfobacteria > Desulfobacterales > Desulfobacteraceae > Desulfobacter. The sequence continues at coordinate 26,116 of JAKSAX010000374.1, read as the reverse complement.
TTGTCAATGAGCGCATCTACCTGGCTTTCCGAACGGATATGGGGCATTTTAACCACGGTAATTTCAGAATCCGGAAACTGGACCAGGGTGGATTCCACAAGGTGAAAGGCATTAATGCCCTGGCCGCACGAGGCAATATAAATCATCTGGAATTTGTTGGAACCAAGTTCGTCTATCATAAAATAAGCCCTTTATCCCCTCTTCTTTTTAAGTTATAAAGACTCTCATACCGAAACAGAAACCAAGAGTCAAACGGAGAAACGGTATGGGACACGAAGACAAAGGACATTATGCCCTGAAACACAAGGGAAAATCAATTCAACCGGAACTCAGCGATGCAATCAAGGCCCAGGCCGCTGACGGCATGCTGCCCTGCGCTGCCGCACATAAAACAGCCAAAACCCTGGGATACGCTCCCAAGGAAGCAGGCGTCCAGGCAGACCTGCTGGAGTTGTGCATCTCCCAATGCCAGCTCGGGCTTTTCGGATATTCTCCGAATAAGAAAAAGTTTAACCCGGATATTGATGTTCCGGAGGCACTTGCCGGTGCCATCCTCGACGCCCAGGACGAGGGCAGGCTCTCCTGCCGCCAATGCTGGGACATGGCAAAGGACCACAGCATATCCAGGCTGGATATGGGCTCTGCCTGCGAAAAAATGGAGATCCGCATCAAACCCTGTCAGCTCGGGGCGTTTTAGGGCAGCATGGTTGTGGGTACCGGCGCCATTAGGCTCAGGCTGTTTGGGGTGGACTCATTAAAGGGGAAGCGGAAGGTTGTCAAATCAATGACCGGCCGGCTATCCGGCCGGTTCAATATTTCAATCGCCGAGACCGGTTTAAATGACAGCCTGGACTGGGCTGAAATCGGATTTGCCCTGGTCGGTAATGACACCAGGGTGATCAATTCGAAAATCGACAAGGTATTTAACATGGCTGACGAGATGGGGCTTGCCATGATTTCAGATACACGGATGGAGATCATTCACCTGTAAACGGACCGGCGGCCGGCCTCAGGCATCAGGGTTGTCCGTGCCCTTTTCCAGTTTTTTACGGGTCTTCCGCTTCCTCCGCTGTTTCTGTTTTTTCAGCCTTGCAATTTTTTGGGACTCCCTGTCCGGTATCCCTTTTACCCTTGCTTCAATCTTTTCAACCAGGCTGCGCAGGGCAATAAACCGGTTCAGGTGCTGGGACCTGTGTTTTCCCACCTTAACTGAGATTCCTGTGGGCCCGTGAAGCAAAAACACGGCTGAAGAGGATTTGTTCACCTTTTGTCCGCCCCGTCCCGAGGCTTTTATAAACTTCTCCCGGATATCCGCCTTTTTGATATCCAGGGCCGCCATCTTTTTTTCAAGCGCTTCTATTTTTTTCTTGTCCGGTCCCAAGTATCCAGTCTCTAAAACGGGTTTACACTTAAGAAGAGTCCGCCTGTCTCCTCCAATAACATGGGAAGAGCATATCAGAAAATTAATCAGAAACAAAATTGCGGCAGGCTGGTATAACGGAGACCTGCCCTGGCGGGTGTGCCGGATCGGGCAATTATTAGGCTTCCGGCAAAGAAGCATTTTCTTAAAAAACACTTAACCATCTAATTTCATATATTGAATCAAACAATTTACATTCCCGGCTTTATCGGTTAAAAATAGAGTAGGCCCTGACGTATAAAAGTAAAAGGTGCCCAACGTTTAACCCCTTGACGGTACAATGGCAAGACCAGGCAAATATGATTCATTTCTCACCGGTAGAACCACGGACCAGCTTGTGGAGATGTACAGGGCAGCCGGAGATTTGCCTGAAAATCCCCCGGTGATCAACCCGGCTGTTTCCCGTGCCGGAAACCGGCGGTTTGACCTGGCAGTAAAAACACAGGTCCGCACCCTTCAGGTCAATGAATCTTCCGGACTGATCATTAAAAATAACCTCTCCCATAACACCCGGGTGCACGATTACGGTATTCTTTCCCGGATGATCTTTTCAGGTGCCGTCCGGTACCAACCCGGGAAAAAGGGGAAAATTTTCAGGGTTCATGAAGAGACCATTACCTGTGAAACCCTGAAAGAGAATACAAGTTTTGATATTTTCTTTTCTTACGACGGTATGATCGGCACCACCGCCGGTTACGGCGGGGCGAATTTTAATATCAGCCTGACCGCGGCATATGAAGACGAACTCAAAACCCTGTCAAAGACAGACGGGATAAACAACCTGGGGGCGAAGACCTGTAAGGGGGAGAAACGTCTCAAGGACAACTTTGTCAAGGCCCGCGGCACCCGGGTGACCTTTGTTATCCATTATGAGATCAATATGGCGGCCTTTAGCGGTCCCATGTCGGTCTCCGAGGCCCATTTTCAATCCCCGGGAAACAATTTCTTTAAAATTGTCACTAAGGGATAGCATAAGAATCAGTTCACATTCTGTTTGCAAAACCCTCTATGTTTTAAGGGTATTATATACAGGCCAGGTGAAGTTATTTTCGCGCGGCCTGAGATAGCCTGCCCGTTTATTAGCATTTGATCAGAAATTGCGTTGACAAACCGCCGCACTCTCTTTATAGATTGGACTGAAGTGAGATTATAAGCATTACCCGGCAGTTCAGCGAGCGTTGTTTTGATTTAATCCGCCAGTGTTGACCAGACAGGGAGATGAGTATGCCGCGCCCACGATTTCTTACACTTTTCAACTTCACCAATGAAGATGACCAGCCTCCCCTTTTCCTGAAAAAGGCCGGAAAATTAAAATACACCATTGTCTGGTCTCCGGCCTTCCAACAGTTTGAGGCCCGCTGCCAGGACTTCCCGGGGCTCTCCTGCCTGGCCCCGACACGGGAACAGGCATTGGAAGGCGCCAAGCTTGAGGTTGCATCGGCATTAAAAAGATAACAGGCCCGGAAACTATATCAGATCTTATCCATTACGCCCGCGTAAAATTCACAGGCGGCAACGATCTGGCTGACCTCACAGTTCTCATTGACCATGTGGGCCAGTTTATACTCACCCGGGCCGAATCCGATGGTGGGGATTCCCATGTCAACGGTTGTCACGGCATTGGTGCTGAAATCCCAATAGTCAAACTCCGGTGCTGATCCGAACGCCCGGGTAAAAGCCTCAACACATGTCCTGGTGAGTTCATGGTCAGGCGCAATCTCCCAGGCCGGGTGGAAGGGGTGATACTCAACCGCCACACCTGTCCAGCTCTTCCTGCGGAGCACACCGATGTCCCAGGATGCCTTTTTCCCGTCAATAATGGCATTCATCTCCTTTTCGACAGTCTCCCTGGTTTCCCCCAGTACCATCCGCCGGTCCAGGTAGATTTCGCATTCAAAGGGAACCGCATTCAGGGATTCGCTCATACTTGAAATTTTCGACGCCACCAGGGTCCCGTTGCTCTCTTTTGATGCCAGCAACCCATCACTTGTTTTTTCGATCCGCCGGATAATCTCAGCCATCTCATAGATTGCATTCAGGCCTTTTTCCGGGGCCGAGCCATGGGCGGATATACCGTGGGTTTTTATGGCAACCTGGGCCTTTCCCTTGTGCCCGGTCACCAGTTTATTGTCCGATGGTTCGCAGATGACCATAAAATCCGGGCGTATGCCGCACTCACGGAACAGGTGCCTGAGGTTTTCACCGTCGCAGTCCTCTTCCATCACCGTGCAGGAGACAAAGATGGTCTTATCTTCTGCAAGGCCGAGTCTCTTTGCAACCGCCCCTGCATAGATTGAGGCGGCTGCTGCGGATTTCATATCAACGGATCCTCTTCCGTACAGCCTGCCGTTGTCGATCACCCCGCCAAAGGGATCATGGCGCCACTCGGACACGTCATTTACCGCCACGGTATCAATGTGGGAGTCAAACATGACAATGTTCTTTCCGGAGCCGATCCGGCCCAGGATATTTCCCATGGAATCGACAATCACCTCGTCGTAATCCAGGGATTTCATCTTTTTTTCTATGAAGCGGATGATCTGCTGCTCATCGCCGGTATAGCTTTTTATTCTCACGAGCTCCTGTGCAAATTCCACAAGCTCCCGCTCCATTGCCTTTACTGCGGCTTTTATACTCTCCATTTTATTCTCCTCCGGGATTTTCCCCCTGATTAATCGAACTGATTAATCCAGCGGATTAATCCTCCTGGTGTTTTTCAGCATTCAGCCGGATACGCAGCCGGTCAAGGCTCTTTTTCCAGTTTGAACGGATGGTCTTCTCTGCCTGTGCCAGATCTCCTGTTTCCAAGGCAGTCATCAATGTCTCATGTTCTTTTATTGAAGACCTGTCATGGTCGGAGGCATCAAAAAAAATCACCTCAAGCCGCCGGTACCTGATCTTAAGATCGTGAAGGATCTTTATCAGGTGGGTATTCAGGGACCGCCGGATAAAGATCTCGTGAAATTCCGCATCCGCTTTTGATGCTGCCACGGGCTCCTCTTTTTCCAAGGCGGTTTCCAGCTGTTCATTGGCCTGCTTCATGAGCGAAAGATCTTCCGGGGTGATCCCTTGGATTGCAGTGGACAGGGCCAGGGTTTCCAGGGTCCAGATGATCGGATAAATCATCTCAGGCTCCCTGGGGGGAATCTTGGCAACCCGTGTCCACCGATTGGCCGAAGATTCAATCAGGTTCTTGTCTTCAAGCCTTCGAAGCGCCTCCCTGACAGGGGTCCGGCTGACCCCCATATGCGCGGCAAGCTCCTTGTCAACCACTTTTTCCCCCGGCAGCAGCACCCCTTCAACAATCCAGTCCAGCAACTTGTTGTAGACTGTATCCCGCATGGACGGCCGGTCAATTTTCTTGTTTTTCACAGGCAAAGGCATAATTTATTCCCTGATCCATGATGAATTATTTTAGTGATACGTTGATTGGATGTGATATATCGGTTTTCAATATAAGTCAATACGAATTATTCCGGCAGCAGGATTCTGCACATGATGAGCCTGCCCAAAAGCCGGGTAACTCCCGCTTTTCGGACAGGCATCGGTTAAGAGGCCTTTAAAGCCCCCCGGTGATCTTTTATTTTACGGGTCAGGTCCGGAATAACCTGAAACAGGTCCCCGACATAGGAAACATCAGCCATATCCGTGATGGGCGCATTCTTATCCTTGTTAATGGCGATGATCCTGGCTGCCCCCATCACCCCTGCCATGTGCTGGATACTGCCTGAAACGCCGCAGGCAATGTACAGGTCCGGCCGTATGGTTTTACCGGTCTGCCCCACCTGGTGGTCCTGGGATATCCACCCGGCTTCCACAGCAGCCCTGGTGGCGCCTATTTTTGCCCCCAAAGCACCTGCAAGCCCCTCCAGAAGCTTAAACCCTTCAGCCCCCTTTACCCCCCTGCCCCCTGCGACAATGATACGTGCATCCTCAAGATCAAGGCTTTCCCCCTGGTGCCCAATGATCTCTTTCACACGGACAAGGTCGTCTTTTTTTGTAAGGCTGACCTCCATTTTTTCCCGGGTACCCTGCCTGGCCCTGTCCGGATCCTGTTTTTTCATTACCCCCGGACGGACAGTGGCCATCTGGGGCCTGTTGTCCGGGCAGACAATGGTGGCCATGATATTGCCGCCAAAGGCCGGCCGGGTCTGGAGCAGGATTCCCTCTTTTTCACACAGGGAAAGCCGCGTGCAGTCGGCAGTCAGCCCTGTTTTCAGCCGGTTGGCGATCCTGGGCGCAAGGTCCCTGCCCAGGGGGGTGGCCCCGAGCAACAGGATTTCAGGCATTTTTTTCCTGACAACCTCTGCCACTGCCTTTGTATAATAGTCGGTCCGGTAGGTCCTGAACCTTTCATCATCAATGAGGATGACATGGTCGGCACCAAAGTGTATCAGTTCATCTGCAAGGGCGCCGACCTGATGTCCGATCAGGATGGCGGCCACCCGGCATTCCTTACCTGACCGGTGCGCCTCCCGTGCAAGCTCACCGGCTTTTCCGAGAATTTCAAGGGAGCCCCGGGACACTCTGTTTTCCGTTGTTTCGATAAAGACGTAGATGCCCTCAAACCCGGTGACATCCATTTTTATCCTGTCCGCAGGCCCGTCAAAGGAGATGGCTTCAAATTTACAGGATTCCAGGCAGGCCCCGCAATTTGTACAGCCGGGGGTGACAACGGCTCTTTTATCATCCAGCTCAAGGGCGTCATAGGGGCAGGCAGACAGGCAGCGTCTGCAGCCGGTGCATTTATCTTCATCAATCAATATGGACATGGGGTATACCTAGGTTATTTAAATTCTGGGTTGGCATTTTTACGTTCCCTGATCAGCCGGCAAGAAGGTTGTCCGCGTTCAGGGTATCCATGATACCGTCAGCCAGTTTATCCGGTGTGCCCTCCACCACAAGGCCTTTCCGGCCCAGGGGAGGAACAAAGGTCTGCCGGACTGTGGTAGGGGAACCGGCAAGCCCTATGCGCAACGGATTCAAATCAAGGTCCTCCCGGGTCAATACCCGGACGGTCTTGTCCCTGAATGCCCGCTCAATCCCGTTCATGGTTTTATAGCGTGGCCTGTTGATTGTTTTCAGTACCGTTACCAGCGCAGGAAAGTCGGCCTCCACAACACGTCCGGACCGCCCGAAACTGCTCATGACCTCAACGCTCTCCCCGGATATCCTGATCTTTTCTGCATAGGTAATCTGGGCAATACCCAGGCACTCGGCCAGTTGGGGGCCTACCTGGGCGGTATCCCCGTCAATGGCCTGGCTGCCGCAGAGGATAAGATCAAAGGGCCCAAGCTTTTTAACGGCCGTGGCCAGGGTATATGCCGTGGCCAGGGTATCAGCGCCTGCAAACGCCTTGTCACAGGCAAGGCAGGCCTTGTCCGCCCCCATTGCCAGGGCCTCCATCAGGGCGGTCTCTGCCTGGGGCGGGCCCATGGAAAGCACGGTCACGGTCACCTCCTCCCCTGTATCCTTGATTGCCAGGGCAGCTTCCAGGGCATGTTTATCCTCAGGATTGATAATGGACGGCACGCCGTCCCGTATAAGGGTTCCGGTGGCGGTATCAATCTTCACTTCATTGGTATCCGGAACCTGTTTAATTGTAACAATGATATTCATTTTAAACTCTTATGATTACTTAGGGATCGCGCAAAAATAACTTCACCTGGTCTGTTTATAAAAACCCTTAAAAAATTGGGTATTTTGCAAACAGAATGTGAACTAATTTTTACGCGATCCCTTATGTCAGATGATTAACAACCAATGGCCCTTGAGATGACCAGCCGCAGCACCTCAGAGGTTCCCTCCCCGATCTGCAGCAACCGCTGATCCCTGTAAAACCGTTCTACATCATACTCTTTCATCAACCCATAGCCGCCGTGAATCTGCACGGCATCATCAGCCACTTCCTTTGCGATCTCACTGCAGTACAGCTTGCTCATGGCTGCTTCTTTTCCAAAGGGCCTGTGCTGGTCGGCCAGCCAGCAGGCCCGGTAGAGAAAATTCCGGGCCATCTCTATTTTCATTGCCATATCCGCCAGCTTAAAAGAGATTACCTGCTGTTTGCTGATCGGCCGGTCAAACTGGACCCTCTCCTTTGAGTACTTCAGGGCGGCTTCATAGGCGCCCTGGGCGCACCCCAGGCCCATGGCCGCAATGGAGAGCCTGCCCCGGTCAAGTGTGGACAGCATCTGCCGGAATCCGTCCCCGGGATTCCCAAGGACTGCATCTTCCGTCACCCGGCAGTCTTCAAGCGATATCTCAGCCGTGTTTGACGCCCGCCACATGAGTTTCCGCTTCATGGGGGCGGCCGTGTATCCCGGCGTATTATTTTCAACGATAAAACAGGTATGTTCGGGTTTCCCGCGGTCATCACTGCCGGTGACCGCCTGGATAATGGTTCCCCGGGTCATGGGCGTTGCGGCATTGGTGATAAATATTTTTGAACCGTTCAGTATCCAATGGTTGCCGTCCCTGACCGCCCGGGTCCTTGAGGCCCCGGCATCGGAACCGGCATTGGGCTCGGTCAGGCCGAATCCCATGAGCGCCTCCCCACTGCAGAGTTCAGGCAGGTATTTTTGCTGCTGTTCCGGGGAGCCGAAGTAGTAAACCGGGGACAGGCCCAGTGAGTTTCCTGCGGCCACAGTGGCCGCCTGGGAGCCGTCTACCCTGGCAATCTCTTCAACTGCTATAATATAGGAGACATAGTCAAGGCCCTGGCCTCCCAGCGCTTCCGGAACAATCATGCCGAACAGCCCGATCTCGCCCATCTGCCGGGTTAACCGGACTGAAAAGGTTTCATTCTCTTCAAGCTCGCCAGCCACAGGCCTGATCTCATTTTCGGCAAACTCCCTGACCGCTGTCCGGAGCATCTCGTGTTTATCATCCAGTTGATAGGATAATGCCATGGTCCAATCGTCCTTTAAATTAAATTGCAGCACGTATCCTGCAAACGGCACGGGCAATCTTTCTTTACCTGTTCTGAGAACAAACCGCAGGATATTTTAAGGGAGAGTTTGTACCATGAAACCTGCCGGAATAACAAGATAAAATACAAGCAAAATCATCCGGGCCGGATACAGGGATTATCAAGGGGCAATGACGGGGGAAAAGAGCCGGACTTAAAAAGGGCCTGCAGGCGAAACCCCGCCTGCAGGCCCTTTTTTCAAGTTCCGGGATTACTGCAAATCAGGGATTCATCTCATAGGCATCAATCAGTGAATATACATGATCCTTTAAAACGGTCTCAAAACGGGCCTGATCCGATGCCGGACGTTTCAGCATTTTCATGCACGCTGCCTGCTGGGCTTCCGTGCTTGCGGGTTTTGAGTATAGGTCAAGGCCGAATTCGGAAAAATCCCTGACCATGAAGTCAAAAATCTGATCAAGAAGGGCATCGTCAATATTTTCAATTGCTGCACTCTCGATGATCAGCTGACCATAGGCAACCAGGGTAAAGATCTCCCCCACACCCAGGAGATAATCAAAGTCGTTCATCATCTGGTCTTTCAGCTCCAGTCCCGAGGCCATGAGGAATTCTTCATAGGCTTTAATCTGTTCCCTGAACAGGTTGATGTTGGGCAGATCCTTGCTTTCGTACGCCTTGCGGAAATCGTGGAACCGGATCTTTGCATACCCGCGGGTCGGTCCCTGTTCAAACATGTAGTCATCATTTTGGGCAGCGGTAATCCTGGGCACCTCTTCAAACTCGCCGGGATTGAAAAAATAGCTGGCGATCAATTTGACGATCAGGGCCATATTCACGTGACGGGTGCCCTCAAGTTTCGGGAACCCACGAAGCTCGATCACGGCCTGCTCAAAGTAGGTGTCCTTCTCAAATCCCCTGGCTGCAATGATGTCCCACAGCAGTTCATGGACCTCTTCACCCTGGAGCGCCACTTTCATTTTCATGATGGGGTTGTACAACAGGTAGCGCTTGTCATCAGCAGATGCGCACCGCATGTAATCGGTCGCCCGGAGGCCGAAAAGCTTCATGGCCGCAAGGCGGGTATAGGCATCCACAAAGAGTTTCTTGACATGGGTAAATTCCGTAACGAATTTTCCGTAAAGATTGCGTTTGGCTGCATGGTTCAGTGCTTCATAAAAGGAATGGGTCACGATACCGGTGGCGCCTGAGCCGATGTTGAACTTACAGATGTTGATGGTATTCAGCATATCATCCCAGGCCTTGGAGCCCCTGGACAAAATATCCTCTTCCGTAATCGGATAGTCATCCAGTTCAAATTCGGACACGTAATTCTGGGCCCAGATCACATTCTGGATACACTCATATTTTTCATGTTTGGAATCCACGGCAAAAAACACGTAATCATCTGTCCCGTCAACCTTGCCGAATACAGTGATGATACCGGCTTCATTACCGTTGCCGATATAGTATTTTGAGCCCCTGGCAAGGTAAGTCCCGTCTTCCTGCGGATAGAGTCTCATGGAAGAGGAGTAAATATCTGCCCCGTGCTCTTTTTCAGACAGGCCAAAGGCGCAGAGGGGATTTTCCTGAAGTTTCTCAACGGCAAGGTGTTTGAATTTTTCATTGTCACCCAGGAAAACAGGATCAAGTCCCAGGGTGGATACATGGAACATGTACCAGTAGGGGGTGCCGTAAAATCCGCAGATCTCGGAAAATTCGTACATGCGGTAAGTGCTGTAGTACTGGTCTGCATCCCCGTATCCCTTGGGCAGAAACAGGGTCTCAAAAATCCGTTCTTTTTTTACAAACTCTGCAAAATCATAGGTAAACTCCCGGGAACGGTAGTCATCTTTCATGGTTTTCAGGCCCTTGTTTTCAAACCACTCAATGGTTTTGACCATGATTTCCCTGGAGCGCTCATCCGGATAATTTCTGTCCTGATAATTTTTGGGATTTAATAACAGCATGTTTACACCTCTTTAAAATATATTAACGCTTATACCGTTTGTACACCAACTTAACATTACCTTATTCCCAGACCAGGTCCCTGAGAAGCCGTTTAAACAGCACCTGCTCTTCCCGGGTAAAACCGGCAAGCAGTTTATCATTGGCCTGTTTTCTGGCGTTGATCAGCTCGTCCTTCATCTTGTTTGCCTTGTCAGAGGGAAAAAGGCGGCTCACCCTTTTATCTTCAGGATCCTGTTTTTTGACAAGCCATCCGCCTTCAACCATTCGTTCAATCACCCCTGACAATGTGGCCTTGTCAAGGATGAGCAGCTTCCCGAGTTCAGCAGCTGTCTTTCCCTCCTCATACCACAATCCCTCCAGTACAAGGTGCTGCATATTGGTCAGGTTAAAAGGCTTGAGTTGTTTTTTAAAATCACCATGAGCCCTCTGGTAGGCTTTCCCAAGTAGAAACACGGTGCAGTCCGGAACATCACTGATCTTTTTCTTCAAAACATTTCCTCCGTATACGAACTATTAATACTATTCGCACTTAAAGTCAATGTTTTTATCAAAAAAACATCGTTTACATCATCGTCACAATCAGAATAAAACTGTGCAAAGATCTTATTTACGCGTTATCGAATGTCTTGTCTCAAGGTTTTGCCCCGGAGGGACTATAAACTACCCTTGTAATGGATCGTATTGAATCCAGCCTTATAAATTTTAAGTTTCTTCCGGCTTCTGCTATTTTAGGCAGTCTTGCTAACATAGCAGAATTGTAGGAAAAGCCATCTCATTTATAACACTATCTTGACACAAGGTTATAAAATGTTATTATGAAAAAATGAAAGACATCCTATGGAACAACAAGGCCCGCAAGCAGATGAAAAAAATTCCAATAAATTACCGGGACGCAATTTTTCAAAGTGTTGACAAACTGAAAGACTTTCCCGGCGCCAAGGGTCTTGACGTCAAAGCATTGAGAAACCATAAATACGATTACAGGATGCGCGTGGGCCGCTACAGGGTGCTTTTCGATGATAAGGAGCAGGTCCGGATAATCGCAATCCAGGAGGTAAAGAAACGTGACAACAGCACTTACTAATAACGTTCAAATCATCAAGCATGGCGGAAAACCCGCCTTTGCCGTTATCCCCTGGGATGATTACCAGACCCTGGTGGAAAGCGTTGGAAGCGACGAGTCTGGCGTATGGTTCCCCAATGAGGTGGTTCAGGCAAACATCAGGGGGGACAGCCTGATAAAATCCTGGCGCGAATACAAGGGCATGACCCAGGCCGAGCTTGCCGCAAACGCCGGGATTAAACAACCTGCCCTCGCCCGGATGGAAAAACCAGATGCCAATCCAAGGAAAAGCTCCCTGGTTAAGCTCGCGTATGCCATGGGGATTACTGTTGAACAGCTTATTGAATAGTTTACGCCGCCAGGCATACCAACACCACGGAGATTACCAGACACACAGACACCCAACCCAAAGCGCCTGGGAAGCCTCGGACAACGAAACAAACAAAGTCTTTGACAAGTATTGCTAGTTCCAGAATGATACGGCTTTTAAAATAACTGAATTACTTAAAAAAACGGGGGAGAAATTTTGGCTAAAATTTTAACAGCTTATCAAATAATAAGACCTTGCCTTTCACTTTAGTTTTTTGGTGAAAGTCCAGTGAAAGTGGCAAGGCTCTTAATATTAACCATCTACAATTATTACAAATTTTTTGGTGGAGGCGGCGGGAGTTGAACCCGCGTCCGAAAACAATCAACCCTGGCTTCTACATACTTATCCTGAACTTTATAATTGGCCGGGAAGGCTCCTTCAGGAGGGATACAACCCGGTATATCCTGAAAAATTTAACTGGTATGGCTCAGGAAACCATAACAGCGGTCTTGCATAGTCGACGCCCTGACCTGAATCTGCAAGAAGGATATCAGGAGGACGGAAGCTGCCTTAAGCAGCTACAGCGTAGTTATAATCGTCTGCGATTATGTTTAAGCTTTGCCAAGTTTACGAGATGACAAAACACTCGGTATGCTACCATGGGCATCAAAATCTCCGTCGAAACCATTTCGCCCCCAAATTTTAAAAGATCAAGCAACGGGCATTAATATAATATCATGCCCTGAAAAGTCAATGAAATCATGAACCGGAGTACTTTTTTCTTTCCCTGTCCATGTCCCGTTTAATATCTTTCTGTTTAATACTCTCCCGCTTGTCATAGAGTTTTTTACCCTTGCCCAAGCCGATAAGTACCTTTATTTTATCATTTTTAAAGTAAATTTTCAAAGGCACCAGGGTATATCCTTTTTCCCTGATCTTTGCGGTGAGCTTGCGGATTTCATACTTGTGGAGCAACAGTTTCCTGGTCCGCAGGGACTCATGATTGGCATTGTAGGCGTATTTATAGGGGGAGATGTGCAGCTGGCGGATGAAAATCTCATCCCGCTTTATATCTGCATAGGAGTCCTTGAAACTGACCCGGCCTTCCCTGATGGATTTGACCTCGGAGCCGGCCAGGACAATACCGGCCTCGTATTCATCATCAATGTGATAGTTGTGCCGCGCCTTTTTATTACTGGCAATGAGTTTGATATAAGGTGCATTCATAATTTACTCTTCAACATCCCTGTAGGGAAGAATGGTTTTGTACTCTTCCAGAATGAAATCCGTTATCTCGTCAGTGGTTGTCAGCCCCATAATGGTCCTGGCATTTTCCCTGGCCCGTTCCACGTTTAAGGAACGGATCATCTTCTTGATCACGGGTATGGAGCCTGAGTTCATGGACAGGTTGGTCAGTCCCAGCCCCAGGAGAATGGGAATGTTTATGGGATCCCCTGCCATTTCACCGCACATGAACAATTCAATACCGTTGTTTTTTGCAGCCTCAAGGGTAAGGCGGATCATCTTGAGCACAGCCGGGTTCAATGCCTGGTAAAGATGGGCAACCCGCCTGTTGCGGCGGTCAATGGCCATGGAATACTGGATGAGGTCGTTGGTGCCGATACTGAAAAAATCCACATGGGCTGCAAGTTCATCAGCCATGATAACGGCGGAGGGAACCTCTATCATGATTCCAAGGGGTATATCCTTGTTAAATATTTTGTCTTCTTCTTCCAGTTCAAGGACAGCCTTGCTGATAACCTCTTTTACCTGCAGGATCTCTTCCACGCAGGAGATCATGGGAATCAGCAGCTTAATGTTCCCGAATGCCGCGGCCCGCAGGATGGCCTTGATCTGGGTGATGAATATGGCTTCGTTTTCAAGGCAGAACCTCACTGCCCTCAACCCGAGAGCGGGATTGGCCTCTTCCACCGGATCAATATAGGGGTTGAACTTGTCCCCGTTTATATCCAGGGTGCGGATTGTCACAGGCGCCGGGTTCATGAGTTCCACAAGTTCCTTGTACTTATGGAGCAACTCGTCTTCGGTGGGATAGCGGTTAAGATCCAGGTAGAGAAATTCCGTCCTGAACAATCCGATGCCAGATGCCCTGTTGTCCCTGGCAGAGACCACCTCTTCCACCAGCTCAATATTGGCCAGAAGGTTTAAGGAAACACCGTCTTCAGTCACCGCGGGCAGGTGGCTTTCCCGTTCGATATCTGCCCGGTAGGCAAGGAACCGGGCCATTTTTTCTTCATACCTGAACAGGGTGTCCTCTTCAGGGTTGATGATAATAATCCCTGAAGAGCCGTCAACAATGAGGATATCATCATTGTTGACATTTCTGGTGGCATTTCCAAGGCCCAGCACAGAAGGGATTTTCAAGGATTTGGCCACGATGCTGGTGTGTGAATCCTTACCTCCCCTGTCCGTAACAAAGCCCTTAATCCTCTCCAGCTGAATCTGGCTGGTGTCTGCGGGAGACAGGTCGTGGGCAACAATGATGACCCGCTTGTTGATGTCCCTGATCCTGATATCCTGGGCACCGAAAAGATAGGTCATGATCTTATCCGAGACCTGGGTGATATCGTTTACCCGCGCCTTGAGGTAGGGATCATCTATCTGTTCGAACATCCTGCGGACCTGCCTGGAAACCTTGCGAAGCGCCCATTCCGCGTTGACCTTGTCATTGGAAATGGTCTCAATGGTTTTGCCGTAGAGCATTTTGTCCTTGAACAACACCATGTGGGTTTCAAGGATATTGAGGTTTTCACTTAGCTGCTGGTCAAGGGATTCAATGGTTTTGGCATGGTCGTTTTTTGCCTTGATCACCGCGTTCTTAAACCGGTCAACCTCTTTGGAGACCATGTCTTCACTGACCGGGTACCGCTTGATGATGTTTACCCCTTCACGGTCAACCAGGTAGGCCTTGCCGATACAGATACCGGGAGAGCCGCTGATGCCCCGGATTATAATCTGTCCTGACGGGGAGTCATTCATTTATATCTTCTCCAAAACCCATGTCAAAAAATGCCTTGATCCGGTCTGCCCAAACAGAGTCGTCCGTCTCTTCCGTATGAATGGAAATCTGCGTACCGGTTACGGCACACAAGGTTAAAATGTCTATGATGCTGGATGCGTCTACGGTTGAGGATCCATTGGACAACCAGATATTTCCTTTGGCCTCAAGGGCCATTTCCGCTATCTTTGCTGCGGGTCGTGCGTGCATTCCCAGGGCATTTACGACTTTGGTCTGCCGGGAAACTGAATATTCTCTGTTCAAGTCTACATCTTTCCAATGAAAAATTTTTCTTTTCTTTATATCTTTCAGTATAAAATGTCAATGGCATGAGGAATGCAACAGCAGAGCCGGTGCATGTAAATTTTCAGATCCTGTGATTCCAAAGGCTCTGTTCCAAAGGCTCTATTGGCAGGCCACTTCAAATTGTGTAGAATATACCACAACTCTGGTGATTTGAACAGTTGGATTACAGCGTTGAACAGTGAACAGCCATTGAATTAAAAGGAAAAACACATGACAAAAAAAAACCACCTCCCCCGATACCCCATTGATGATTTCAAGTCCGGCGAATCCTGGCGGCTGTTTAAAATCATGGGAGAATTTGTAGAAGGCATTGATACCCTGCATGACCTGGGCCCTGCGGTCTCGATATTCGGATCAGCCAGGACTGAAGAAGATCATCCGGATTACAGGAAAGCCCGGGCAACGGCGCGCCTGTTCTCCTCTTCAGGCTACGCAGTCATCACCGGAGGCGGTCCGGGTATCATGGAGGCGGCAAATAAAGGCGCGGCCGATAACGACGGCGAGTCAGTGGGGCTTAAAATAAACCTTCCCTTTGAAGAGAAAGGCAACCCCTTTCTCACCACAGAGGTTGAATTTGATTACTTTTTTGTACGCAAGGTCATGTTTGTGAAATATGCCCAGGCCTATATCATCATGCCTGGCGGACTGGGCACCCTTGACGAGCTATTTGAAACCCTGACCCTGGTCCAGACCGGCCGGATCCGCAACATGCCCGTTATCCTGATGGGAACGGACTTCTGGGCCGGCCTTTTGGACTGGATCCGTGACCGCCTCGTCTCTGACAGGTTGATCTCACCCGAAGATATTGACCTGTTTCATCTGGTGGATACCCCTGAAGCCGCCCTGGAGGTAGTGCAAAACTTTTACAATTAAACCAGAACCGGGGCAGCCGGCAGGAAACCACAGTCTGAAAAAGATCAGCGGCCGATGCCCCTTGAAAAATAAAACACCGTGTTTTCAGGAAAATCCTCAAGGCTGAGCCCTGCCCGGATACGCTGCTTGGCCGTATCCAGGCTGGGCAAGGCTTTGGCAGGCCGTGCGTTGCGCAGGTACATCTCCCCCCAGGAGTTCAGGTAAATTACTGTATAATCGGAAATTTTCGACTGGGGTTTGGCAGCATAAAAATTGAGGCAGATAAACAGGCTTGTGATCACCGGCTGCCTGCGCATGGTTTTAAACATTACGTTTTTTTTCAGCTCCGGCCCGAAAAATTCATACATGGACCGGTAAAGCTTTTCCACATCATCATGGGAGACCGAAGTGGGATTGGGGATCAATCCCAGGTATGTCCTGTTCGTATAGAGCCGGTTGTTGATCAGCCAGGCACCGATTTCCTCAATTGTCTCCGCCGTGATAATGGATTCTTCCGTCTGCTGCTGGTGCTTGGGAATTTTATGAATCAACTCCCATTTACCGTGATGATTGGGCAGCGGCTGGTATTTAAGGTGAAGCCGTGAAAAATGCCGGTCCCCCCTGGATACCAGGAGCAGTTTTTTTATTTTGTTGGGCTTAGTCTGGAAAACGATATTTACCTTCCGCTCCAGAATGACGCGGTCCTGTTCGGATATTGTGAGGCTTGATGCAGAATCAAACCGTTTTTTCAGCTGGGAGTACTTGGAAACCATATACCGTTCAATGGTCAGGGACAGCCTGTGAATAGCCGCATAGGGCCACATTTTAAACCGGCCGATTTCAAAGATCTTCTTAAAACCCCACCCCCAATCGGCCAGGCTGTGCTCCAGCAGTGTTTTTCTCAGGCCGAATGCCGTGTTGTCGATCTCTCCTTCTTTTGAAATGCCGAGTTTCAGAAAAAAACAGGTCAGCAGGAGATTGGCGGATTTTTCATCGTTGGATTTCAGGAAAAAAGCGATCAGGGTATTGAGCAGGATGATATATGAATCGTTCTGCCCGGGTTTAAGGTGGGTTCCCGAATTCATCCATTCGTTTTTGTACTGGTTGCAAAGCAGGGTTTCCTGTCCGTAGGCATGGATGTATTTCTCCAGCAATGCCATTTTTATTACGGATTTAAACGGGCTCTTCAGCCATTTGAACATCTGCCAGATCGAGGCGCCGAAATACTCGTTCACGGGTATGGCATGGATATCCCCCAGATCTATGTACCGGTGGGAAACGTCCACCCGGGCAATACGTTCCAGGATCAGATTATAATAATTCAGACTGATGGTTGTGGGCAGAACCGCCCAAAGGGGTAATTTACCGGCCACATGGATCATGGTCCGGTAAAACTCCTCTTTCAGGACCCTGGCCTGGGCTGATCCGGAACTCTCCCGGGTCGATCCGCCGAAATCGTTGTTCCTTGTCTTTAAAATATCCACCAGGAACAGGGTGACCCGGATTTTAAACTTATCCCAGGCCATTCTTTCCAGGACATCCAGTTTTCTCCTCAGCAGCCCGATGTTTTCCCTGTCCATTATCCGCTCATCAATGCAGACCCAGTAATCGATATCGGATTCATCTGTCTGCGCCAGGGACCCCACAGACCCCATGGAAAAAAGCCCCTGGATATACGGGGAAGAACTCCGTCTTGCCTTTACCTGGTTTTTCCCCAGATATTTGTCAGCGATCCGTATGGTTTCACGTGACGGCAGGTATTCGGAAATACCGCAGGGGGTGGAGTTGGCCAGGTGATCCGTTTCTGAGAGGATTGGGTTTTCATGAAGGAGTAAAGGCAGCAGCTGAAAGAAATCAGCCTGGTTCGGCCTGAAAATATCAAATGCCGTCAGCAGGCTCAGCTTGTTCTGGTTGAGAAATTTGGCCTCCCCGTAATGGATGAACTCACAAAAGATCAGCATGTTGATCTCATTGACCACTGCCTTGTCGATCTGGGGCAGGTCGTTGAAGCCGAGCTGGTAGTCCCGTGCATTATAATCCAGGTTTTCGGTGCGGGTGATACTCCGGGCATAGGACGGAAACCGGCAGAACCTTGCCTTGACCCCGGTAAAATCCCCCATATTCAGGTACGCCGTGGCAAAGGAGACCCCGGAGATACGGGAAAGGGCAAAAGAGGCGCAGGTCAGGTCCGTGTGACCAAAGGCACATTTGGAGATCACGGCATCAATGAACAGCGCATCACTGAGATCTGCCTGGTTAAAATTGCAGTTAAACAGGGAGGCCCCGTGAAAACTGCAGCGGCGGAAGATTGCCTTTGTTGCGGTAACGTTGATAAAGACCGCATTGTCAAAGCTGACGTTTCTGAACTCAGCCCTGTCCATATTGACGTTGTAAAATACAGCCTTTTTGAATTTGGCCTTTTCCACCCGGGCCCGGGAAAAACTGCAGTTTAAAAACCCGGTTTCCGGAAACAGGAGTATGGAGGCTGAAAAAACAAGGCCTGAAAAGTCTTCGTCCCTGAGATTGTCCTGATAGAAATCAAGAACCCTGGACGGGGTGTTCTCCTTTAACGCCTCAATCTTTTTTTGAACCGGATCCTTGCGTACTGATTTAAAAAAGGTTTTGGTTTTCTCAGGCCCGGGCTGATCCATCCTGCGGGAAATGGTTTTAAACCCGGATTCTATGCTCTCCTTCTCTTTTAAAAGCAGCTGGGTGGTCTTTTTCATAAACCCGCTCACATCAAGTTTCAGCGGGGAATCAGCCTGCTTGTCGTAGGCTTTCAGGATTTTCACCACCCGTTCCGGCCTTTTTTTAATCATGCCGAACACACAGGCCAGGTTTATATCGTAATTCTCCCCGGAGTATTTATCCTTGTTCAGGGCAATATCCTGGATGGCAAAAAAGGAAATCCTTGACAGTTCTGAGATCTCAATATGGATATTGGGAATAATGTCCGGACTGGTCTTACGTACCAGGGCCATGAGTTCGTGCAACGGCCTGTTTCCGGTAACCACCAGGGCCTTGAATGCGTTGACCGCTTCCGTTCCCTCCGCCTGTTTAAAATGGACAAAAATCGGGTCAAACAACTCCGGGTACTGCCCCATGGATGAATTTTCAACCAGGCTGTATACAGCCATCCGCACCTTTTTGACCTCTTCGCCCTCAAGGGTGTCGATCAGTATCCTGCCCGGGATCCGGGCCTGCATCATGGAGAGGGCTTTAAGGCCTTTAATCCTCGCGGCAGGACTCATGGATGCCACCTCGCCGGTAATTATCCTGTCAGGGTCTCTCAGTTTGACATCCAGGTTATTTAAAAAAGGATCTGAATCCCGCTTCCGGTCAAAAAGGTTCGCATAGAATTCAATAACAGGTTCCCTGGTCTTGATACCAATAAGTATCTTTTTAAAGAGATCGGCAAACCTGAGCCGGATGGCCGGGGTGGACTGAAGATACTGGTCCGCAAAAACCATCCGCTGGTATTCCCCAAGCTCCTGAAGGCATTTGCCGACCACATCCATTGACAGCCGGTCCTGGTAAAGGGCTTTAAATGCAAAAAACGCCCCTGTCTCACCAAGGCCGAAAAGGGTGGAAAGAAGCAGGCTCATATCGGCAAAATGCATATCCGCTGAAATATAATGATAGATCCTGGCACAGACACGGGTGGCATCTTCCTGTCCCCGGTTCCGGTCGTCGGCTTCCGGCGCATTAAGCCCGGTATGAATGGCGGAGATTATATCTTTTAGACTCTGCTTGGCAGCCGTCCTGGCATTGAAATGAAATGAAAACAGCCCCTCAAGCACGGGAAGGATTCCCAGGGCCGGAGGGAAAAACCCCGCCCTGGCAATAAGGTCGGCCTGTTCATCGCTGTCAAGGGAGAGCCAGTGGGTGTCAAATGTGTTTTGGTCAAACCGGAGTTTGGAAGCTGCCATGATCTAATGTTTATTCCCGTTTGTACTTTTACCCTTAAAAGTGGTATATGGGTATGTTTAAAACCGTAACGTAAAGCTATAACCTGTATATCATAACAGAATAATTTTATGAAATTATTTGAAGCCAAAGAAGAGAAAATCAGTTCTGATAACTCCTATGATGCCCAGTCCATTGAGGTTTTAAAAGGCCTCGATCCGGTCAGGCGCAGACCGGGGATGTATACGGACACGGCCAGCCCGGATCATCTCGCATTTGAGGTCATAGACAATAGCGTGGACGAGGCCATTGCCGGCTTTGCCTCCGCCATTGACGAGATCCTGACCCGGGATAACCGGATTGTCGTATCGGACAACGGCAGGGGCATGCCCGTGGATATCCATCCCAAAGAGGGTATTTCCGGTGTTGAGCTGATCATGACCAAACTCCACGCCGGTGCCAAATTTTCCTCAAAAGACTATGCATTTTCCGGCGGGCTTCACGGGGTGGGCGTTTCCGTGGTCAATGCCCTTTCTTCGCAGCTTGATATCACCATAAAGCGGGACAGCCGGAAGTTCAGCATTGAATTTGAAGACGGGGTAAAGTCAAAAGAGCTTGAGGTCACCGGCACGGTGGGCAAAAAAAATACAGGAACCCGGCTTAGCTTCAAACCGGACCCTGCTTACTTTGATACGCCTGAATTTTCAAAAGAGGCCATTGAATCTGCCCTCAAGTCCAAGGCGGTTCTCTGCCAGGGGCTTACCACAAGTTTTACCCACGAAGAATCAGGAGAAAAACAGAGCTGGTGTTATAACCACGGACTGGATGACTATTTAAAGGAAAACCTGAAAGATAAAAAATGCCTCTTCCCCGAACCCTTCGCAGGGGAATGCCAGGGAGATGATTTTGAGGCCATATGGGCCATAGACTGGGGTGTTGACAGCAGCCTCAACATAGAGGAAAGCTATGTAAACCTCATACCCACCCGGTTAGGCGGCACCCATGTCAACGGATTCAGATCCGGCCTCCTGGAGTCGGTCAGGGAGTTCTGCAAATTCAGGAATCTTCTGCCCAAAGGCCTTTTCCTTGCTCCGGAAGATATCTGGCAGAATGTCGGCTACGTCTTGTCAGTTAAACTTGTGGAGGCCCAGTTTTCTTCCCAGACCAAAGAACGCCTCTCTTCAAGACATTGCGCCAACCTGGTTAACCTTCAGGTCAGGGACGCATTCAGCCTCTGGCTTAACCAGAATGTTGCCCTTGGCGAAGCCCTGGCAGCTATGGCGATTGACAATGCCCGGAACAGGGTAAAAAAGAGCAAAAAAGTCACCAAAAAACGCGCCTCAAACGGGGTAACCCTGCCTGCAAAGCTGTCCGACTGCTCCAGTGTGGACCAGAACCTGAGAGAGTTGTTCTTTGTGGAGGGAGATTCTGCCGGCGGCTCTGCCAAACAGGCCAGGGACAGAAGATTCCAGGCCATCATGCCGCTTCGCGGTAAAATCATGAACACCTGGGATCAGTCATCCTCCTCCATCATGGACTCGAAAGAGATCAGGGATATTTCACAGGTGCTGGGGGTTGCCCCGGGCTCCACCGATATCTCAAAACTCCGGTACAACAAGCTGTGCATCCTGGCAGATGCGGATTCAGACGGCCTTCACATCGCCACCCTGATCTGCGCCCTCTTCCTGCGCCACTTCCCCGAAGTGGTCCGGCAGGGCCATGTGTTTGTGGCCATGCCGCCGCTGTACCGCATTGACATGGGCAAGGAGGTCTTCTACGCCCTGGACGATTCCGAAAGAAACGCCATTATTAAACGGCTGGAAAAGCGTAAACGGAAGGCCAAAATCAATATCCAGCGGTTCAAAGGCCTCGGTGAAATGAACCCTGCCCAGCTAAAGGAAACCACCATTGCCCCGGATTCCAGGCGCCTGGTCCAGCTCACCATTGACACCCCGCAGAGGGGTGGTGATGACAATCTGCCCGAATCCCATGTAAACCAGGCAGAACCCCGGGCAAATGCCGCGGAAAAGGACCATAAGCCGGACGATGTCTGGGAGATCATGGACATGCTTTTGGGAAAAAAACGGGCAAAAGACAGAAAACGCTGGATCGAAACCCATGGTGTAATTAAAGAGTAATGCATATGACAGATACCCTGCCCTCAGTTGTGGAAGAATATGAAAAACAGCCCTTTCAGGAGTTTACCCAGAACGCCTACCTGAACTATTCCATGTACGTGATCCTGGACCGGGCCCTGCCCCATATCGGAGACGGGCTTAAGCCGGTGCAGCGCCGTATCGTCTACTCCATGAGCCAGCTTGGGCTTTCATCAACGGCCAAGTTTAAAAAATCAGCCAGGACCGTCGGGGATGTCCTGGGTAAGTTCCACCCCCACGGAGATACTGCCTGCTATGAGGCCATGGTACTCATGGCACAGCCCTTCTCCTTAAGATATCCCCTGGTTGACGGCCAGGGCAACTGGGGTGACCCCAACGATCCCAAATCCTTTGCCGCCATGCGGTATACCGAATCCAGGCTCTCAGCATATGCGGAAATATTCTTAAGGGAGCTGGACCAGGGCACGGTGGACTGGATCCCCAACTTTGACGGCACCCTTGACGAACCCACCCTGCTGCCGGCAAGGCTGCCGAACCTTCTGCTCAACGGGACAACTGGGATCGCAGTCGGCATGGCCACCTCAATTCTTCCCCACAACCTACGGGAGGTTGCCAAAGCCCTGATTCATCTTATCGAAAACGAAAACGCCACGGTTGCCCAGCTGTGCAGGTATGTTAAAGGACCGGATTTCCCGACTGCTGCCGAAATCATCACCCCCCCCGATGAAATCAGGCAGACCTATAAAAAAGGCAAAGGCCGGATAAAAATGCGTGCCAGGTATGAGGTGGAAGATGGAGAGATCATCTTCAAGGCCCTGCCCTACCATGCATCCACCGAAAAGATATTCGAACAGATCGCCGCACAGATGACTGCCAAAAAGCTTCCCATGGTTGCCGATATCAGAGATGAGTCAGACCATGAAGATCCCACCCGCCTGGTGGTGATTCCCAAGTCAAGCCGTGTGGATTTCACTGCCCTTGCCGATCATCTCTTTGCGACCACGGATCTTGAAAAATCCTATTCGGTGAACATGAACATGATCGGCCTTGACGGCAGGCCAAAGGTAAAAAATTTATTGGAGATTCTTTCCGAATGGCTGACCTTCAGGCGGGATACCATTGAGAAGAAACTTCAGTTCAGGCTCGATAAGGTGCTGAACCGCCTTCACATCCTTGAAGGGTTTAAAATAGCCTACCTGAACATTGACGAAGTCATAAAAATCATCCGTAATTCAGACCACCCCAAAAAAGATCTCATGGATGCATTCGGCCTGTCCGAGATCCAGGCAAAGGCCATTCTTGAGATCCGGCTGCGCCAGCTGGCCAAACTGGAAGAGATTAAAATCCTCACGGAGATGGATGAACTGAACCGGGAAAGGGAATCCCTTGAAAACCTGCTCGGTTCGCCTGAGGCATTTAAGGAATTCCTTATCAGTGAAATCAGGGAAGATGCTAAAAAATACGGAGACAAACGCCGCTCCCCCATAAAGGAGAGAAAGGATGCCGAGGCGTTCTCCGTAACAGATGTCCTTGACATTGAGCCGGTTACCATCATCCTGTCTGCAAACGGCTGGATCCGGTCGGCCAAGGGCCATGAGATCAACCCGGACAACGCCAAGTTCAGGTCCGGCGACAGCCTGATGTGCCACCTGCGGACAAGAAGCGACAAACCCATTGCCCTGATCGACAACTCAGGCAGAAGTTACACCCTCTTCTCCCATACGCTGCCCTCGGCCCGGGGAAACGGGGAACCGGTCACCGGCCACCTGACACTGGCCCCTGACACCGCTATCCGCCATATGATATCCGGCGAAACCGGGGATCTTTACCTGGTGGGATCAAACGCGGGTTACGGCTTTATGATAGAATTTTCCGATTTTCTCACCAACTATAAGAACGGCAAGGCGTTGATCAGCCTCAAACAGGGACAGGAACCCCTTGAACCCCAGCCGGTTCCCGACGTTGACTCAGACGCTGTGCTGGCAATCACCTCAAAGGGCAGGTTGCTGATTTTCCAATTAAACCAGCTGCCCAGGCTGAAAAAGGGAAAGGGCAATAAAATTATCCATATCCCCAAGCAGGCCAAGGACGACTCAGACCCCGAGCAACTCAAGTTCCTTAAAATATTGCCATTAAATTCAAATCTTGTTATACATGCAGGCAAACATTTTCTGAGGTTGAGTCCCGGCAACCAAACAGACTATACCGGGATGCGGGGCCGGAGGGGAAAACTACTTCCCCGGGGCTACCGGAACGTCGACAGTATTGAGATCAATCCGATACAGCCGGCAGATGACACAAATTCATGAAACGTTTTTTAATCAAAAACTGTATACCGATAACCCTTGCCTGCGTCACCATCGGGCTGGTATTCCTGTCCATGCTGATCCATACCCAGAAGCTCGGACAATCCCTGAATACGGTTGAACGTATCCAGCAATCCGGTAAGCTGCGGCTGATTACCGCCAATGCCATCAACACCTATTACTATTACGAAGGCCGTCCCACGGGTTTTGAATATGATCTGGCCAGTGCATTTGCAAAATACATGAACGTGGAACTGGATATTGTCACCCCGGGATGGAACAATATGTTTAGCTACCTGGACCAGGAAAAGGGGGATTTTATCGCTGCAGGCCTTGCCATTACCCGGGAACGGATAGAGGATGCAGATTTTTCAATTCCCTATATGACCATCCAGCAGCGGATTATCCATCACAACCTTGTGTTTGGCCCGAAAAACATCGATGACATGGTATTCCGGACCTTTCACATCCGCAGGGGCACCTCGTACAGTTCACGGCTGGCTGAAATCAAAAAATCAGGGGTTGACCTTAAGTACATCCTCCATGACAATATCCCCACAGAAGAACTGATCGCCATGGTCCATGACCGGCAGATAAAATTTACCATTGCCGACTCAAACATCGCCCTGCTCAACAAGAGGTACTTTCCCGATATCCAGATCGGCATTCCGGTCCAGGAAAAGGAGAGCCTTGCGTGGGCAGTACGCAAGAATGACTCTGAAATGCTGAAGGAGATCAACCGGTTTCTCCTCTATGCCAATGAAAAGGGCATACTCAAAAGCATTACTGAAAAATATTATGAAAACACTAGGGATTTTGACGCATATGAGCTGAAAAAATTCCATAAACGGATTGAGACCCGGCTTCCAAGGTATAAGGATGTCATAGTGGAAGAGTCTGCCAGGTACGGATTTGACTGGCGGCTGGTGGCGGCTGTGGTCTACCAGGAATCCCACTTCAACCCGAGCGCCAGAAGCTTTACCAATGTCCGGGGGCTGATGCAGGTGACCAATGCAACAGCCAAAGAGATGGGTATTTCCAACCGTCTGAACCCAAAGGAGAGCATACGGGCCGGTATCAAGTACCTGGATCTGATGTACCAGCGGTTTGACCACATTGAAGATGAATACCAGCGGCTGCTATTTGCCCTGGCCAGTTATAATGTCGGATACGGTCACGTTAAAGACGCCTTGAAAATTGCAGAAGAAAAAGGCTATGACACCCAGTCCTGGCAGGCTTTGAAAACAACACTGCCCCTTTTATCCAAAGCCGCGTATTATAAAAAGACCCAGCACGGGTACGCCAGGGGGTGGGAACCGGTCCAATATGTGGAACGGATTCTGACCTATTTTGATATTCTGAAACAGAAAACCTTATCCTGATCCGGTGACAGAGGATATCAGGATAGACCATAAACCGTTTGACTTGCGCGTTTCAATTGATTAGGTATCCAAAAGGGGTATCCGCTTATCGCGCCGGTCAAATCATACAAATTTAAGAAAATGAGATATTGAATGACTAGAAAAATACTAATCAATGCATTGGATCCTGAAGAGAACAGGATTGCCTCGGTTTTTGAAAACAAGCTGGATCAATTCCATATCGAAACCGCTGCCAAAGAAGTAACCAAGGGCAATATATACAAAGGGATCGTGACAAGGGTTGAACAGAGCCTCCAGGCTGTTTTTGTGGATTATGGCGCCAATAAAAACGGATTCCTCCAAAAAAATGAAATCCATCCGGATTACTTCCAGGAGGTTGAGAAAAAGGACAAAGCCCTCTTCAACCTGATTAAAAAGGGCCAGGAGATGATTGTCCAGGTGACCAAGGACCCGATCAACCAGAAAGGGGTTTCACTATAAATTATAATGTACATGCTGCTTTAAACTAGGATTCTCATGGATTGTGAAGTGTGCAGATG
>JAKSAX010000391.1 GCA_022361395.1 Desulfobacterales bacterium | reverse complement strand
CAGGACGAGCTGATGGGAATTAGCGGCGTCCCTTTGCGCTGCCGGTGCCGGGTAATGGGTACAATCTATATGCGATACCCCTGTGAAAACAAGAGGAACCGCTTTACATATTCCCGGATAATTGCTACGGAACTTCTTAGACAATTTACTTCGGAGGTCCTGGTAATGATATCAATAATCAGCGTGGGCGGGGAAAATACAGATGCGGCCGAAAAGGCAAAATCCCTGTTTAAGGAATATGCCGCTTCCCTGAACTTTGACCTGTGCTTTCAGGACTTTGACAGGGAGCTTGAGGAATTTCCAGTGCAGTACTCCCCGCCTGACGGCAGCCTTTTCCTGGCTGTTGAAAACAATATTGCTGTCGGCTGCATCGGCATCCGCCGGCTGGAAGACCGGGTCTGCGAAATGAAACGGCTTTATGTCAAGCCGGGTTTCCGGGGCACAGGCGCGGGCAGGATGCTGGCCGAAAAGAGTATTGAAGCCGCCAGATCACTGAACTATAAATTAATGAGACTTGACACCCTTCCTTCAATGACAAACGCAAACAGGCTTTACGTTTCCCTGGGGTTTAAACGGATTGAGCCCTACCGGTATAACCCCATCAAAGGGGCGGTGTACATGGAGCTTGATTTAGAATAGACCCGGCATACCAACCCTGTAAGTACAGGAGGCTGAATGGAAATCAGGTATTTTGAAGATCTGGCTGAAGGGGAGAAGCTTAACTGCGCCCCCGTGCCCATGACAAAAGCGGCCATACTTGAATTTGCCGGGGCCTTTGATCCCCAGCCCTTCCATGTAGATGAGAAGGCGGCGGAAAATTCCATTTTTAAAGGGCTTGTGGCCTCCTCCCTTCATACCCTCTCCGCCTGTACCCGTGCCGTGGTTAACGCCCAGGGAAAAATCGCCATTCTAAGCGGTGTGGGCATGCACGAGGTAAAGATGCACACCCCGGTCCGGCCGGGCGACACCCTCTTTGTCGAGGCTGCCTGGACAGAGCTGAGAAGATCCGCCAGTAAACCGGACCGCGGCTTTGCCTCCATCAGGTGCAGGGTCAGCAACCAGAGGAAGGAACCGGTCATTACCTACGGATACCGCTACCTTCTTGCCTGTAAAACCGGACAGGACCTCAAATAGCAGACTAAACTCACTTCACCCAACCCCTCCAGTATAAATGACAGGACCTCCGGGAAAGATTCGACAATAATGTCGAGGAAAACCCGGGATTGTCGATTTCCTCCCCACCCCCTCAATTTAAAAACCATCTTAGTTCAACAACTTACACCCTGGCACGCTTGTTGATATAAGAAAGTATCAAATGGCGGTGCCATTGAATTTAACACAGCCCCGGACCGGAGGGTCAGGGGGATTTAACAAAGGAGAACGACTATGGCAGATACCAAAGTAAAGAAAATGGGCAAGGGACTGATCGCAGCTGTGGCATTGGCAATTGTTGTGGGCATGGCAGGCGTGTCATTTGCAGCCTGGGGAAACGGACACGGATACGGACATGGTTACGGTCACGGTTACGGCGGCCACCACCAGGGCTGCGGCATCACAGGAACCATGAACGGTGGTATCAACCAGTAATCAATCTTAATATTAAGGAGAGTTAATTATGAAGGGAAAATTCACCAAAAAGACTATGGTTATCGCCGCTGCAGCCGCTGCTGTCATCATGGGAGGGAGTGCCGCTGCATTCGGCGCCTGGGACCAGGGATACAGCCGGACCCATAACGGGAGCGGCGCAGGCCACTACCAGATGGCGGGCCACTATGGCGGGTATAATTGTTACGGGACACAGGGTCACCACGGATATTACATGGACGGCTCCCATATCCACGGCCATTACCAGGGAGGACAGGCCGCTGACCAGGATTCCCGGGACCAGGCAGGCGCCCAGGTAAAAGACCGGGGCTCTGAAAATAAAAACTGATGATGTCGTGCAGGGACGGTAGTTTCCGTCCCTGCACGGTTCCATGGAAATAAAGGCCGTCGTGCCATGAAAAAGATATTGATAACTGCTGTGATATTATCCGCCTGCCTGTTTTTTTCCCAGGCATGGGCGGTCCAGGGATTTATTTCCGGGCGGGTGGTCCGGGCTGACAACAGTGCCGGAACCATGGAGGTTGCCCTGTTCCGGGCCGGCCACCACAGCCACCACCATTCTCCCCGGCAGATCCTTGCAGTGGTATTTCCGCCCGGAACCCTTCCGGATTTTGTAAAAAAAGACAGGATGGTCCGCATGAAGGGCCGTTTTTCCCAAAGTGCCCAGGGGCAGCGGTTCAGGGCCCTGGCATTTTACCCCTTTGCAGGCACGGACAACGACCCCACCGGGGTGAGAAAACGGTTGCTGCGGCACCATTGAACCATAGATTGTTGATAAAAACATGGAGAAAAAGAGATGAGCCAGAACAGTATAGCCAAAAGCCGGTATGCCTTTCTTATCTTGTCCGTCATTGCCCTGTCCGGTCTCTTTGAGGCGGCATGGGCCGGCTGGAGCCACAGGCACCACGCCACAGTGGACAATCCCAGCTACGGGGATATGATGAGATTGAGGGATGAGTATGTGCTGCAGGCAGCGGATTTACGGCGGACCATCGCCCGGCTCGGGACAGAGCTGGAGGCAGAGCTGGCTTCCGGGCAGGCTGACCGCAGAAAGGCAGAAGACCTGGAGAAAAAAATTGCCTCGGTAAAAATGGAAATGGCAGAGGCGAAAACAGAGCACATCCGGACCATGATAAACAAGGGCAGTGATTATGCGGCATTCTGCAGGGAAGGCGGGCATTACGGCCCGGACTTCCGCCAGGGCCCGGAGCACGGGAGAGGCCACGGTGCCGCCCATGTACGCCGGTAATCCCCCGGCACCATCCGACACCCCAACCAGCCGAGGAGAAAAATGAACATGTCAGCCACCCGGTCTTCGGAGACAGACTACCTTTTAGAAGAGGGAATGATCATCAACGGGAAATGGGAAGTTTTGAATTTCATCGCCCGGGGCGGAAAAGGAGAAGTCTACCTTGCCCGCCAGTTACGCCTGGATCGCCAGGTCGCCCTGAAGATCATGTCAAAGGAGTTCATCCGGAGCCTGGAAGGGGACGAAGACGAGATGTTCTCCGAGGTCAAGCGGTTCCACAGGGAAGTAAAGATCATGGCCGGAATCCAGCATCCCAATGTCCTCAAGGTATATGACTTTGACAGGCTGGAACAGGACGGGACAGACACCGATTATATTGTGATGGAATATATCCCCGGCCCCACCCTTCGCCAGAAAATGCCTGAACCGGGCCTTGGGCATGACGAGACCAGGATCAAAAACTGGATCAAAACCTATTTTTTCCCCATCCTGGAGGGGATGGAGGCGGTTCATGCCAAAGGCGTGGTCCACAGGGACATGAAGCCTGAGAATGTGCTCATCGGAGACGAGCCTCCCAAAATAATGGATTTCGGCGTGGCCGGCGGATACCAGATGGACGCGGTGACCCAGACCCATCATATGATCGGAACCGTCACCTATATGCCTGAAGAGCAATTCCTTGACCTGGCCCTAACCGATGCCCGTGTGGATATTTACGCCCTGGGAAAGATCCTCTACGAAGTTGTTGAGGGAAAGATGAGAAAGGACCGGGACAAGCCCTTTCACCAGGTCGGGCTCACCAGGCCTGAAACACGGTTCTTTAAATCCCTGGACCGGGTTATCCGCCAGGCAACGGCCAGGGACCGGAACCAGCGCACGGCATCTGTTAAAGACCTCGGTGCGGAACTGCGGGAACTGGTCACGGATTCCCGCCGGGACGCCCCCCCTGCAGGCCTTAAAAAATTTACCCGGGGAACAGGCCTTGCCGCTGCCCTGGTTTTGGCCGGCCTTATGGGTTTTCTCCTGTTCGGCCCCTTTAATTCCGGAAAAACGCCAAAAATTGAAACAGCCTCCGGCACACAGCCGCTTAATGCGGGCCTTGATTCCGGGGAGCCGGATTTCCGGTTTAAAAAGCAGGCAAAGACCAGCCCCCCTGATCCGGCAGGGGAAGAGGGGATGCCAGAGGAAATCCTGGCTGCGGACAATATGACCATGATACTGGTGGAGGGCGGGTCAACAGACCTTCCCCTGGATAACCTGCCCCGGGATATGAAAACCGTTGTCACGCCTCCCTTTTATATGGACAAGACCAAGGTGACCAATCACCTCTACGTCCAGTTCCTCCATGAACTGGACGGGGTGGCGGTCAAAAACGGTTCCGTGTTCCGCAACGGTGAACTCTTCCTGCTTCTGGGAGAGGTCAAAAAAGGATACGAGCCCATCACCTTCAGGGACAATGCCTTCAGGGTAAAGCCGGAGGATGCGGCCAAACCCGTGGTCAGGGTTACACCTGTGGGCGCACTTGCCTATGCAACCTTTTACGGAAGGCGTCTTCCCACCATGGCCCAGTGGCGCCTGGCCGTCCGGGCCGGGGAAGAGGGAAAGGGTTTCAGTGAAGATATCCGGCTGGATTCGGAAATTTCCCCGGTCACCCACACCCGGTCCAACACCCTCGGCATAAAAGGGTTAAAGGAGAATGTCCACGAGTGGACCGTGATTCCCTTTGGATCCGGAGATGCCCGGTTTTATATCCACGGCCTGGATAACACGGAATCCTATCTTGAGCGCAGGCCCTGGGAGGCATTTTCCTATGTAGGGTTCCGCACGGTTCTGAACACCGGTAAAAACCAATGAATGACTCCGGCGTAAGGGTGTGGGGGGAAACCCACAGGGGGCAGGTCCGCCCGGAGAACCAGGACAGGTTCCTGATCAGGAAAATCCGGCAGGGACATATCCTTGCCGTGGCAGACGGGGTAGGAGGAAACGGCGGGGGCGCCGTTGCCGCCCGGGCCGTTATCAGCGCTGTCCGCGATTTTGATTTTTCCGGGACAGACCTGGAAAGGGAATTGCGCCTGGCCCTCGGCAAAGGTGAAAAAAAGATCAGGGAAAAATCAGCCGGACAGCCGGACCTGGCGGGCATGGGCACCACCTTGACCCTTGCGGCTGTGACAGAAGGTCCGATCCGGTGGATCCATGTGGGTGACACCCGCCTTTACCGGCTCTCAGGCGGAAAGCTGACCCAGGTCACCACAGACCACACCTTTATCCAGGACCTGATCGACGACGGTGTACTGAGCCCTGAACAGGCGGGTAAACATCCCCTGAGAAATGTCCTGGAAAGGTGTGTGGGCATGGACGGAACCCGGCCGGATTCAGGGCGCTTCCATGCCGGGGAGGATGACGGCTTCCTCCTCTGTTCAGACGGTTTAACCCGGCATCTTTCCAACCGGGAGATCGCATCCTGCCTTGAAAAAGGCCTGGCAGCAGGTTCAGGGGCAAAAGCCCTGGTAAGGGAACTTATGGCTGCCGCTCTGGCCGGGGGAGGAGAGGATAATATCACGGTGGTCCTCTACCTGGCAGGCTGATCTAACGTAATCAAAAACCTGCCCCCTTGTAAACCCGGTTATGAGTATGATAGATTCCTGCCACAGTTCACGTCCGGTTTTCATGGACACAGGATCAGGCCTTGAAAGGCCGAAGAGAGAAAGAGTAAAGTCTTTATGCGCATAAAAGAGTTGGCTGCCCTTACCGGAGTCAGAAAAGAGACCATTCATTATTATACCCGGGAAAATCTGCTTCCCGAGATCGTGAAAACCTCCAACACCCAGTCCCAGTACAGCCAGGTCCATGTTGACCGGATAAATCTCATCAAAGGGCTCCAGGAGAGGCTGTTCATGCCCCTGTCAGCCATCCGGAAACTGATTCAGACCTATGAGGACCAGGGCCTTAAACCAGATAGGATCCTGATGGAGAAGATGGAATACCTTGATCCCCTCTCCCACCTGCTTGAGCAGGGCATCACAGGGGAAAACGCCTTTATAAAGGCCACGGGCATTGCCCCGGACCGGGTGGCTTACCTTGAAGAAACCGGGTTTCTGGAGCCCAGGATAGAAGACGGGGAAAAACAATACTCCTTTAATGACCTGACCATCGGGCGGATCATGGGAGACCTGAGAAGAAAGGGCATCTCCACGGAAAAAGGGTTTGGAAAAGATACTGCCATGGAATTAAAGACAAACCTCAGCGCTTTGGTGGGTGTTGCCATGGATGAGTTTTACAGGGTGGCTGAAGGATCTAAGAAACCGGAAACCCTGCTGGACAAAAAGGATATTTATATCACCTCGCTTTCCCAGCTGGTCCAGCACCTGTTCATCGGCCTGGCCAGGGAATACCGGCCGAAACAAGGGGAATAGAACATCCTTAAACCGTTTTAATGCCCGCTGCCCGGATTCCCCGGGCAGCGGGCATCGTCATTTTAACCCGAAATATCCGGGTTAAGGGTTATGACGGCCGGGGTTCGGGTTGGATTTTCCCTCCCAGCCAGTGTATGACGCCGAAACAGATCAGGGCATTGGCAGACAGGGCCGCCACCACCGTCCATATTCCAAGGCCCGGCAGAACAGGGAATAAGAGAGAGACCGTGGGCAGTGTGGTCACCACGATGGCAATATTGAAAAAGGCCAGTTCCATTCCCACAGAGGTGCTGTAGTCCGCATCCAGAATCCTGAGCAGCAGGAGGCCGCTGGCAGTTGAGCCGCAGCAGCACCCGAACTGGGAGACCGCACGTTCAGGTCCCAGGTTTCCGAGCCGTTTTCTGAACATCTCGATCATAACCAGGGTAACGATGCTGATGACCACCGGCACCAGGATGATGATGCCCAGGTATTTTGTCACAACGGTCATGGAGATCCCCATGATGGAAGAGGCCACCAGAAAATCAACCGAGGTGCCTGTGATCCGTTTCTGCATCCCCGGGTCTGCCAGGTGGCCGATTCCCATCTTTTCAACAGCCATGCGGATCAGAACCGCAAATCCCAGCCCGTGCAGAAAGAACAGGGGATAGGAAAAGAGGAAGTGCTTGATGAACTGCTTTGTGATCGAGATCTCAATATAGGCCAGCACATAGGCCAGGCCGACCAGGGCCAGGTGGAATGCCAGGGTATCCACATTGGCCGAATGGGTGGTTTCCCTGCCGGCCGGAATATTGGTCTCCTTCTTAAGCAGGCCGGTCATGAATTCCTCATCCACGACACTCCGTTTGTTTGAATTCAGTCCCCTGGCGATAAACCGCTTGGCATAGGGGATGCCCACCAGGTAGGCTGCGACAAACCCCAGGGTGCCCCAGATCAGCCCCATGCTGATGGCATCCTGGACATTGTAGTTATTCTGCCACAGGGTGCCGATGGCAATTCCCTGGCCCGGTCCCTGGGTAAACCCGGCCGTGATCAGGGTGCCCAGGTAGACACTGATGTCGGAACCGGTTACAAGGTCGTAAAGCCAGACCGTGCCGCCTCCGGCCAGTGCCTGGATGCTGAAGGAGGCGGTCCAGATCATGGCCATCCACATGCCGCCCTTAATGATTTTTGATGAGGGCGCCTTATTTACCGAACGGGTCAGGCAAAGGGAGATAAAACTGATGTTAAAGGCGTGAAAGGTAAAGGGAAGAAAGCTTTTGGCTGTTACTACATACCACTCTCCGTTGGGAAGGGGGAATTTGAGCCAGCCCGTGCTGACCAGCACCAGGCCTGCAAATCCGCCGATGAGGCTGGCCGGGATCATGGTCCGCTGAAGCAAAGGGATCTTTGCCCTCAAAAAAATGCCGATGAGAATAACGATGGAAATCAGGCCGAACAGAATAAATCCGGCAAAGGACTGAAGCATGGATCTACCTCCTAAGGTTTAATGTATTAAGGCTGGTCTTTTTTATATACGGTTTTTCCGCCCACAACGGTTTCAAGGACTTCAATATCCCGGATACGACCGGCAGGAACCGTGAGGGGGTTGTCGGAAAGCACGACAAAGTCGGCAAGCATGCCCGAAGCAATCGCCCCTTTTTTATCCTCTTCAAAACTGCATTTGGCTGCATCCGTGGTAAAGGTCTTCAACGCATCCATGGGAGAGATGACCTGGTCTTCTCCAAGGATTTTCCCGTTTCGTGTTTTCCGGTTTACCGCGTTGTGGATGCACTCCAGGGGGGAGACAGGCAGAACCGGGGTGTCGGCATGCAGGGTAAAGGTCAGTCCCTCCCGCAGGGATTCTCCCAGGGGATTCATCCGGGCCGCCCGTTCAGGGCCGATAAAGATGCTGTCATGGCGGTCCCCCCAGTGAAAGAGGTGGTTGATGAAATAACTGGGGATGATGCCCAGTTTTTTCATGCGCATGATATGGCCGGAGGAGGCCATCTGGCAGTGGATGAGCATATGGCGCAGCGATGTGTCCTCCCGGATCTCGTTGGCGCGTTCAAAGGCGGTGATCACCGATTCAATGGCCCGGTCTCCGTTTGCATGAACCGCGATCTGCATTCCCAGGCAGTGGTATTTGGCCACCAGGCGGTCCAGCTCTTCCTGGGGCATGATCAGCTCCCCCCTGTGGCCGGGCCGGTTATGGTAATCCTCCTTAAGGGCTGCGGTCAGTCCCTGGATGGACCCGTCCTGGAAAAGTTTCACCGATCCGAACCTTAAATCGTCTGATCCGAACCCGTTGCGGATTCCCTTTTCAATAAAGCTGTCGTAGTAGTCAAACAGAACGGTCAGGTAGGTTCTGACCGTTAACCTGCCGCTTTTTTCCAGGGCCCTGTATGCCTCAATACTGCCCGGCCCCTGGCCGGCTATCCCGATGGCCGCGTCATGGGTACTGGTTACCCCGGTCCGGTTGTAGGCAGCCATGGCCTGGGGAAGGGCTGTCATAAAGGTCCCGGTGTCAGGGGACGGCAGATGGGCGCCCACAAGCTCAATGGCACTGGGTTCCAGCAGGAGGCCCGTAGGTTCGCCCGTTTCATCCCTGTGGATTTCGCCCCCTGCTGGATCGGGGGTATCCTTTGTGATGTTTCCCATGGCAAGGGCTGCAGAGTTCACGTAGGCCAGGTGGCCGCTGGCATGGAAGATGAAAACAGGGATATCAGAGACGATCCCATCCAAATCCCGGCGGTTCAGGTGGCGCCTGTCCGTCATCATGGTATCGTCGAATCCCCACCCCATGATAAGTTCCGTGTTTCCGCCGGCTGCCAGGGCAGCGGCCAGTTTTTCCTTTACATCTGCAATGCTTTTGTTGGCAAAAGGCGTGCAGTCCACCATGAGCCGGGTAAGGGCGTAATAAGACATGTGGTTATGGGTTTCGATAAAACCGGGTAATACCACCCTGCCCTCCAGGTCCACGATTTCCGGTTCAGGCCCAGCTTCCGCAAGCACCTTTTCCCTGTCCCCTATGGAATTGAATTTCCCATGGCAGACTGAAAAGGCCGACGCCGTAGGCTGCTCCGGATTCATCGTGGTCAAATCGCCATTGATGTAAACTGTTTGTCTCATTTGACTATCCTTTAACGTTATGATCCCCTAAAAATATATTAAAACTATACATAGTGATACTATGTATTTTTTACGTGTGCAATAAATATTTTTTACATTTTCCATAAATAAATTTTACATTCATGGTAACTTACTGATTTTAAACAGA
This sequence comes from Desulfobacterales bacterium, assembly GCA_022361395.1. GTDB lineage: Bacteria > Desulfobacterota > Desulfobacteria > Desulfobacterales > Desulfobacteraceae > Desulfobacter. The sequence goes on along the minus strand of JAKSAX010000391.1, from coordinate 21,088 downwards.
CAAAAACCAGTTCACCAGAGAGGAAAGTGCCGGGAAATTATGGACATTACCCGGGACGGCCGGGTTGATTGCAGCCCTATTGTTTTAAAACGGAATTTTGAAAACTGTTATAGATCCCTGAGCCGGATCGTCAGTTTGTACTCTGAGGTGTCCGGGTCCCTGGCAACGGTAAACCCCAGTTTCTTTCCAAGGGCCAGCATGGCTGTGTTGGTGGAGATCACGGGGCCGTAAACGGTTTTAAGGCCGTAGGCCCTGGCGCTTTCAAGGGCCCGCGTGAGGAGGACGCGTCCAATGCCTTTGGACTGCCAGTCGTCGGCCAGGAGAATGGCAAACTCCCCGGTCATGTGACTGGGCTGGAAGATGATTCTGGCCACCCCCACAAGGCTGCGGTTCCCCCCTTCGCCGGAAAAGGCGGTCAGGGCGATTTCCCGGTCATAGTCAATCTGGGTAAGCTTGATCAGCAGGGGCCTTGAGATCTCTTTCAAGGGTGAAAAAAAACGGCGGTACACGGTCTCGGGGGAGAGGCGTTCGAACATATCAATGACCTGGTCTGCATCTGCCGGGCGGATGGGGCGCATGAACACCCTGTCCCCGTCCCGGGTCGTGAATTTTGACTCCTGCCACCAGGGATAGGGGCTGACAATGAGATGGGCAGGGGCTTTGATTCCGGTTTTGGCCACCCGTATCCTGGACCGGGCCATGAATATCCGCCCCTTTCTCACCAGGATGGGGTTCATGTCAATACTCCGGATCTGGGGGAAATCAGTGACCAGGCGGCTGGTGCGGATGAGCATCTCTTCAAGGAGGGCCGTGTCCAGGGGGGCAATGGTGCCCCGGCCGGAAAAGACCCGGGAAATCCGTGATGCTTCCATGGCCCGCCTGGCCAAGAGCCGGTTCAGGGGGGGTAGGGTCATGGCCTGGTCCCTGGCGATTTCAGTCATAAGGCCGCCGGTTCCGAAACGGATCACCGGGCCGAACAGGTCGTGGTGCCTGACGGAAATCCTCAGGGAATAATCACCGGCCTCAATGGGGCCGTCGTCATCCATGCGGATCCCGTAGGCGGAAAGAAGGTCTGCAGAGGCGCCGGGGGACATGATGCCGTCCTCAAGGACAAGCCCCTCTTCCATAATCCTGGCGGCTCCGGGGTAGTCTATGTCCAGGCGCTTGTCTGTTCTGTAGGGAATCTCCTGGAGCAGTTCTATATTCTTCCCGTACTGGTAGAGGTTGATAAATGCCTTGACCGCCCGTTCAGGCGTCTCATAGGTAATGATCCCCTCCCTGTTGAAAATCGCCCTGGCCCGGTCTGAATTCAGTCCGCCCATCCATGCGGTGATAACCGGGAAAGGGGCCTTTTTCAGGACACCGGCAAGGGACCCTGCAATGGATGCGGCATCATAGGTCCCCACAGGAGAGCTGAGCAGGAGGAGGCCGTCGATCTCTTCCGCATCCATCAGGGTGCGGACCACGGAAATATAGGTATCTGCCGAAGACTCCTGGAGCACCTCCACCGGATTCACCCGCCGCCAGCGCTCCCTGAGCAGTTTGTCCAGTGCCGCCCTGGTCCCGGGCGACAGGACCGCCGGTTCAATATTGTTATCTTTGAGCACATCCGCTGCCATGCCCCCGATCCCGCCTGCATTTGAGACAATGCCGAGCCTGGGCCCCCTTGGCCGTTTCTGCTTGCCTAAAAACTCCGCGCAGTCAAACAGGGCCTCAAACTCCCTCACCCTCAGGATACCTGCCCGCTTGAACATGGCATCGTAAATCTCGTCCTCGCAGACCTCGCTGCCGGGCCTGCCCCGACCGGTTTTCAGGGCAATAACAGGCTTGACCCTGGACACGGCCCTTGCCGCACTCATGAATTTCCTGACCCGGGTCAGGGACTCCACCACCATGACAATGGAATCCACCTCATCCAGGCTGCCCAGATAATCGATCATATCTGCGAAATCCACATCCAGGTTTGAGCCCAGGCTCACAAAATGGCTGAACCCCACATGTTCCCGGACGGCCAGGTCCAGGACAGCCGTGCAGACCGCCCCGCTCTGGGATAAAAAGGCAATTTTCCCGGGAAGGGGCAGCTGGTGCATGAACCCTGCGTTGAGCCCCAGGCCGGTATTGACCAGGCCCACGGAATCCGGCCCGATGATACGTATTCCCGTCCGGGCAGCCACCCCGGCCATGGCATCCCGGATGGTTCCGTCCGGCACCCCTGCCCGGCCGAAATCCGCAGAGATCACCACAGCCCCGGCAACCCCCTTTCTGCCGCAGCCTTCCAGCACCCGGGGCACCCCGGCCATGGACACGGCAATAACAGCCATGTCCACCTCATCATCGATCTCTTCTACCGAACCGAATGCCTTAAGCCCCATCACGGTTTCATACCCGGGGTTCACCGGAAAGACCCGGCCTGTAAATCCGCCCCCGGTAAGGTTCCCCATCACGGTGGCCCCGACAGAACCCGGTTTCTCACTGGCCCCGATCACAGCCACATGTCCGGGGGAAAGGATCTTATCAAGATTCAGAGTGGTCATAGTCTCTCCTCAATGCTCGGGCAAACTGCCCGGTTTTCCGGGAAGTATATACCGACTCCCCCTGATTGCTCTATGTTTTTTTATTTTTAACGGAGATTTGATTGAGGTTCCCCGGTTTTCCTGTCTGCCGGCAAGGATACCAGGTAAAGCTGCATTTCCCATCTGTCCGACCTGTGATATATGTGGGCTGTTTGATTTTACAGCTTGTGGACCATCGGGGTTAATTTCCCGGAACAGGATATCATAATGCAGGGACTTGTCTTTATCTATGAAGAAAAACGGTCGGTAAAAAACAGGATGTTCACCGTCCGGCTTGAAGAGCGGAAAAAAAACGGGAACACCTGGGTGCCGGCAGGTCCCGAACGGGTGTATACGGCCCGGGACCTCCAGGGGCCGGGGCTGAGAATTATCGACAAAGAGCTGTTCTCCATGGCCTTTAAATCCGAAACAGATCTAAGGCAGCTGGAGGGCCGTTTTTTCTCAGCAGACCAGGAGTATACCCTGTTTCGAATCTCTCCCTATGATCTGAGGACATTTTTTAACCGGTGTGCCCGCACTAATCTCCTGTGCGGAAAAGAGGGGGGGCCTGTCCGGTTCAAGTATAAGGGGACAACAATACCGGAAGTCGTTTTTACGGATACCGGGAACGGGGTTGTCCCGGGGGTGTTCCTGAACGGCAGGCAACTGGATGGGTCAAGTTATGAAATGGTGTCAAACCCGGTCAGGGTCATGTCCGGAAACACGGTTTATGAACTGCCCCGGGACCTGCCTGTCAAAATTATAAGAGGCCTGATCAAGGGCGGCAAAAAGTCCTATGATGAATATGAAGCCCTTTTAAAGACCCTGTCACAATATGCGGGAAAGCTTGATCTCAGGCTTCCCGGGAAAAAGAAAAAAACAATACGCCGGCTGACGGGGACTCCTGTTTTTGATATTGACCGGTCGTTCCGGTCAGCAGACTTGGGATTCATGTATGAGGGGTTCGGCCTGTTTGCCATGGGGGATAAACGGACGGTTGTTTTCAATCATGAAAAAAACCTTGAGCTGCACAGGAACCTGGTCGAAGAGGATGGCTTTCAGGATCAGCTTAAAACCTGCGGTGTCATGTACCGGCCTGCAAACCGGAGAAAGTGGTTTATCCCGGAAGGAAAAAAGGAAGAGATCCTCTACCGGCTGCATAAAAAGGGATTTTGCCTCAGGCTTGCAGGTAAGCCCCTGAGAATTGATATCCGGGTGGCCTGGGATATCAGGGTAACCAAAGGAGAGATTTCCGTCGGCGGGGCGGTCCGGTACGGGAAAGACAGGGCCGGCCTGGACAATATCCTGGATGCCTTTCTTGAAGGGCAGCACTGGTTTGACCTTCCCGGCGGTTCTGCCGGATACATCCCTGCGCTTCTGGCAGGAGACCTGACACGGCTGGAGCATCGGGGGGATTTCGGCGATGATGACATCCGGTTTGCCCCCCATGATTTTTCCTTTGTGGCTGAGGTGTTCAATGGAAAAAGTGATGTCAGCAGGGACAGGGCATTTGACGGGTATCTGTCATTTCTCAGGGAAACTGCCCGGGGCAGGCACCGGATAGAGAGCCCGGCATCGTTGACGGCAGAGCTCAGGCCTTACCAGAAAACCGGGTTCAACTGGCTTGCAGGGCTTCAGCAGTTTGGATTCAGCGGTATTCTTGCCGACGACATGGGACTGGGCAAAACCATCCAGGTGCTGGCGCTGGTGCTGTATCTGAAGGAAAGAGATCCGGCATCCTTCCTGACCCTGGTGATCGTTCCAAAAACCCTGATCTGGAACTGGGAATCGGAGATAAAAAAATTTGCACCGTCCCTGAACATAAAGATCCATGCCGGCCCGGGCAGGGATAAGGCGCTGCCGGCGGTCTCAGATGCGGACATGGTGATCACCTCCTACGGCATTGTCAGGCAGGATATCACCCTTCTGAAACAGGTATCCTGGGACCTGGTTGTCCTGGATGAGGCCCAGGCTGTCAAAAACCCGGATGCGGAAATTTCCAGATCGGTGAAATCACTGAAATCCTCCACCCGGCTGGCACTGACAGGAACCCCCATTGAAAACCGTCCCCTGGATCTATGGAGCCTGTTTGATTTCCTGATGCCCGGCTTTCTGGGGGATAAAGCCGCGTTTAAACGCAGGTATGAAAAGCAAGATTCCCTGGATACCCTGGGGATTCTAACTGCGCCTTTTATTCTGAGACGGATGAAAAAAGAGGTCTGCAAAGAGCTTCCCCTGAAGACCGAGATTACAATACACTGCAGTTTCACCGATGCGCAGAAGGCCTGTTATGACGATATCCTGATGAAGGGCAGGCATCAGCTGTCCGGCGGGGATGCCTCCGGCGGTAACAGGTCCGTGCAGATTCTCACCATCCTTCTCAGGCTGAGGCAGGCGGCCTGCCATCCGTCCCTGGTACCGGGCGCAGCACCCGGCCCAAGCGGAAAGCTTGACGCTGTCCTGGAAACAGCTCTTGACATTCTTGGCGGGGGGCACAAAATACTTATCTTTTCACAATTCGTGGCCCACCTTGAACTGGTGAGGGAGATGTTTGAGGCCCGGGGAGTTGAGCACTATACCCTGTACGGGTCCACCGGAAAACGCAAAGCAATGATCCGACGCTTCAAAGCCAGTCCCAATCCCAGTGTCTTTCTCATCTCGCTGAAAACAGGCGGGGTGGGGCTGAACCTCACCGAAGCCGGCTATGTCTTCCTTCTGGATCCCTGGTGGAACCCGGCCGCGGAAAACCAGGCCATTGACAGGAGTCACAGGATCGGCCAGGAAAACCCGGTGACCGTTTACCGGTTTATCACCAGGGGATCAGTGGAAGAGAATGTCAACCGGCTCAAACAAAAAAAGCGGCAGATTGAAAAAGCCGTGCTCCAACATGGCGGGGATATCCGCATCCCGGAAAAAGAGCTTCTGGAATTGATCCGCTGACACCGTTCAGCCGGTTTCACCTGATATATGAAAATCGTTCATATCCGTGCATGAAAACAATGCGTTGTACAAGTTTCCCATGATTCTGGTAGGTTGTTCCAGGGTTTAACAGAGAAACAACATCATAAGGAGCCACGAATGGGACTTGAATTTAACAATGAGACCTGTTCCGGGTGCAAGGCCTGCGAACTTGTCTGTTCATTACAAAATCTGAAGGTTGTGAACCCTTCCAAAGCCCTCTTAAACGTCTATGGGAAATTTCCCGTGCCCGGAAAGTACTTTGTGGATATCTGCGACCAGTGCGGGGACTGCGCAAAGGCCTGTCCCCGGGACGCCATCCGGCTAAAGGGCCAGACCTACCGCATTGACCGGAAAAAATGCGACAACTGCCTTGAATGCGTTGACGCCTGTCCGGTTCATGTAATCAAGGTGGATGACGACGGCACCCCTTACAAATGCATCAACTGCAAGCAGTGCGCCGAGGTTTGCCCCAGAGACGCACTGACATTTTCATAGACCGGAGGTAAGATTATGCTTTACGGATACGCAGGCCATACCCTGAGAATAGATTTAAGTACAAGAACCATAGAAAAAGAACCCCTGAAAAAGGAGTGGGTGGACGATTTTATCGGCGGCCGGGGATTCACCTCCAAGATACTTTACGATGAAAACCCGCCCCAGGTGGATGCATTTGATCCCGAGAACCGGTTCATCATTGCCATGGGACCGCTGAGCGGCCTGTTCCTACCGGCCAGCGGCAAGACCCACTTCTGCACAAAATCCCCTGCAACCGGCGGATATGGCGACTCCAACATGGGCGGCCATTTTGGCGTAAACATGAAGTATGCCGGATATGACGTGACCATACTCAAGGGAAAGGCGGAAGAGCCCTCCTATATCGTAATTGACAATGATAATATTGAAATTCGCCCTGCCGGCGGCTACTGGGGCAAAAGCAGCACCCAGGTGGAAGAGGGATTGAAAGAAGAGTTGGGGGACGATTTCCAGATCCTGACCATTGGAAAGGCAGGTGAGAATCTCGTGAACTTCGCCTGCATTTCCCATGATTTCGGCCGCCAGGCAGGGCGGATCGGTATCGGGGCCGTGCTCGGCTCCAAAAATATCAAGGCCATCGCGGCCAGGGGCACCAAGAGCATTCCGGTGTTCGATCCAAAAGGCCTGCTGAAAAAGGGGAAGGAAACCTATGCAGCCTGCAGGGAAAAACCCGGATTTACGGGATGGACCCCGGAGGGTACTGCCGGTATCACCAACTGGTGCAACGATGTGGGCGCGCTTCCCACCCGGAATTTCAAGACCTCCAACTGCGATTATGCGGATGACATCAACGGCCAGGCCATTCTCAGGGAGCTGAAGATAACGGACAAGGGCTGCTTTTCCTGCCCCATTCCCTGCGGGAAATACGGCAAGGCCAAAACCAAGTTCGGTGAGGTCTACGTGGAAGGGCCGGAGTATGAAACCCTGTCGCTGCTGGGCTCCAATTGCGAGCTTTCCGACATCCACGGCATCGCCCACACCAACTACGTTTGTGACGAGCTGGGCCTGGATACCTGCTCTGCCGGGGTTGTGGTCGGCTTTGCCCTGGAGTGTTACGAAAAAGGACTGATCTCCAGAGAGGAGATGGGCATGGATGTAAAGTGGGGAGACCTTGAATCCATCGTCCACATCCTGGAGATCATTGCAAAAAGAGAGGGCATCGGTGATGTCCTGGCAAAAGGCGTCCGGGATGCTGCAGAGGCCATCGGGCAGGATTCGGACAAATTTGCCATCCATGTCAAGGGTCTGGAGTGGACGGGATATGAGGCCAGAAACGCACCGGGAATGATGCTCGGATATATGACGGCCGACGTCGGTGCTCACCACGCAAGATGCTGGGTGCTCGGCTCTGATGTGGCAACGGCTGTCGGCGGAAACAAGGATGCCACGGTCCACGACCTGATTTCGGGCGGGGCGGATTTCAACGCCATCCCCAAGGCGGATCATAAAAATGTGGTGCCCCTGGTGCTCAAGTCCCAGCACCTGAGACCTGCCTTTGACATCCTCGGCACCTGCCGCCTCCAGTACATGGAAATCGGCCTGGAAACCAAGTACTATGAAGAGCTGTACTACCATGCCACAGGCAAAAAGCTGGACTTTGAAAAAGACCTGCTGCGCCTCTCCGAGAAGATCTGGCACCTGAACCGGATGTTCAACAAACGGGAGATAGAGGATTTCGGCCGGAAGTACGATTACCCGCCTGCGCGGTTTACCGAAGAGCCTGTCCCCAACGGCCCGAACAAGGGGCATTTTGTCACCAAGGCGGTTGTTGAGGAGATGCTGGACGACTATTATGCGGCACGGGGTTGGGATAAGAACGGGATCCCCACAAGGGAGACCCTTGAATCCCACAACCTGACCCTTTAGCCCAAAGGGCTGCGGCAGATCCCGTTTATCGCCTCCCGGGAACTGCCGCAGCCTTTTTAAAAAAGGAATAGTAAATTGCCCACCATTACCTTACGCCTGTCAGAAAGCCTGCTTTGCATATTCAGGGACGCAGGGTCGCCAAAGAAGGAGAGCTGCGAACTCCGGGTCGCCCAGGGCGCCACGGTGCGCGAAATACTGGCGGACCAGGGTATCAATCCCCTTCTGGTGCCCATGGCCGGATGGCGCTGCGCCGGTGATGACAGCAAAAACCAGAAACGGCTGGAGCAGGATGCAGTCCTGGACCGGGACGGCATCCTGACCTTATACGGGCCCCTGGCAGGGGGATAAGGCCGGTTCCCTAACAGGGTCAACGCAAGTAACTTTTCAGGTCGAATGATTCCAATACGTTACTTTTGTATAGGCAATCGCAGGCAAAATCTGAATAAGGCATAAGTGTCTAAAACCTTTGAAAGTTAAAAACCGTGCCAAGTTTATATGCGATTGCCCTGGCTCCCTAAAATTCCTGTTGACCTTGGCCAGCATAAACGCGTATCCTCTATTTCATACTTACCCCGCCGATGATGAAAGGATGCCCCGTAAAATTGCTGAAGAAATATTTGATCTGTTTTTGCCTCCTGCTCTGCCTGGGATCTGCCGGCCCGGCAGGTGCCGAAAGCCGGTCAACTGATCTCCCGCAAATCAGAATAGTCACCAGCCATTTTGCCCCCTTTAACTACCTCAAGGAGGGTAAACCCACGGGCTTCTGCACGGAAATCGTCCGGGTGCTCCTTAAAAACCTGAACATATCCGCACCCATTACCACCCTGCCCTGGGCGAGGGCCTATCAAACCGCCCTCAAAGAAAAAAACACCCTGATATTCACCATTGCCCGGACCCCGGAACGGGAGCCCCTGTTCCACTGGATCGGCGTTCTTGTGACCGGACAATCCTACCTGTTCTCCCTGAAAAACCGCTTCATCGTGCTCAGCAGCCTGGATCAGGCCCGGCCTTACCGCATCGGTGCGGCCCGTGACGGAATCAGGGGCAAATACCTCTCCGATGCAGGGATTTTTGAGCTGGACCTGGTGGCTGATTCCCGGATGAATGCCGTAAAACTCCTGAACCAGCGCATCGATCTCTGGGCCGAAGATGAGCTGGCAGCCGTGCATACCATCCGGCAGCTGGGCTATGATCCGGGTGATATCCTGGCCAAGTCCCTGCCCCTGGATCTGAAACCGGTACCCACAGGTTACCTGGCCTTCAGCAGGGACACGGATAAGCATCTTCTGGCAGCCTTTAAACATGCGCTGGCCAAATTCCTACTCACAGAGGAATACAAGGCCGTTAGGAACAGATATATCCACCCCGGGCCATGGGCGGGAAATAAAAGATAATTTACTTTGCAGAACAAGTGATTACCTTTTTCCTTAACCGCCGGGGCCGGACAGCATGACACCCTGCAGGCCCGGGCACAACCTCTGCCGGACTGGATGCCATGGCTGACGACAAAGCGCTGACCCCGTTCATCACCGCCGTACGACGGAACTGCAACATCTCCGATGCCGGCGGTTCTTCTATTTTTTCCATCTGCGGCATGGCCCTCCGCCTCCGGGACCTGAACAAGTGGGAACAGGGCCTGCCCCCCTGGGCAGAGGAAGATCCGGACAGGCTCCTGGGCTGGATAGATAAACGGGAGCAGGCCTGGGACAGTATCGCCGGCACCGTCGGGGAGAATCAGTTTGAACCGCTTTCCCTGGGGGGGAAAACCTTTGATCCCTTTGACACCCCCGGGCTCAACCGGATGCTCGCCCCCCTGGGCCTGTTTTACGGTGCCGGGTATGCCCGCTCCCTGAAGCCCACCTTTTTCCTGGCTGAAATCAGGGAAACCCGGGATATTGACGGCATTCCCGTCATGGTGCTCGGCAGGGAACTGGCACGGGACCTTCTGACCATTCCCGCCCTGAACCAGGACGGTGCCGTTGTTTTCCGCCAGGAGGCGGCCCGGCTCTTTTTGTGGGACCAGATGGCCTATTTGAAGAAATCGGGACAACGGTTTCTCAGCTTTGCCCTGCGGAATTGCGGCCTTCCGGATACCGGACGGGAGAGCCGGATCACTTATTTTGAATCCATCCTGGCAGCCCAGGAGCCCACCTATCTCTATCACGAAACCGGAGAGCTGAGAGACAGGGTGCTGGCCCGCGAAACCTTCAGGGAGATTGTTTCCCAATTCCCGCACAGCCCCGTGGAGCTGCTCGTCAGGACCGTCAAGGATCTCCTGGCAGATACCGGGCCCTGCGGCACCCTGGCCCATATTATCTCAACCGGGAATACTGCGGGCCTGGGCTTTTATGCAGCCTTCCAGGACGGCCTTTTCCGCCCGATGTTTCCGGAACTGCGCATGGCGGCTGAAAAATTTGTCTCGGACAGGGACTGGGCAGGGATTGAACAGGCAAAGGCAAAGGGGTTTCACACGGCAAAAGCCTACGCCCATGACCTGCTGGCACTGTTTCAGGAGGGACGTGACAACGGAGATATGGACCGGGCCGGAGCCAGCATCAATGAGAGACTGGTCAGGCCCCTGACTGACGGCCAACGGGAAGCCGGCACGTGACATCTCAGGATAAAGTCCGTCCCGGGCTGAACCGGGCCGGCAGCGCCCTGTTACAGGAAAGTAAAAATCCGGGTCAGTGGAGCTGAATGGACTTGATATGGGTGATAAGGTCCTTGAAGGCCTGTTTTTCAAAATTCCGGCGTTTCAGATAGATGTTGATCTGGTCGTTGAGCACCTCGGTCCCGGGGAACAGTTCAACGAGCATGCTCCCCTCCAATTCCTTCAGAATGGTGTACCTGGGAACAAATCCCACGCCCAGGGAGGCAAGGGCGGCATTGATAATCCCGCGGACATTTGAAATCTGCATGATCTTTTTAAAGCCGAACCCTGCATCTTCTGTCAGGGCATTGATGAAGTTCTTCCACCAGCCAAGCTCCTTGTCAAAGGAGAGCAGGGTGCAGCGGTTCAGATCCTCAATGGACCGGATATTGTTTTCATCAATGTATTCCCTGGTGGCGATGACTGCATACTCTTCCCTGAGCAGCGGCACGGCAACAAGGTCTTCATGGACATGGGGCACGCAGTCGATAATCAGGTCCACATCATCTGCCAGCAGGGGGTCCAGCAGGATTGCATTCAGTATAAAATCAAGGTGGATGTGGGGATTTTCCCTGATAAAAGGCTCCATGCCTTTTATCAGCACGGAAGAGCCGAACTCCACCGGTGCGCCCATGGTCAGGAACACGGGGTGGTCTTTATCTGCGGCCAGGCCGTCCAGGGTATCCTCGATGCGGTTGAAAATCCCCGTACAGCGGTGGTAGAGGTACTCCCCCTGCCGGGTCAGCCTGAACTGCCGGTTCTGCCGGTCCACCAGGTCAAAGCCAAGGTCTGTCTCCAGCTTTTTAATGGCATGGCTCACTGCGGACTGGGTCAGGCAGAGCTTGTCTGCGCACCCGGTATAGCTCTTTGTCCCGGCCAGGATGTAAAAGGTTTTAAGTTTGTTTAAATCTATCTGCATGGCGACCCCTTTTTATACCCCACAGATATCATACTTTTTGAAGCTTTCGCAATAAAGCGGGATTTTAAAACACCGGTTTTTGGAGTATAGTAGCCGGAAACCCGATAAGGATATGGCCATGCGCAACAAAGACCTGAACATGGAAACAGTACTCTCCCCCGCTTTCTGCAAGATCTGGGACAACTCCCTCATGGGGGTGATGATCATTGACCGTGACGGGGTAGTTCAATACATGAACCGGCTGCTGACACGGACGGATGATCTCCAGGACGAGGATATCATCGGGAAAAAAATGGTGGATTTCTACCCCCTGGAACGGGACTGCCACCTGTCCATCCAGACCATTGAAACCGGTAAACCCATCATCAAAAAGACCATCCTGTACTATACCCGGAAAAAGAAGCTGGTGAATTCACTCTGCTCCTCATTTCCCCTGGTTTCAAATGGCCGTGTCGAAGGGGTCATCCACTTTTCCCTCAACCTCCAGATCAGCCAGAACCTGCTGGCAAAGCACCAGGACGGGGAGACGGCCCAGCCCCCCCTGCCCGGCCGCCCCTATACCTTTGACGCACTGATCGGCAAGGACCACAGGTTCCAGAACGCCGTGGCCCAGGCAAAGTCGGCAAGCCAGACCCGGTTCAACGTCTTTATCTGGGCGGAAAGCGGGTGCGGCAAGGAACTCTTTGCCCAGGCCATCCACCAGGCCTCCCCCAGGGCTGCCCATGCCTTCATCCCCATCAACTGCGCGGCCATCCCCGACAACCTGCTTGAGACCACATTGTTCGGAACTGCCAAAGGCGCGTTTACAGGCGCCATTGACAAGGCAGGGCTGCTGGAGGAGGCCCAGGGCGGCACCATCCTCCTGGATGAACTCAACTCCATGTCCCTGGAACTCCAGGCCAAACTGCTGCGGGTGATCCAGGAAAAAAAGGTCCGGCGTGTGGGCGCCCTCAAGGAGATACCCGTTGACGTGTCATTCATCTCCACCTGCAATATTCCACCGTCCCGGGCCCTTGAGCAGGGAAGAATCCGTAATGACCTCTTTTACCGCCTGGCCGTGGTGGTCCTGGAGATCCCGCCCCTGCGCCAGAGGAAGTCGGACATTCCCCTGCTCTGCGCCCATTTCCTTGATGCCCTTGGTTCAGGTGAGGCTGCCGGACACAGATCCTACACGTTGAGCACCGGTGTATATGAGATTTTCAACAATTATCCCTGGCCCGGCAATGTCCGGGAACTGGAGCATGCCCTCAAGGCTGCCACGGCCATGCTCGGCCCCTTCGGGATGATTGAGGAGCGGCACCTGTCCGATTATTTCATGGGCAATTATAATAAGCTGGTGTCAGGACCGGGAAAAGCGGCCGGGATTCCCGGGGCAGAACCGGCCCCGGCAGACCGGCCTGCCTTTGACCTGCCGGACCGGGGCCCCATGGACCTTTCCGCCACCCTCAGATCCGTTGAGACCCAGTATATCCAGAACGCCCTGACCCGGGCGGGCTTTAATATTTCCAAGGCAGGCCGTTTTTTAAACCTATCCCCCCAGGCCCTGCGCTATAAGATCAAGCGGCTGGGGATCCATATTCCCCGGGAGTAGTTATTGTAATAAATTTTCCTTAATTTAAAAATTTCTTCAAGTTTTAAAAATTTTCTTCCACGCCCATATTTTATTCGCAACAACCAGCGTATCCATATTTATATTTAAAATTCAAGATCTTATACCCCTCTCAGTATTATACCCACCACTTTGGCACACCCTTTGTAATATAAGGGGCTGAGGCGGCAAACCTCCCCCCGGACGGGCCGGCAACACAGCGGCAGCCTGAATTAAGGCGGGCCGGTCCTGCGGGGCAACCTCCAGCCGAACACCAAATAAAGGAGATGTTATGACATATATGGACCGGATTGAAAAACTGCGCGAACGTGTCGTCAATGCCAGGCCCACCATGGATATTGAAAATGCCCTGATCTTAACCGAAAGTTTCCGCGGGACTGAGGCACTGCCCAGGGAAAACAGGAAGGCAATAGCCTTTAAGGATGTCTGCTTAAAAAAAACAATCACCATCTGGGACCACGAACTCATTGTGGGCTGCTCCGGAAAAATGCCCAGGGGCGGGGTGCTCTGTGCGGCTGTCTGCTGGTCCGTACTGGACAAGGAACTGGATACCATTTCCGACCGGCCCTATGATCCCTTTTACATCAGTGAAGAAGATAAAAAACTGTTCCGGCAGGTCATCAAGCCCTATTGGCTCGGGCGGTCCAACTTTGAAAAATGGGAGGCCCAGGCACCCCGGGACATCGTTGACCTGAAGGAAAATGCGGTCATTTACATTGACCGGAAGGCCGTGCGCGGGCCCGGGGAACTGACACCGGATTACAAGGAGTTGCTCAGTGAAGGAATGGAAGGCATCATCGCCTATATTAAAGAGAAAAAGGCGGAGTACGATCTGTCCAAACCCGCCCACTATCCGAGAATCGCCTATCTGGATGCCATGATCACGGCTGCCGAGGGCATGATCATCCTCGGGGAAAGATACAGGGCAGAGGCCCTTCGCCTGGCAGAGGCGGAAACGGACGGCACCCGGAAATCCGAACTGCTGAAGATCGCGGAGGTGTTTAAAAGGATCCCGGCCAGACCTGCCTCCACTTTCCACGAAGCCCTTCAGTTCGTCTATCTCTACCACGCCTCCATTTTCATGGAACAGAATGCGGCCTCCTACAACCTGGGACGCATCGACCAATATCTCTACCCCTATTACAAGGCTGATTTAGAGGCCGGCCGCATTACCCCGGAACGTGCCCAGGAACTCCTGGACTGCACCTGGATAAAACTTGCCGAACCCTGTCTCTTCCAGGACGGGGTTACCGCGGAATATGCCAACGGCTACACCATGTTCCAGAATGTCTGCGCCGGCGGCATAGACGCCAACGGCCAGGATGCGGTGAACGACCTCTCCTACATGGTCATCCAGGCATCCATGGACACCATGCTCTACCAGCCCTCCCTGTCGGTCCGGTACAACCTGTCCAAAAATCCGGATTCCTTCCTTAAAAAATGCGCGGAGTGCATCAATACCGGAAACGGATTCCCGGCATTCCATAACGACGAAGTGGGCATCCGGATGGTCCAGAACAAGGGGGTTCCCCTGCATGAAGCATACGACTGGAACCCCTGCGGCTGCGTGGAAACCAACCTGGCAGGCAAGATCAGGGGCTATGTCAGTGCAGACGTCAACCTGGCAAGCCTGGTTGAATTTGTCCTGTTCCGGGGCATCCACAGGAAAAGCGGCAAGATGCTTGGGCTGGATACCGGGAATCCTGCAGAATTCAAAACCTATGACCGGTTTGCCGCAGCAATAAAACAGCAGGTGGATCACATCATCAAAAAAGTGGTGGAGGCCAACAACATCCTGGACGAGATCTGGGACGACCGGCCCGTCCCCTTTATCTCCCTCTCCTTCAGGAACTGTATTGACACGGCAACCGACTACACCCACGGCGGCACCAAGTATCCCTGCGGCAACGGTATTATCTACGACGGGGTGGCGGACTTTATCAACTCCATCTCAGCGGTTAAGGAACTGGTGTTTGACACCGGGGCTGTGAGCATGGAAAGGCTGATACAGGCTGTTTCAGCGGATTTTGTTTCCTACGAAGACATCCGGAAAAAATGCCTTGAGGCGGCAAAATACGGCAATGACCTGGACGGCCCCGATTCTGTAGCCGCCGACATGATGACCTACCTGGCCGTTAAGACCAACACCCAAGACAGCAAATACGGCAAGCTCATGTCCGGCATCCTGCCGGTGACGGCCCATGTGCCCCTGGGCAAGACCGTGGGCGCCCTTCCCTCGGGTCGCAACGCCTGGACCACCCTCACCGACGGGCTCTCCCCCACTGGCGGAACAGATGTGAACGGGGCAAGCTCCGTACTCAAATCCGTGGCTAAAATCCCCCATGACCTTTATGCATCCGGTACATTGCTCAATATGAAGCTGTCACCGGAGCTGATGAAGGATGAGCGGGGAACTGTCCACCTCATGTCGCTGCTCAAGACAGCCTGCTCCCTGGGGGTCTTCCACGCCCAGTTCAACGTGGTGGACAAGGAGCAACTGATAAGGGCCCGGAAAGAACCTGAAAAATACAGGGACCTGCTCATCCGGGTGGCCGGCTACACCGCCTATTTTGTGGAACTCTGCCCTGAGGTTCAGGATGAAATCATCCACAGGACCATCCAGGAAAGCTTTACCCCGCAGAAAGCGGCCGGCGGCTGCTGTTGAGGAGAGACGGATGACCGCAACAGGACGGATACTGCGCATTGAACGATTGTCCGGCTTTGACGGGGACGGCCTGCGCACCGTGGTTTTTCTCAAGGGCTGCCCCCTGGCCTGCCGCTGGTGCTCCACCCCGGAATCCCAGCGGTCCGGCACTGATTTCGGCGTAAACAGGTCCAAATGCACCGGCTGTTTTGACTGTGTGGAAAAATGCCCGGAAAAGGCACTGGCCTGGGATATGAAATCCGAGCGTTTCGTCACGGACACCCAGCGCTGCACAGACTGCAGGCGATGCGTGGCTGCCTGCCCCGCAGGAGCCCGCCAGGCCTGGGGGTATACGGCAGATGTGGATGAGATCTACAGGGAGGTGGAAAAGGACTCATTGTTCTACTACCACTCCGGGGGCGGCATCACCGTGTCCGGGGGGGAGCCCCTGGCCCAGCCGGAATTCACCCGGGAGCTCCTGGAACGCTGCCTGGCCCATGGTATCAACACGGCAATTGAGACCAGCGGTTTCGTGCCCTGGATCAATATGGCAAGGGTTCTGCCTTTTACCGACACCCTGTTTTTCGACATCAAGCATGTGGATGACAAAACCCATAAAGAGATAACAGGGGTCTCCAACAAAAGGATAATTGAAAACCTGAAGGCTGCGGATGCAGCGAATGCGGCGGACTACAGGCGTTCCCTTATTGTCCGCATGCCCGTGATACCGGACGTGAACGACACGGATGACAATTTCAGGGCATTGGGCGGGCTCTGCCGCGGACTGAAGCGGCTTGCCGGGATCCAGCTGCTGCCCTACCACAGGCTGGGGATGGAAACCTACCGGAGGATGGCCCTTCCCTATGATCTTGAATCCCTTAAGCCGCCGCCAGAAGAAGAGATGGAGCGTTACGCCGGCATACTGAGGCAGTCGGGTCTCAGCGTGAGCACCGGAGGATAAGCCGGGCATAAATGATCATGAAAGTAAATTTCCATCATGGACTGCGGAAAATCCGCGGGCCCGGTAACCCGGGACGCCTGATCCCGGACACCCGGGGCCGGACGCCTGACAGGGAGGATTGTCGTTAACCCAAAACCGGCGGCCGGGCAGCAAGTCTTCCGGCCGCGCTTTTTATTGCCAGAGGAAAGTATGGGAAATACAGAACAGAAGTTGAAAGACCTGGACACAGCGTCCATGGAAATCGTTGAAACCGTCGGCGTCCGCCTGCACCACCAAGGCATCCTTGATATTGCGGCCCGGAAAGGGATCCGGGTTGAAGGCGGCAAGGTATTTTTTACCCGGGACCAGCTCATGGAGTGGATTTCCCATGCACCTTCCGAATTCAGGATCTATGCACGGAACCCTGAACACGATTTGGAAATCGGGGGGGACCGGACGGTACATGCCTCCTCCAATTCCGGCTTTCCCTTTGTAGCGGATCTTGCCGGGAACCGCAGGTCCGCCCTGTTTTCCGATTATTTAAAATTTCTCAAACTTGTCCATGCCACGGATGTATTCCACATTAACGGGGGTGTCATGGTCACGCCCGAAGACCTGGACAACGACGACACCCTCTACCCCACCCTTCTCTACGCAGCACTGATCCATACGGACAAGTGCCTGTTCGGCGGCATGGGAGGAAAAGAAGAGAGCGAAATGACCATGGAACTGCTGAAAACAGCCTTTGACACGGACAGGGAAGGGCTGGTTCAAAAACCCAGGATCGCCAACCTGGTCTCCTCCCTCTCCCCGTTACAATTTGACGAAAAAATGCTGGACACGCTTCTGGTGTATGCGGAACACGGGCAGCCCGTGATCATATCGCCTGCGGTCATGGCAGGCACCACCGGGCCTGTCACCCTTGCCGGAAGCATCGTGGTCTCCAATGTTGAGGCACTGGTGGGCGTGGCCCTGTCCCAGATGATCAGAAAAGGGACCCCTGCCATCTACGGATCTGCCTCATCCGGCACGGACATGCGCACCGGCGCCTTTACCATCGGATCCCCCGAATCCGCCCTGGCCGTGAAATACTGTGCACGCCTGGCCAGGATGTACGGGCTGCCCAGCAGGGGCGGCGGCGGGCTCAACGATGCCAAAAACGTCTCTGTCCAGGCCGGGATCGAAAGCACCCTGGTCCAGATGGCCGCCAACCAGGAAAAGATCAACTTCAACTTCCACAGCGCAGGCGGACTTGACACCTACGGGTCCATGTCCTTTGAAAAATTCGTGGTGGACCTGGATATCCTGGGACGGGTCCGGACCTACCTTTCGGACATCAGTACAGATGAAGACAGCCTTGCCCTGTCCGCCATAAAGGCGGTGGGCTGCGGGGGCCAGTTCCTCACCCACATGCACACGGCAGCCAATTGCAGGACCTCAACCTATATTTCCGACATCAGCCTACAGGGCGCCCTCCCCCCCGGCACCGGCGCGGACCAGGCCCTTGAAGACAAAATGGCCCTGAAAATCCGGAAACTGCTGGACAGCTATCGGCAGCCGGAATTGGCGCCTGGGAAAATCAAGGCCCTGGATACCTGCCTGGCAGGCTTCGGTGTTGACCTGCCTGCCCTGAAACAAAGAATGAATTGTCCTGCATCCTGATGCAGGTCCGGCGGTGGTTTCACCGCCTTTTTTTTAACCGTTTACCATAAGCAAAGGAGTAAAAATGCAAGCCCCGAAAGCAAAACTTGACATGTCAATCACCATCGGATCTGTCATTGTCTGTTCCATCTTCATTGTGGCCACTTTGATCTCAGCCGACATGGTCAAAGAAATTTTCAACACGATCTTCCAGTTCTTTATCAAGAATTTCGGGTGGTCCTATTTACTCCTTGTGGCCGGATTTGTCCTGTTCTGCTTTGTCATTGCCATAAGCAGGTTCGGCAATGTAAAACTCGGTAAAGATGACGAGGAGGCTGAGTTCAGCCTCTTAGCCTGGTTTGCCATGCTCTTTGCGGCAGGTATGGGCATCGGCCTGGTCTTCTGGGGGGTCTCCGAACCCATGTTCCACTTCGCCACCCCGCCCCATGCAGATCCCAAATCCCCCCAGGCAGCGGCAGATGCCATGCGCATCGCATTCTTCCACTGGGGACTTCATCCCTGGTCCTGCTATGCCGTGGTTGCCCTGGTCCTGGCCTATTTCCAGTTCAGGAAAGACAAGCCCGGCCTTTTCTCCTGGACGGTTGAACCCCTGATCGGAGAGGCAGGGGTCCGCGGCGGCCTGGGGAAATCCATTGACGCCCTGGCCATTGTGGTTACCCTGTTCGGCGTGGCCAATTCCCTGGGCATGGGGGCCATGCAGGTCTCCACCGGCCTGAACAAACTTTACGGCATACCCAATACCAATTCGGTTTCCATCATTCTCATCATCATTATTACGGTGCTGTTCATCATGTCCGCCGTTTCCGGCGTCAGCAGGGGCATCAAGGTCCTGAGCACTACCAACATGGTCATGGCCTTCGGACTCATGGCCCTTATCCTGTTCTGTGGCCCGACCATCTATATCCTGGAATCCCTTATTGAATCCCTCGGGGACTATTTCCAGACCATTATCAAATACTCCTTTTTCATGGACACCACCCAGGTGGTTGAAAAACACGTGGGCTATGACTGGATGGGATCTTGGACTGTGTTTTACTGGGCCTGGTGGCTGGTGTGGGCCCCGTTTGTGGGCGCCTTTATCGCCCGTATTTCCAGGGGCCGGACCATCAGGGAATTCGTATTCGGCTCCCTGCTGGCCCCCACACTGCTCTGCGCTATCTGGTTCGCCATCCTCGGCGGCACCGCACTGAACTTTGAACTGTCCATGCCCGAGAGCCCCGGCATTGCCGCAGCCGCACTCAAGGATCCCACGGCAGCGGTATTTGAACTTTACGACCTGCTCCCCTTAAGTTCGGTTCTCTCCCTGATCACCATGGTGATAATCTGCATCTTTTTCATCACCTCGGCTGATTCAGCCACCTATGTAATCGGCGTGATGAGTTCCGGCGGCAACATCAATCCCGGCAACCGCGCCAAAATCGGCTGGGGCATCCTGTGCAGCACCATTGCGGCCATGCTCCTGCTCACCGGCGGACTAAAGGCAGTACAGACCGTCTCCTTTATATTCTCATTCCCCTTCATGATACTCATGCTCTTTATGATGTATGCGTTCCTGAAATCCATCATGGCTGAATTCAAAAGCTGATGGACAGGCCCTTTGTTTCTGCCCGCACACACTCCCTGCAGAAACAAGGGGCCTTTTACTTTAACCAGATTCGGAGCAAACATAACCATGCGTATAGGATTTATCGGAACAGGCACCATTACCGAGGCAATCGTAACAGGGCTGTGCAGATCAGGCCGGCCCCCTGAAGAGATCTGGATATCCTCCAGGAGTGAACACAGGGCCCTGGCCCTGGAAAAGGCCTGGCCCCGGGTGAGGATCGCCGCACCAAACCAGGCTGTGGCAGATAATGCCGACATCCTGTTCCTGGCATTCCTGCCCGGACAGGAAACCGGGATTTTAAACCGGCTGGCATTCCGCAGGGACCAGGTTATCGTCACCCTCCTTGCCGGGGTTCCCCTTTCCCGCATCCGGGAACTGACAGCCCCGGCCCGAACCGTGATCAGGGCGATCCCCCTGCCCTGCACCGCCCTTAACACCGGCCCTGTGGTCATGTTTCCGGACGAACCCCGGGTAAACACCCTTTTCTCCCTGACAGGCTCGGTCCTTGTGCCGGAAAAAGAAGAACAGCTTGAAATATTTTCCATCATCACGGCCCTCATGGCACCCTTTTACGCCCTGACCGACACCGTGGCAGCCTGGGGAGAGGCCCGTGGCCTTGACCGCGCCCAGGCCGCCGCCTATACCTCGGCCATGTTCAAGGCCCTGGCCCTGATAGCGGAAACCGCCCCTGACGGGGATATCGGAACCCTGGTGGCAGATTCCATGACACCGGGCGGCCTCAATGAAACCGCCATGGCAGTGATCTCGGAAAACAAGGGGTTTCAAAATATTATTTCAGCACTTGACGAAGTGGTTAAAAAGGTTAGGTAAATCAGGCCTCCGGCACCCAAGACTCTGCCGATGAAACCGGTGCAGACGGTTTTATCGCTGATGCAGGCGCGGCATCCGAGAAGGCCAGGGCTTTTACTGCTTAGCCTGATAGCTTTATAAATTCCCGGCACCAGAGACATCTATTTGATGACAAATTCGATATTGTCGTCTCTTTGTGTATAATCTTTCCCTTGCAATTCTTAATAGTGAAAGGCTATTCTTCCTTAATCTTGATTCTTGAATTTTATCCTCAGTGTCTCAAGCTATCTGGATAACACTCATATTTTCAAGATATGCGGCTAAAACCGGATAAT
>JAKSAX010000388.1 GCA_022361395.1 Desulfobacterales bacterium | reverse complement strand
CTGCTGGAATGGCTGGACACCTCCGCCATGGGATACCCAGAGCCCATGACATTCGGCATGCGGGTTAAACGCCATATGCGGAACCGGCGGAACAATCTGGACATCATCCATGACAACCAGAGCCTTTCCTACGGCATGCTTTCCCTGGCAAAGGAGATGCCCGTTACCGCAACCATCCACCACCCCATGACCGTGGACCGCCGCCTGGCCGTCCGGAGCACCCGGTCATTTTTTAAAAAAGTCAAAGCCCTGCGGTGGTATTCCTTTATCGGAATGCAGAAACGGGTTGCCCGTCGCCTGCCCGCGATCATCACTGTCTCGGACAGTTCAAAAAGAGATATCTCCAGGGAATTCAAAATACCGGAATCCAGGTTCAGAACCATCCCCATCGGTATTGACATGGACAACTTCTACCCCCTGGACCATATCAGGAAAGTTCCGGGCCGCCTCATTGTTACCAATAGTGCGGACACACCGCTCAAGGGGCTCTACCACCTTCTCCATGCCCTTAAAGGCGTGTTGAAAAAACGGGAAGCCTCCCTCACGGTTATCGGGACCCCCAAAAAAGGCGGGGGAATTGAAAAACTTGTTAAAACCCTGGACCTGGGGCGCCACATAGACTTTACCGGCAGAGTCGACCATGACAGGTTTGTCAGGGAATACGCCAGGGCCTCCATTGCCGTGGTGCCCTCCATGTACGAAGGATTCGGCCTGCCCGTGGGAGAGGCAATGGCCTGCAGGATTCCGGTGATTTCCACCACAGGCGGGGCCCTTCCCGAGGTGGCCGGGAATGCTGCCAGGCTGGTGCCCCCGGGAGATGCTCAAGCCCTTGAAAAAGCCATTATCGAACTTCTGGATGATCCGGCCCGGAGGGAAGCCCTGGCCCAAAAAGGATACGAACGGGTCTGTTCGGAATTCACCTGGGAAAAAACAGCCATGCGGACCGCTGCCGCCTATCAGGAGGTGATCAATGATTACAATGGACTTTAAGCGGCTGGGGATTACCCCTGGTGACCGTGTCCTGGATATCGGCTGCGGCGAAGGCCGGCATACCATCAGGGCCTGCCAGGAAAAAGGCGGCATATGTACAGGGGCGGATTTCGGGTATGACAACCTCAAAACCACCCGCGGCAAACTCGAATTCCACCAGGAAATCAACGACCTGGCCTGCAAAGACTGGAACCTCTCCTGCATGGATATCACAGCCATGCCCTTTGACTCGGATAGTTTTGACGTGGTGCTCTGTTCTGAAGTCCTGGAGCATATTCCCGATGACAGCGCAGCTATTTCCGAACTCGTCAGGATAGTCAAACCGGGAAAAACCCTGGCTGTCAGCGTACCAAGGGCCTGGCCGGAAAAAATATGCTGGCAGTTGTCAGATGAGTATTTCAACGCCAATATGGGCCATGTCCGGATTTACAAAAAAGATGAGATCATCAAAAAAATCCAGGACCGGGGACCGGTGTTCCTGGGTTCTCACTTTGCCCACAGCATCCACACCCCCTATTGGTGGCTGAAGTGCCTAGTCGGACCCAACCGGAGCGATTCAACCGCCGTGAACCTTTACCATAAGCTCCTGGTCTGGGACCTGATGAAAAAACCTTGGATCACCGCTTTTGTGGACCGCCTGCTCAACCCTGTGATGGGAAAAAGCCTGGTGCTTTATTTTAAAATGCCTTTGTAAGGCTGGGTATCTTTAAGCTCCTGCGGCTTTAAATTTTGAAAAACGGTATTATCTTGTCACAGAACCTTTAACTTGTGAGGAGATTATGCGTTCTTTTACCTTTCTGACTGTCCTGGCTCTGATCCCCCTGATATATTCCTGTGCCAGTGCACCCAAAACCGTGATGCGGGAAGATCCCCTCATCGGAAAAATCATGGACACCAGCACCGGAAAACCGGTTTTGTTCGCCACCCTCATGGATCAGATTGCCCGGCATGAGGTTGTCTACCTGTCTGAAAAGCACGACAACCCCATGCACCACGCCATCCAGCACCGCATCATCCAAGATCTTGTTGATTCGGGCCGGTCTCCCGTGATCGGGTTTGAATTTTTCTCCATGGAGCAAACCCCTCTTCTCCTTAACCTTATGGACTCAATAAAGGCCGGGCACACCCCTGAAATGGAGGCTGCAGTAGAGACCCGGATGAGGGAAAGACTGGGCTGGGAAGACCAATCCGATGAGATGTGGGCCTATTACTGGGATCTTCTTATCCTGGCCAGGGACAATGGCCTGACCGCCGCCGGGCTGGATTTATCATCCACCCAGAAACGGCGGATCACCCGCAAGGGCCTGGATAAAATCACCCCGATTGAGAAGCGCCAGATCTTTTCCACGGATCTATCCGATCCGGTATATGAAAGGTATATGAAAGAGATCTTCACGGCAGTGCATTGCGGCATGGATCACGGTAGAATGACCTCGCGGCTCTATGACACCTGGAAGGCGAGAAACGACAAAATGGCCCTGTCCATTACCCAGCTCCACGATTCCCTGGCCAAAGGGGCATCACCAGCCGCACCCCCGGGTCCCATTGTCGTTATCATGGGCAACGGCCATACCGAATACGGCCTGGGCGTGGTTGACCGGGTGAATCACCTGAACCCGGGCATTTCCCAGTTAAACCTTGCCATCACTGAAATTTCAAGGGAGCCTTCCGGACCGGACGCCTATATGGAACAGCTTGATCTTGACGGGTATGCCCCTGCCCCTCCTGCAGATTACCTGTGGTTTACCCAGCGGGTATCCTATGAAGATCCCTGCGAGCGGTTTAAAGCATCCCTGGACCGGATGAAACAAAAATCAAAGGCTGATTTAAAAAAAGAGGAGTGAAAAGAGAGCAAGGCGGGCAAAAGCCGGTTTTAGCCCCTGCCTTTCTGCTCCGAAAAGGTCTTAAACTTCAGATCTTCCTTGAGGATGTGATGGCGCAGCCAGTTTTCAATGCGCTTGATCACCTCGGAGTTCAATACGTGATTTCCGGATTCAAGTCCCTGGATCATACCGTCGATATCCCGGGAAAACGCCCTGTGCATCAGTTTATGCTTTTCCAGCTCGGGAAACCCGGCAGCCGCCATGGTCTCCTCTTCCGTTGAAAAATGATACTCCCCGTAAGCCTTCATCTCTTTCAGGGAATCTATCCCGGTGCTGATAAAATTCTTTTCATCAGGATCCATCATCCTGTCATGGGCCTTGTTATATATGGAAAACCATTTTTTATGCTGGTCATCCAGTGTCGGGTTTCCAATGCTGAACTCTTCGGTCCATTCGATTATAGGCATATCAGTCTCTCCATATCACTTTCATTCAATGAAAATATTATAATATCGCTCATGGGCACAAAATTCAATTGAATTATAACCGATTTTAAACAGGAAGCGATATTTTAGAAAAAACATCCGGAAAAGCTTTCTCCTGCCCATCAGGATTTACCGGCGCACCTTACCTACCTTCTTTTTTTTACTTTACAATCCCGGCAAAGGCGCTATATCTTATGAATTAGGTTAATTCTTTTAATTTCCCTCAATAAAAGGAGATCACCCATGGCATCAGAAAAAGTTTGTCCCACCTGCAAAGGAAAGAAAATTCTTGTCGGAAATTGTGAATGCAATGCGGAATGGCGCAGGACAAATGAGGAAAACCACCTGGACGACTGTATCTGCGAACCGGATGAGAAATGCCCGGACTGTAACGGAACTGGAGTGGCCCGGGATTAAGCCCCGGCTGATCAGCCGATGATATAAGTAGCGGTTCCTGTGGCTATGCGCAGGCCGTCATCATTAAACAAATCAATCTTGGACACCACGATGCGGGAGCCGGCTCGAATGATCCGGCTTTTGCATTCAAAGGCCTTCCCTTTACCCGGACGCAGATAATCCACACGCATGTCAATGGTGGCCGAGGCAACCAGTTTTGCCTGGAGCTCTTCCAGTGACGCCCCCCTGTTGAGTTTGACACATGAAATCAATGCGCTTAATCCGCCGGTAAGGTCAATAACAGATGCGGTAACACCCCCGTGGAGAATCCCGGCGGCTGAATTGCCGATCAGTTCGGGCTTCAGGGGAAAGGAAGTCACGGCCTCCCCGGTTTCATAGTCCAGGTGCTCAATGGAGATGCCCAGCACCTTGTTAAAGGGAAGCAGTTCCAGGTAATAGGTTCTGATACTTTCCAGGATATGGTCAAGCATGGCACTCCTTACTTTTGTCTGAGCACCCCGAGGGTCCTGGTCATCTCAAGCTCTTCATACTGCCCCGTGGCCAGGGCGGCCTCATAGACCTGCCTGGGGGCCTGCCCCCCCTCCTCCGGGTTTAAAAAAATATCGTGGATCACAAGGAAACCGCCTGCAATCAAATGGGGGGACCAGGTGATAAAGTCTGTATGGGCCGCCTCAAAGGAATGGCCGCCGTCAATAAAAACCATGGAAAGGCCGGTCTGCCACATCCTGCCGGCAGCCTCGGATGAAGAGACAATGGGGACAACCGTCTCTTCCAGTCCCGCCCGCTTCAGGGTTTCCCGGAACAGGGGAAAGGTATTGATGCCCGAGGTTCTTTCGTCATAAAGATCCGGGTCAAAATACTCTTCTCCGGGCTGCTGCTCTTCGGATCCCCGGTGGTGGTCTATGGAGTACAGAATACTTGAATTTTCCTTGCAGACCTGGCCGATAACCGCAGCTGACCGTCCGCAATAGGAGCCGATTTCAAGCAGGGGCCCCATGGCAGAAGCCTCACGGGAAAGCGCAAACAGCCGCTCCACCTCTTCATCATGCATGAATCCCTTAACGGTGTTTAAAAACGCAAAGTCAATTTTAGTCTTTGTCATAATCTTATCTTCATGATCTTAGTATTGTTGATCTTACTATTCTTGATCCAACTATTCTTGATCTAACTATTCTTCGTCATAGCTTTTTACCAGGATCTCCCTGGGCTTGGATCCCATCTGGGGTCCCACAATACCTTCGTGCTCCATCATTTCAATAAGCCTGGCCGCCCTGTTGTATCCGATGCGCAGCCTGCGCTGGACATAAGATATGGAAGCCTGGCGGTCTTTGGTAACCAGGGCGACAGCCTCATCGTACTTGGCGTCATAATCGGAGTCATCAAAGGTTTTCTCCTCGTCCTTGCCCTCTCCCATGGTCACTTCCTCATTGTAGTCAGGCTGACGCTGTTCCTTTAAAAAACCGGTGATCCTGCCGATTTCCTTTTCGGAGATATAAGCCCCCTGGATCCGCATCAGCTTTCCTGTGCCCGGCGGGCAGAAGAGCATGTCCCCGTTGCCCAGCAGGCTTTCGGCGCCGCCCTGGTCAATGATGATCCTGCCGTCGATCTTTGAGGATACCTGGAAGGATATCCGGGTGGGGAAATTCGCCTTAATGGTTCCGGTGAGCACATCTGCTGAGGGCCGCTGGGTGGCAATGATCAGATGGATACCCGCAGCCCTGGCCATCTGCGCCAGGCGGGTCAGGGCATATTCCACATCCTTGGATGCCACCATCATCAGGTCCCCAAGCTCATCCACAATCACCACGATATAGGGCAGGGTTTCAAGGGGAATGGCTGAGGTCTCCGCTTCATCCGGAGGGGTCTGCTCCAGGGTCTCCCTGACCATCTCGTTGTACTGGCCGATATTTCTCAGCCCGCTCATCTCCAGCAGTTCATACCGCCGCTCCATCTCTTTCACAGCCCAGAACAGTGCATTGGTGGCCTTTTTCATATCCGTTACCACCGGGGTAATCAGATGGGGGATATCGTTGTACACGGAAAGCTCGATCCGCTTCGGATCCACCATGATCAGCTTTACCTCATCAGGGGTGGCCTTGTACAGGAGGCTGATGATCATGGAGTTCAGCCCCACACTCTTTCCCGTACCGGTTGCCCCGGCAATGAGCAGGTGGGGCATTTTGTCCATCTTGGTGGCCACGGGCTGGCCAAGGAGATCCTTGCCAAGCCCCAGGGTCAGGAGAGAGTCGGACTGGACAAATTCCTTTGAGGCCACCATCTCTCTCAGGTTCACCAGTTCCCGCTCCTCATTGGGGATCTCGATTCCCACCACATCCCGTCCCGGGATGGGTGCCACAATGCGGATGGAAATGGCGGACAGGGCCAGGGCCAGGTCATCGGACAACCCCACGATTTTAGAGAGTTTTATCCCCGGGGCCGGCCGGTATTCAAAGGTGGTGATCACAGGTCCGGGCAGAATCTCAACCACCTCACCCCGGACGTTAAAATCCTTGAGTTTGCTCTCCAGGATCCTGGCCTTTTCCTGGAGAAGGTCTGTATCGATCCTGCGCCTGATCTTTGCTTTTTCATCCAGAAAGGAGAGTCTGGGCAAAATAAAGTCGGGCTGTTCCCTTATATCCTGGATCCCGGGATCGGCGGCGTACTCGGTATCATCGGTTTCCACCTCAACAATGGTCGGTGCAAGAATATCATCCAGGGCCACCTCGTCGCCGTCGACCCCGATTTCCGCTTTTTTTGCCGGCCGGTGCTTTTTGGGTTCCGGTGCCTGGTTTACCACGACCGGCACCCGTGCCCCGGCCTCATCTTCAATGCCTGTCTCTTCCGGCAGGACCCGCAGTTCTTCCAGTTTTTTTGCCTTTTCAATCCTGGCTGCCTTTCTCTCTTCCATGAACCTTGCCGTCCGCTCGTTCACATAGACAACGGCCTCATTAAAATCCTGCTTCACGGTCAGCAGCAGGGCAAGGGTTTTGCGCCTGACAAAGAGGGCGAGATCCTTAAGGGAAATCCCTGTTGACAGGGTAAAGCCGATGATCACAAAAAATGAGAGAATGATCACGCATCCCGTGATATTGGCATATTTCAGCAGCACTGCCGTGAGCACCCGGCCGATAATACCGCCGGCCTGAATCACGGTGTCTGAAAAGTGATAGGCATCTTTAAACAGGTAAAAAATACTGCCGGTGGAGATCATTAGGATCAGGCCCCCGCCAAGGGTCATCCAGATGACCTTCCTGGATTTTTCCTTAAGATACCAGAGGCTGAGCAGGGAAAGGACCAGGGGGATCCACAGGGCGCCGATGCCGAAGAGATAAACAAAGAGGCCGGCCACATGGGCGCCGACCAGTCCGAACAGGTTGTGAACCTTATCCGGTACACTTGTAAAATTGTTCCCCACACAGGGATCGGCCGCATGATAGGAAAAGAGGCTGACAGCCGTCAGGATAATCAGAAAAAAAAGAAGAATGCCGTAAAGTTCTTTTTTCATACTTCGATGATAATCGGTACAATCAAAGGCCTGCGGTTGATGGCAAAGGCAAAGTACTGCTTCAGGGCCCGCTGGAGTTTTTTACGGATCAGTTCCACCCTGGACTCAAGCCCGGCCTCAATCTCTTCCACAATCTCAAGGATAACACATTGGGCGTCATCCACCAGATACCCCGTGGCAGAATCAAAGACAAATCCCTTGGATACCAGCTCCGGGCCGTAAAGCACCACACCGGTCTCTTCGTCAATAATCATGGTCACCACCACCAGGCCGCCTTCGGACAGCTCCCTGCGCTCCTTCAGCACGGACCGCCCCACATCGCCGATACCTTTTCCATCCACCAGAATCCGTCCGGTATGGACCTTTCCGTCAATGCGTCCGCCCTCTTCCCGGTCAAATTTGATGACCTGGCCATCTTCGGCCACGATAACATTGTCCCGGCTGAGACCCAGCTTTTCGGCAAGGCGGGCATGGACCACCAGGTGCCGGTACTCGCCGTGAATGGGGATAAAATACTCGGGCCGGGTCAGATTGATCATCAATTTGAGCTCTTCCTGGTGGGCATGGCCCGAGGCGTGGATCTGGGCGATTTTGGAGTAAACCACTTCAGCACCTCTCCGGTAAAGCTTGTTGATGATGTTGGCAATGGCCTTTTCATTGCCCGGAATATATTTGGAGGAGAGGATAACGGTATCCCCCTTCCTGATATTGATATGCTTGTGGATGCCCGATGCCATCCTTGCCAGGGCGGACATGGGTTCTCCCTGGCTGCCCGTTGTGATGATCACCACCTGCTCAGGCGGAAGCTTGTGAATCTGTTTTACATCCACAATCATGCCCTGGGGGCATTTGATGTACCCCAGACGGATGGCCACCGACGAGATCTGCTCCATGCTCCGGCCGTTGAAGATCACCTTCCGGTTATTCCTGCGGGCGATATCGATCACCTGCTGGATCCGGAACACGTTTGAGGCAAACAGGGCGACAATGGCCCTGCCCGGGGCTGCGGAAACAATCTTACCCAGGTTCTTGGCCACCTCCTGCTCGGACATGGTATATCCTTCCACCTCCACGTTGGTGGAATCGGACATCAAGGCCAGCACGCCCTCCTCACCGAACCGGGCAAAACTTGAAATATCAGTATTCTTCATCTTGTCGGCTGAATGGCTTATCCTGAAATCCCCGGTATGGATCACCACTCCTTCCGGTGTTTTGATGGCCAGCCCCACCCCGTCTATGGTGGAGTGGCTCACCCGGATGAACTCAATCTCAAAGGGTTCAATGGTAAGCACTTCGCCCGGGTTAACCAGGTTGAGATCTATATAGGTGTTGAGGTCGAACTCAACCAGTTTGTTTCTGACGATCTCAAGGGTAAAGGGGGTGCCGTAGACCGGAAGCCGGGTCTCCCTGAGCAGGTATGGCAGGGCGCCGATATGATCCTCATGGGCGTGGGTGAGTATGATTCCTTCAATTTTATCCTTGTGCTCCCGGATATAATCCATGGCCGGGATAACAATATCCACACCCAGCATATAATCTTCGGGAAACATGAGGCCGGCATCAATGATAAACATGACATCGCCGTACTCCACAACCATCATGTTCAGGCCGATTTCTCCCAGGCCCCCCAGGGGTATAATTTTAAGCATCGGTATATTCCAGACCCTAATTATTAAACGCTGATGGACAATTTTTCCAGCACGGCATCGGCCCAGTCCACCAGCCAGTCACGCTGCTGTTTTGTGGCATAGCCCATGCAATCGCATTTAATATTGGTTTTTATTCTTACAAGCAGTTCACAGGAGAGGTAGGATTCCTCCAGCATCAGGGCAAACACATGGGGCGAGCAATCTGTATGCTCTGCCTGTTCAGGGGTCAGTATATCCCTGTCCAGTTCAAGCCAGTAAATACCGCCGATGGTGGCGGACTCCAGATACTTGTCCAGGTATTCCTTTAAAGCCGTATAATCCTTGAGCGTCAATCCGTCTATTACATATTGTTTCATAGGTTATCTAATTAG
>JAKSAX010000383.1 GCA_022361395.1 Desulfobacterales bacterium | reverse complement strand
TTCTGTTTGAGCACAGCGCTGTATGATGCCACATGGCTTTTTACAAACTCCGGGAACCCGAATCTTTCCAGGGTGAGGTCTGATTCCTGGTAATCCATCTTTGACAGGGCCAGCATATGTGCCACAAGGGTATCCAGGTTCCGGATATCGGATTCCATATTATCCGTATACCGCCGGATATCTTCTTTTGAACCGTTCCGGTCAAGCTTGTCCAGGATTAGTTCCTTGGACAGCCGGAGCCTGGCAAGGGGGGAGCGGATTTCATGGGATACATTGGCTGTCAGCTCCTTGGCATTGTGAACCAGTTTTTCAAGCTTGTCCGCCATGAGGTTGAATGAATCTCCCAGTTTGGCAATCTCATCATGCCCCTTGATGTCCGTTCTCACGGAGAGGTTGCCGCCGGCAAATTCAATGGCCGACCGGTTGAGGCGGTTCACCCGCCGCGTGATAAAAGAGGCCATGGGAATGACCAGGAGCGCCACCACACCGCCGATCACCAGGATACCCATGAAAAACAGGGCCTGGGGGTGATCCGGGTCCCGGGTGTCGTAATAGAGGTGGAGGCGCAGCCCGTCTTCCCCTGCTTTTATGGGAATGGTGGCGTAGTATTTGATCCACTTGAGAACAAAGTGGTACAGGGTGATTCCGTTGTCATGGTGCACCTGGCGGTGGACCCCTGTCTGGGGCACGTTGGCCGGTCCTTTAAAGGTCTGGAACAGAATGGTTTCACCTGGATCGGTAATCCAGATCTTGACGTCAAACAGGGAGGAAAAGGTGTTCAGCAGTTTCAGGAGATCCGGATTTTCCGCTACGATCTGTTCCGGGTGGAGATCCACTGTCTCCTGGACCATGGTCTGAAAAATCTGGAGTTTTGACAGGGTCTGCTGATCAATATGTGCCTTGTATGATCTGCCGGCCGTAAAAATAAACAGCACAACAATCAGGGAGATGGTCACCATCAGGATCAGGAGAAAAGAGATAAGTATCTTGATGTAAAGCTGTTTTATTTTCATACCAGGTCCACAAACATATACCCGGTACCCCATACCGTTTTGATGCGTGCGGGGGAGGAGGGATCCTTTTCTATTTTGCCCCTGAGTTTGGAGATATGGATATCAACGCTCCTGTCAAATGCCATAAAGTCCTTGCCCTGGGCAAGGTTCATGATCTGATCCCGGCTGAGCACTGTATTGGGGCTCTTCATCAGCACCTCAAGGATGTTGAACTCCGTGGTGGATAATTCAACGGTCTTTTCCTCTATTTTGAGCACCCGGGCCGCCCGGTTCAATACCATGTCCCCGGACCGGATAAAACTGTCCTCCAGAGGGGTTGCCGCAGAGGTCTGGCGCCTCAGGATCGCACGGATCCGGGCCAGGAGTTCCCTGGGATTAAAGGGCTTGGGCAGGTAGTCGTCCGCACCCAGCTCCAGGCCCACAATGCGGTCGGTATCATCCCCCCGGGCCGTGAGCATGATAACGGGGGTTGAAAAATCCCCCCGGATCTCCTTCAGGACTTCCAGTCCGTCCTTACCCGGCAGCATGATATCCAGAATGATGAGATCCGGTGTGTTGTCCCTGATGGTTTTGGATGCATGGGTCCCTTCCTGAAGGGAGATGACCTGAAATCCGTTTTCCTCGAAATACTCGGACAAAAGGTCGATGAGTTTTACATCGTCATCTATGATCAAGAGTGTCTGTGTCATCATTGCATTCCTTATTTTCGTCCCTTTCTACTACTGATTTACAAAGTTTTACAAGCAGATAAACATATTTTTACATTTGTTTATTAGCCTGCGGTTACTCATAAAGAGGGCTGAATATAACGGCAACCGCACTACACAGGGAGGGTGTATGGACAATCTGATTGCTACAGGAATGATCCCCATGTTTCTGTCCGGTTTGACCCATGGCACGGAAACAGACAACGGCAGCCGCTTCACCCCCGGGGCTGCAGTGCCCAGGCGGCTGATGCTGGCCTGCTGCGGGACAAGCCCTGAACTTGCAGGTGTGGCAGAGAGCATGGCCTCAGGCTTTGGCCGGAAAGAGGCCGGGACAAGCATTTACAGAATCCCGGACAACAATGCCCGGCAGGATTCCGTTGACCTGGCAGCCTATGACGGGATCTTCATCGGTATTGCCCCTGACGGGTCCGGTGTCACCAACAGGACCTTTGCCTTTATCCGCCGTCATATCAATGCCCTGTCCGCCATGCCGGTTGCCCTGTTTTTCCTTCTGTCACGGGCACCCGAACCGGGCCGGGAGCGGCATTCAGGTGAACATTTCTTTGAAGGTCTTGCCCCGATGTCCCCTTTGGATGTACGGATTTTTCAACGGTCGGAACAGAACCTTGCCCCGGCAGTGGTGGAATGGGCCCGGAATGATATCTGGCCATTGATGGAAACCGGCTGGCTGGCTGATCTTATTTTTCCCGGTCCTGATACTGCTGTGCCTGAACCCGTGTTGTCACACGGCTGAGCCGCCTTTGCAGCTTCTGACAAAGGCGCTGAACAAAGGCGCCATGGCTTGGTTCCCAAGCATCATCAGCTCCGGATGCCATTGGACAAGGTCAATGGGCAGCGCCGTGTGTTCGAGTGCCTCCACAACCCCGTCCGGTGATTTTGCCGTAATCCTCAGGCCTGCACCGGGATCCTTGACAGACTGGTGATGCCTGGAGTTCACCATGATCCCGGAACCGAACATCCCGAATAGCCGTGATCCCCGGGTTATCTCCACGGGGTGGTCCGTCCCGAAGTGAATCTGTTTTTGCATGTGATCCAGCACCGGTTCACCGAACTGGGAGGCAATATCCTGGAACAGGCTGCCCCCCAGGGCCACATTGATCAATTGCGCCCCCCGGCAGATGCCCAGGACCGGCTTCTTCATCTCCATAGCCGTCTCAAAAGCCGCCACTTGAAAAACATCAAGCTCCCTGTTCACCCGTCCCAGTTCCGGCAGGGGAGCCTCATTAAAGTATGCCGGATCCATGTCAAATCCCCCGGGAAATAAAAATCCGTCTGCATGGGCCGCCATCCGGGGCAGAAGGTCTGAATTCCCGGTAAAGGGCAGGATAAGGGGGATCCCACCGGCCTTTTCAACCGCCTGGGTATAGGCCGTGGGAATACTCACGGCCGGCATATCAAACCGGTTTTTATCCGTATGGGCAACAATGGCTATAATCGGAGACATGGGGCATCCTTATGTTCTGTTCACAATAGTTCCGGCGGCCGGTCAACAGGCCTGAAAAACAGGAGTATACCACCGGATATGGAACCGGGCAAGACAGGAAAGTCGCTTTTCCAAGTGGTTTCAGGCCTGCCGGATATCCTTTGAAACATACTCGCTTTTCCCTGATTATTTTCTTAACCGGCCAGCCATATATTTTTGCGCGATCCCTAAGGGATCGCGCAAAAATAATTTCACCTGATCTGTTTACAAAAAC
>JAKSAX010000346.1 GCA_022361395.1 Desulfobacterales bacterium | reverse complement strand
TGAGGATGCAGACGGCTATTAAAAAAGCCATCTCCCATGGCCGGGAATGAATCCGTTTTCCGGAGATCCGGCTCGTTGTCTCGATACTTGGCATGTACAGTCTGGTGGTCCTTTTTGCAGCAATGCTTCGGGGCAAGGTGTGACGCGAAAAAAACGCAGGCTGCAGGCTCCGTTCCGTCCCCTGTTTTGAGAAGGTGTTACAGAAAACAAACTAACCATTTCCGTTTCGTATTGCAAGTTTGAATATCCTGTGCCGTTGCCCGGCCGGTTTGACAAAGGAAAAGGCGCTTTCACCGATGTGTTTTTTCAGGAACGCCGGGAAGAGCCTCAACCCCACTACGCATCCCTCTGGATATTTTTTTAACGGCTTCCCCATAAGCTCCCCGGTAAAGCGTCATGGGGGAACAGGGGAAAAATACAGATTGTTGAAGGTTTTTTCCTGATTTATAGGGTTCAGATGCTTGGTATGCGGGATGTCCCGGCACATACCCGGCAGCCGGAGCCGCGGGACCCTCACTACCACCCTGCCGCTCGTCCTGAGCGCCAGGGCTGCGGAAATTTCCCGTTCTCTCAGTCCGTGAGGCCCGGAAAATTCCACGCCGCTCCGGGCCTCCGCAGCTCCGGCTGCCTGGCTCTCCGGGTATTTGAACAGCTGTTAATCTTTATAGTTTTTTATCAAGCACCTTTGCCGCCTGGAAATGAAAAACCCCGTACCGATACGCATGTTTCCAGACAATAGTTCTGCCATCAGGAGAACAAGCAGCTAAAATAACATTGTCATTGGAATGGAGTTGTTCTTTAATTATAAATTAGTGTAATCGTTTCTAACGATTGAAAATTTTTGATTCTTTACAATAAAAACACCAAAGCCATTTTTATATGTATATCCGTCCTCTCTGTAAAGGAAATCACCATTGTTATCAAATTTAATTTCGCCGATTGGCGTTTCAATAAAAGTTGATTTCATTTCTTTTTTCAACTCTTCCAAATCAAGAGAGCCTGCCTTGTTTGCAGCTATAGCAAACATTTGTAATGCTGCATAGGCATTTCCAATGAATACCCCAGGATCCTCTCCATACTTTTTTTGATGTTTTAAAATCAGTTCATTGTACAGATGGTTTTTGTTAAATGTATTGATTGGGCCGGTTGAATAAACTCCTTCGGAATCTTTACCGGCCATGTTTATGAATCCTTTGTTTAATATACCGTCACATCCAAAGAATTTAGTACTGACTCCTTGTTCTTTGATAATGCCAATAATTTTTGATCCATCTAGATGATATCCTCCCCACACGGTCAGATCAGCTTTTGACTTTTTAATTTTTTCTACAATTTTTGAATAATCACGATGGTTTCTATCAATCCCTTCAAAAAGAACGATTTCCATTCCTCCTGATTTGATCAAATTTTTTCTGACACGTTTTATTATTCCTGCGCCATAATCTCCTTTGTCGTGGATTAGGGCAATTCTGCGGGCATTTAGGTTGTTTTTCGCAAAACTGGCCATAACCTTCGCCTGAGAATCATCATAGCCGATTGTCCTAAAAAAATTAGGATGCTTACCTGACAGGGTTAAATCGTCATTACATGAAGTCGGTGAAATTACCATCAGCCCGGCATTTTTATAAATTCTGTTTGCAGCTATGGTGCTTCCCGAACAAAGATGTCCTATAATCACTTGGGCATCATTTTTTACAAGATTAACTGCAGCCTTTACAGCAAGCTCGGGCCTACACTGATCATCCTCTGGTATAATCTCCAATTTTTTTCCTATAATGCCGCCTTTGGAGTTGATATCCTCAGCCGCAAGTTCGCACCCTCTTACCACGCAGATTCCGTATGGGGCAAGATCTCCGCTGAGAGTTCCGGGAACACCTACCCGAATAGTATTTTTTGATGTCAAAGGAGGCTGTATTGGACTTTGCTTTTTGTAACTTGTACAACCTGCAATCAAAAGAAGAACACAAACAAAAATAATTTTTTTCATAATTTCTCTTTCCTATCTTTTAATGCCTGAGTTGAGATGCACGATAGTTGTCGAATTTTTATTTCTGATGTCGTTCAAAGCAGAATCATGTATTTCTAAAGCTGTATTCATTTTTCGCACATAATAATATGATGTGTGGTTCCGTATGGCTTTCATCAATGAATAGATAACTGGATATCATCATACAGATATAAAGAGCATCCAGATTTGGTTATTGTCTTTTTATCTCCTGGATTTCAAATAAACTTGATTTGAAACTACGATTACAGAGGGTAAACTATCCTTTCCCTGCCTTTAATTGCAAGAACAAAGGTTATGCAAAGGTGATTTTCCGCTTCTTATTCGTTTTTATTTTTCGTGCACGTCATTAGTGACACACTAATCCGCAGGCCCGGAGAGCCAGGCAGGTGCAGGGGATGGGGTTGAGGCGGCGTGCGGGATGTAAGATTTCACGGACAGAAATCTGCATACCGCCGCTCCCCGGCGGTCAGGACGACTGCGCGGGGTTTAGCCGATGCCCCTTCCCTGCGCCTGCCGGGTTGTTGCCTGGGCAGTACATCCATTGATTCATATGTCCCTGTCCTTTGCAGATCTCATCACGCAGGAAAATATTGACTTGAATAATGTTCTTGAATATTATTCAAAAATGAAAAAATTAAACACCAGGCACGGGGCAACAAAGGAAAAGAAACGGCAGATTGTTCAGGCGGCTTTGGCCTGCTTTACGGAAAAAGGGTACAGTGAAACAAGGATTGCGGATATCTGTACCCGGTGTAATGCCAATACCGGCAGTATTTATCACCATTTTAAATCAAAAGAGCTGCTGGCGGCCCAGGTCTATCTGGAGGGAATCCGGGACTATCAGGCAGGATTCCTTGGGGTATTGGAGGGTCAGGAAGAGGCCAGGGAAGGGATCTTTTCCCTTGTCAGGTATCATCTTGAATGGGTGGAGAAAAATCCCCACTGGGCCCGGTTTTTAATCCAGAAGCGGCATGCTGAGTTCATGGGGGCTGCGGCAGACAGGTTTAACGAGTTGAACAGGGCGTTCATGGAAGGATGTGCGGACTGGTTCGGGCCGCATATTTCGGCGGGAAGATTGAGAGCGCTGCCCAGGGAGGTTTTTGTTTCCGTCTTGCTGGGTCCCTGCCAGGAATATTCACGGCTGATGGTTTCAGGGGTGGTTGGGACCTTGGATCAAGAGGACATTGAGGCGTTAGGCCTTGCGGCCTGGAAGGCACTCCGTAATTAAACAAACAAGGGAGGGTACAGATGGAAGCGCTGGAAACCCTGGAAAAAAGGGAGATACGTGAGCTGATCAGCAAGGGGTGGATTACCCATGATGCCATGTGGTTTGTCCATTGCCTCCAGGAATTCGGTATTGAAAAAACAAACAAAATAAACAGGGCCGCGGTCAGGTCCATGTCTGCCATCGAAGTGGGGAGAATTAAAAAGGCACTTGGGGTGACAACGGAGAAGTTTGCCTCATTTGATGCATTTCTGGACTTTTTCGAAAAGGCTATGGATATTGTCCTGGCTGATTTTATGCAGGTGAAATTTTCTTCTCCCGGCAAAAACGTTCTCCATTGGGAGATGGAGGCCTGTTTTGCATATAAGGGGATGTGCAGGCTTGGTATTGCAGGTCAGTATGAATGCGGGGTGCTCCACCGCATTGAAAGCTGGCTTGACACCCTGAACATCCCTTATACCATGACGCCGCAGGTGAGAAAGTGCATTATGCACGGCAAAGGGGAATGTTCAGGAGACTTTATTCTGGACCTTGCTTAAACCACCTGCTTTCTGAGGCTGTGGAAAATCGTTTCAAGATCCTCACCGGACTCCCTGAGTTTTTTAAGCTGTTTTCCCACAAACTCACGGGTCAGTGAATTGTCCATGTCCGACAGCCTCCTGTAATATCCCAGCCGCCGGCCCAGGATGAAATTGTTACGTGCAGGTTCACTCATGTTGAGAAACCGGTCCAGGATGGCCAGCATGGTCTCCTTGTCATGCGGCAGCTGTCCCCGGACTTCATTGAGCAGGTCGATGCCGTGGTGGTTGGCATAGTGGCTGGTGATACCTGTGAGGTTCTCCAGGAGCAGGCGCTGCTCTTGGATCATCCCGGTTTCCGAGGGCAGGATGAATTGCCCTTTTGCCATCTGTTTGTCCAGGCCGGATCCCTCCTTTACCCCGATGGTCAGCAGGCGGATCTGGTCCGGGGCGGCCTGGTTGAGGACCCGGGCGGTTTCAAGGGCGTGGTCCCGGGACAATTCCCGGCCCCCAAGGCCGAGAATAATGAACTGGGTGGTTTCCATACCCGCTTCCCCGGCCATACGGGCGGACCGGATAATGGAGTCAGGGGTAATGCCTTTTTTTACCTGTTTTAAGACCTTTTCCGATCCGGATTCCATACCGCAGTAGAGTTTATTCAACCCTGCATTGCAGATTTCCTTCATGGCACCAGGGGATTTTTTCACCATGGTTTGGGCCCGGCCATAGGAGGAGATCCGTTTCAAAGAGGGGAAGGCGGATTTCAGGCAGGTCAGGATCTCTATTATATCCCGGGTTTTCATGACAAAGCTGTCCCCGTCCTGGAGAAAACAGGTCTCAAAGGGATGGCCGTTGAAATAGTCCCTGGCCGCCAGGATATCTGCCTTTATTTCCTCCACCGGCCGCATGGAAAATTTAAGGTCCCGGTACAGGGAGCAGAACTCACACCGGTTCCAGGGGCAGCCCCGGGTGGTTCTGATCAGCAGGCTGTCGGCTTCATCCACCGGACGGATGGGGCCCATTTCAAAGGGATAGTCAGGCATGGCAACTCCAGAGTATATTGTTTAGGTTGTTGCTGACAAAAGGTAAACATAAGGCAGGTCCCCGGCTTGTAAAGATTTCATGGCGGTTCTCAAAATTTTGTTCCGATTTAATTGTTAATGCAGTGGTTGCACAGCAAATAACGCGTTACTCTTCAACATCCTGTAGCTGAAGAGGTTTTCTCAATGCATTTTTTTCGGAACATAGTTTTGTTATTTGCTATAGGCATAAAAGGCGGTGTTTTACAGGCCGAAGATCCGGCAGAAAAGGGAATGAGGCGCAGGTGCCTGATATTGCACGGAATTTATTCATACGCCATATGGTGTAAAATCAATCAAGGTATTGAATTTTTTGACAATACCTGTTAAAAGGGGGTTTTGACTTTTTAAGGGGATGCACAATGCACTATGAGGGGATGATCATAAGGCCGCCAAGCGAGGCCAACAGTATTCTGCTCCAGGTAACCCTGGGCTGCTCCCATAATAAATGCACCTTTTGCGGGACCTTCCGGGACAAGCGGTTCAATATAAAGAAAGATGATGTGATTTTTCAGGATATTGAGTTTGCCAGGGAGAACTGCCGCCGTCAGAACCGGTTGTTTATCTGCGACGGTGATGCCATGATTATTCCCCAGAAGCGCCTGGTTCCCATTCTTGAACGGATCCGTGAACGCCTGCCGTGGGTGGACCGCATCGGTGTCTATGCCAATACCAAGAGCATTAAGATGAAGACCGGCGAACAGCTCAGGGAGCTGCGGGATCTTGGCGTCAAGATTGCCTATATGGGTCTGGAATCCGGTGATGATACAGTGCTCAAGGATATCAGAAAAGGGGCGACCGCCCGGAAGATGATCGACATGGGTAGGCGGGTAAAGGCCGCGGGTATCAAGCTTTCCGTCACCGTCCTTCTGGGGCTTGGGGGCAGGGAGCGGTCCCTGGACCATGCCAGGGAAACCGGCCGGGTCCTGACAGCCATGGATCCGGATTATGTGGGGGCGCTGAGCCTGATGCTGATTCCCGGCACCGAACTCCACGACCGGCACGAAGCCGGGGAGTTTCCCCTGCTGGGTCCTGAGGAGATGCTCACCGAGCTAGGGGGAATCATCGCTGCCACCACCCTGACCGACGGGCTCTTCCACGCAAACCATGCATCCAATTATTTACCCATCCGGGCCAGGCTGCCCCGGGATAAAGAAAAAACACTTGAATTGATATCACAGGCCCTTAGAGGAGATATTCCTTTAAAACCCGAATCCATGAGGGCCTTGTAATTTTTTTACCTTTTACAGGAGATAACGATAATGGCTGATGCCAATGAAACCCTTGACCAACTGACAGTTAACACCATCCGGACCCTGTGCATGGATGCGGTTCAAAAAGCCAACTCTGGCCACCCGGGCGCACCCATGGGCCTGGCCCCTGCCGCCTATGTGCTGTTTAAACGCTTTCTGAAACAAAATCCCGCCAATCCCTCCTGGATCGACCGGGACCGTTTTGTCCTTTCCGGCGGTCATTGCTCTTCCCTGCTTTACAGCATGCTTTACCTGTTCGGCCACGGTCTGAAGCTGGATGATCTCAAAGAGTTCCGTCAGTGGGGATCAAAAACCCCGGGGCACCCGGAATACGGGGATACTCCCGGTGTTGAAACCACCACCGGTCCCCTGGGCCAGGGGATTGCCAATGCCGTGGGAATGGCCATTGCCGAAAGGCACCTGGCTGCCCGGTTCAACAAAGAGGGCCGGGAACTGATCAACCACCACACATATGCCATGTGCGGTGACGGTGACCTCATGGAAGGGGTAGCCATGGAAGCCATCTCCATGGCAGGCCATCTTGGTCTTGGCAAGCTCATCCTTATCTGGGATGACAACAGCATTACAATTGAAGGCAAAACAGACATTTCCGTTACGGAAAATACAAAGGCCAAGTTTGAGGCCATGAACTGGCATGTGGTTGAGGTTGCGGACGGCAATGACCTGGCCGCCATTGAAAAGGCCATCCAGGCCGGTAAAGATGCCGTGGGCCGCCCGACCCTGATCAAGCTTACCACTCATATTGCTTACGGCAGTCCCAACAAACAGGACTCCTCCGATGCCCATGGCGCCCCCCTGGGTGAAGATGAAATCAAACTGGTGAAAAAGTTCTACGGTGTGCCTGAGGACAAAACCTTTTACGTGCCTGAAGAGGTGTTGGAAAATACCCGTAAGGCCCTGGCATTCGGGGAAGGATTTGAAAACGACTGGCAGGAGATCTTTAATGTTTACAAGGGTGAGTATCCCGAAGAAGCAGGACTTTTCGTGGATGCGATTTCAGGATTCCTGACCCAGGGCTGGGATAAGGAAATCCCGGTATTCAAACCTGAGGACGGCCCCGTGGCCACCCGGGCCGCATCCGGCCAGGTCCTGAACGCCATTGCCAAGAACCTGCCGGTCCTTATGGGCGGCTCTGCCGACCTGGCACCTTCCAATAAAACTTACCTGAGCTGCTCGGACGAGTTCCAGAAAGAGGCCTGGGGCGGCAGAAATATCCGGTTCGGTGTCCGTGAACATGCCATGGGCGCAATCATGACTGGTATGTACCTTCACTCGGGCATCCGTCCCTATGGCGGCACCTTCCTGGTATTTGCCGATTATATGCGGGGCGCCATCCGTGTGGCCACCCTGATGAAACTGCCCCTGATCTACGTGTTTACCCATGATTCGGTTGCAGTGGGCGAAGACGGCCCCACCCATCAGCCGGTTGAACACCTGGCATCACTCCGCGCCATTCCCGGCCTAAACGTGATCCGCCCGGCAGACGCAAATGAGACGGCAATGGCATGGCAGAAGGCCCTGACCACAGTGGATGCCCCCACAGCCCTTATCCTCAGCCGCCAGAAACTGCCGACCCTGGATATGTCTTACAGGGACGGGGATGCCGGCTATGGCGCCTACACGGTGAAAGATTACGGCCTTAAGGCCGACATGCTTCTCATCGCCACCGGTTCCGAGGTTCACATCTGCGTGGAAGCGGCCCAGATCCTGGAAAACGAGCACAACATCAAGGCATCCGTTGTTTCAATGCCCTCATGGGAGTTGTTTGAGAACGCACCGGCCCCTTATAAAGACAGAATCCTTCCCCCGGCCCTGACCAAGCGCATGGCTGTTGAAGCCGGGATCGCCATGGGCTGGGAAAAATACGTAGGCAGTGAAGGTAAGATAATCAGCATTGACCGGTTCGGTGCTTCCGCGCCCGGCGGCACCGTTCTTAAAGAGTTCGGCTTCTCTGCTGAGAATATCGTGAAAAACGTCCTGGAAATGTAATAAGCGCAGTTTCAGGATATGAATAGCCGGGCCGGCATTAGGACGCTTTTTCGGGTACCTGATGCCGGCCTTTTTCTTTTGCGCCTTGCATATGGGCAGGTTTTCATCCAAGCACTGTAATCCATTAAAATGTAATAGAGGAGGCAGGTGATGCAGATTTCAGTAAAAACAGGTTCCCGCACCCAGATGATCGATATCACGGCAAAGGTCCGTGAGGTGGTGGCCGCCTCAGGTGTCAAAGAGGGGCTTGTCCATGTCTTTTCCATGCATACCACAGGG
The DNA here is from genome assembly GCA_022361395.1 of Desulfobacterales bacterium. Classification (GTDB taxonomy): domain Bacteria; phylum Desulfobacterota; class Desulfobacteria; order Desulfobacterales; family Desulfobacteraceae; genus Desulfobacter. The sequence goes on along the minus strand of JAKSAX010000346.1, from coordinate 1,914 downwards.
GCCGTCACTATCAATGAAAATGCAGACCCGGCGGTTGAGTCGGATATCCTTTCCTGTATCAACAAGGTCATTCCCTTTGATGACGGGTTCCGGCATATGGAGGGTAACTCCGCCGCCCATATCAAGGTGAGCCTCTTCGGCCCGTCGGAAATCATCCCCCTTGAAAAGGGGAAAATGGTGCTGGGTACCTGGCAGGGTATTTTCTTCTGCGAGTTTGACGGTCCGAGAACCCGGCGGGTGAATGTCAAGATCCTTCCGGGTTAGTCTGTATCTTCATTCAGCAGGCGGCTCATCTCTTCCGGAAGATCCGGGAGTTCAAGGACAATATCGCGGTTTTTATCCCTGAATTCAAGATAACAGGACTGCAGCCCCATACCGAAAAATTGCCGCTGCTCTTTTAAAAAGGCAATGGACCTGGGAGAGCCGTACCGCTTGTCACCGACCACGGGATGACCGTCCAGCTTGGCATGGCGCCTGATCTGATGTTTGCGCCCGGTAAATAGTTCAATGTCCAGCAGGGAGTAGTGCGGGCTTTGCTCCAGAACCCGGTACCTGGTGAGGGCCTCCTGCTTTTTTCCCTTTCCCCCGGGATTTGTTCTGCCGCCGGCCTGTTTGGATAAAGGAGTGTCCCAGGTGCCGCTGAGCCGGTCCGGTTTAAAGTGCCCGTGGACGACTGCCTTATACCGCTTTTTGACCTTGCCTACGGAAAACAGGCCGGACAGGCGGGTCAGGGCGGAATGATCCTTGGCCAGGAGAAGCAGGCCTGAGGTTTCCCTGTCCAGGCGGTGGACCGGCTGTAAAATATCCCCTGGTCCAGGCCCGGCAGCCAGGAGGGAAATCAAATCCCTGCCCGGTTCGTTATGTACACTGATGCCGGATGGTTTTTCCGCACAGACCCAGCCCTCGCCCTGATCCACAATGGTGATTTGTTTTTTCATGGGGACGTATCTTATAACATTGCAGGGACCGGGTCAAAAAGATCCGGTGAATACCGGCTGTTAAAAAAGGGGGCTTGTTTTGGGGACAACTTTGTTGTCTGTCTTGGTTTGGATTCTGTGTTTCTTGTAAATAATGATGACAACTTTTTTGCTTTGGTTGTGTAACTATTTGTAAATCAAGCGTTTTCATCTTTGGCACGGCGCTTGCTTTTTAAGATTTCCAAGAGCGGGAAAAAATAAGCAAGCCAAACCCAAACATATAAGGAGAAAGAAAATGGCCGATTTAAATTTTGACTGCAACATAGAACAGGGCTTTAACTTTAAGAAAGATATCCAGGAAGTTGTCGGACATATTACTGAACTGAAGATCGGGGATACTGAACTCAACGCAGATATCGGAGTAACCGATCCCACGGATATCGCCGGTGATAAAATCAGCGTTGTAGGAGTGATGTCCAACGTAATGTGGGAGGGCGGTTATGCCCACGGCATCAGCTTTGATGCAAAAGTTTCCAATACCAACCAGACCAATATCGCCGGACTGACCCTCAATACCCTTGACAGCACAGCAGTGGAACTCCAGTTCAACGTCTACAAATACGACAATGCGGCAAAGAAGTACTATAAGGCGTTCCATGCCAACGATGCCACCCTTAAGGGACTTATTGAAACCAGGGGCGGGGATCTGGTCCTGACCATTGACACCGATCCTTCCATGGAAGTCAGAAATCCCCTGAATTTCCACCTGAGCTTCAACACCATGCCTGCTGACGAAGAACAGGATATCCACATGGCTGTATCCGATACTGACAAGTTCGTTAAAAAATGGGGTGTACCTGTCAGCTGATACTCCCTGGCAGTTTTATACCGGTGCTATGCCCTGTCCGCCGAGGACGGGGCATAGTTTTTTTATGGACAAAGACCCGGGGCTCGGGTAAAAATGCGCTGATACCATGGAAAAATTATGTTAAACCTT
>JAKSAX010000384.1 GCA_022361395.1 Desulfobacterales bacterium | reverse complement strand
TTTCATCCAGGGTTTTGGATCCGGCAACAAAGATCAGTTCTTCATAATCCGGGATCCCGTATTTTTCAAGCTCAAACAGCCTTGCATCATAGCCCTGCTGTTCCATACCCATGGTGTCATAGGTCTTACAGGGGACCATCACCGCATCCACCTCATTGGAAATCAGGGAGGGCACTCCCATGTTCACAGGGGTGTATTCCGTAATCCCGTTGATATCGGCAAAAACCTTGAGCATCATCTCCGTGACCCCGGGCATTGTAAACCCTATGGTTTTTCCGGAGAGGTCGGCAGGTGTTTTAATCTCCTCATCCAGGTAGATCAGGGTGGTCAGGGGGCGGGTAACCAATGGGGCCACCGCCTTGATGTCCATGCCCTGGTCCGCTGCAATGATTGCCCGGGGCTGGTAGGAAACCGCAATATCCACCTTGCCTGATGCAGCCAGGCTCAGGGTGTCGCCGGATCCTGAGGGGGTGATGATTTCCACCTCAACATGGTGGTCGTCAAAATATCCCGATTCCCGGGCAAGGTAAATGGGCAGGTGGTCCACATTGGGCCCGCCGTCCAGCATAAGCGTGATTTTTTCGGCTGTTGCAGGAACAGGTGCCAGCATGATCAGGATAAGGATCAGCAAAGTATATTTATGATTTAGGTGCATTTTTTTGTCTGTCAGTTTAGTCTTATTCGGTAATTGCCCGGAAATTATCACGGGACAGGCGGCATGTCAAATTTCCTTTATCTCTCCGGCAGGTTATGGGTTTTCATGCCCCGGCAAACCCGCCTGTTTCAGGTCTGAACGATTTTCAGTAAAAAGCATTTGCTTAAAACCGGTTTCAGACCTATCTTAAGGGGCAATATGAATATCAGGTCTGAAAACATATACATGGTAAAATCAAAACATAGCGGATTCATTGCAGTGCTTATCTGGCTGATTGTATCTTTGCCCGGACAGGCAGTTGCCGACCATATCACAGGGGGAAAAGTCAGCCTGCGGCTGTCAACCATTTCGGAATTCAGGCCCTTTATCTGGAATGATGAGTCCGGTACCCACGGAATTGACTATGATATCGTAAAGGAGATGTGCCGGCGGCTGGACCTCCATTGCCGTGTGGAGTTTCACCCGTGGAAGCGGGTGCTGTCCAGGATTGAAGACGGCAGCTCAGACGGCGGGTTTTCAGGGTTTAAAACCCCTGAGCGTGAGGCCTATGCAGATTTCCTGAGCCGTCCCCTCCATTACTCCACCTACAGCATCTTTGTGAGAACCGGAGATGAATTTACCTTTAATACCATTGAGGATTTGTACGGGAAGACCATTGGTGTTATGCGGGGGTTTAAAATTAATCCGGAGTTCCACGGGGCAGTGGCCCAGGGCAGGATCAACCTTCAGGAGGTCAACTCCATGGATCAGAATATCAGGCTTCTGACCGCCGGCCGCATCGATGCCATTGCCGTCAACTACCATAAGATGCGGATGAAAATGTCGGAGCTTGGAATCTCAGGCGGGCTGACCGGCCTGCCCGTTCCCATTACCCCGCCGCGCCCCTCGTATCTTATGATTTCCAAGAAGTGGATCATCCCCTTTAAGGAAGACCTGCTCAGGCAGATGGACGACGTAATGGAATCCATGTATGAAGACGGCACCATCGACAAAATCAACTCAACCTACCTGGACTGATATGCGGATCATCCATACCTCGGACTGGCACCTTGGCCAGCATTTCATGGGAAAAAACAGGATTGAAGAGCATGAGGCCTTTCTGGCATGGCTTCTGGAGCTGATAGATAAACAAAGGGCAGATGCTTTGGTGGTGGCCGGTGATGTTTTTGATACCGGCACCCCGCCCTCCTATGCCCGCACCCTGTACAATGAGTTCATCGTATCCCTTCAGCGCACCGGATGCAGCCAGACCCTTATCCTCGGGGGCAATCATGATTCCGAGGCCACCTTAAACGAGGCCCGGTCCATACTGGCCTGCCTGAATACCAGGGTAACCGCAGGTATTTCAGAGAACCCGGAAGATCATGTGCTGGTAATGAATGACCGGCAGGGCAATCCCGGCCTCATTGTCTGCGCCGTTCCCTTTATCCGGCCAAGGGACCTGATTAAAAGCCTTGGGGGGCAGTCGGGAGGGGAGAAACAGAGGGCCCTGGGACAGGCTGTCCGGGATTTTTACACCCGGGTGTTTACAGCGGCCGGGGATGAACAGGCAAGACTTGCAGGAAAGGATTCCGGCCGGCGGCTGCCGGTTATGGCCACAGGCCACCTCACCGTTGTGGGCGGAAAGAGTTCGGAATCGGTCAGGGATATCTATATCGGCTCCCTGGATGCCTTTCCCGCATCCGGATTTCCGGATGCAGATTATGTGGCCCTGGGCCATCTTCACCGGGCACAGCAGATCAAACATAAGGACCATATCCGGTATTCGGGATCTCCCATTCCCCTGAGCTTTGATGAGGGCCACCTTGAAAAGCAGGTGCTTGTGGCGGATTTTCAAAATGGTGCCCTGGCAGGGGTTTCATCCGTTCCCGTGCCCTGCTTCAGGCGTCTTGTCTGCCTTAAGGGCAATCTGGAAAAGATTGGGGCGGAGATAAAAAAACTTGCCGTGGAAGATCAACCGGGGATTCTCTTGCCGGCCTGGCTGGAGGCAGAGGTTGAGGCGGATGATTATCTGACCGATCTCCAGGACCGGATCCAGGCAATGATTGAAAATGAGGCCCCAGACGGAAAAGAGGACCGGCCCAGGCTGGAACTGCTCCGGGTCAGGCGGAAAAAGAGATCTCAGTCATCCGGCCTGGTGCCCGGGAAAAAAGAACGTCTGGAAGAGCTGACACCCAAAGAGGTGTTTGCCCGCCGCCTGGCCCGGGAGGACCTGGACAAAGAGAGGGCCCAGACGCTGAACACTCTGTTTGACCAGGTTCTGGAGCAGGTTCAGGGTGGTGACCAGGCAGATATTCCGGAGGCGTCCAATTGAAGATTCTCGGATTGAGATTTAAAAATATCAACTCACTGAAAGGGGAGTGGTCCATTGATTTCCGGGACCCTGAGTTTCTGGACCAGGGGCTGTTTGCCATAACAGGGCCCACAGGGGCGGGAAAGACCTCTATCCTGGATGCTGTCTGCCTGGCCCTCTACCATCAGACGCCCCGGCTGTCCGTGTCGTCGGGCAGCAATGAGCTGATGACGAGGCATACGGGGGAATGCCTGGCAGAGGTGAGTTTTCAGGTTAAGGATATGGGCTACAGGGCCTTCTGGTCCCAGCACCGGGCAAAGCAGAATCCC
>JAKSAX010000398.1 GCA_022361395.1 Desulfobacterales bacterium | reverse complement strand
TTTAACGGGTATTTCCAGGGTCCGGGCTTTAATCCGCCCAACGGCTGACTTAAATCCGGAAACCAGGGACTCTGCGGCTTTGGTTTGCCCGGTCAGCCTGCCGAGATTCAACCAATAGGCATACATCTCATCAATGGATGCTGGCTGGAATGAAACTACGGTGATTCCGTAGGATTGAAGCTGGCGGACAAACTGGGGGTAGCCGTTCTCTATCATTGGCCGGATCAGTACCAGGTCAGGCTGTACAGCCAAAAATTTTTCCGGATCATCGTGGTAAGAGAAGCGCTCCTTGTTTTCCACCTGCTCAGGATAGGTGTCGTTGACAGATACACCGATAATGCGTGCATCCGCGCCTAAATAGAACAGGTTTTCAGTATGGGCGCCGTACAGGGAGATAATCCGTTTGAAAGGTGAGGTAACCTTAATTGTCCGGCCTTTATGGTCAATCACCTGAACGGCAGCAGAGGCCTGGGAAAGGAAGACAAGGCAGACAAGCACAGCCAGCACCATAAGCAGGGAGGGGATTCCGGCAACCCTGGTTGCAGTCCCAGCAACCTTGGTCATGAAACCACCGGCCTGGGCTTTGGCCCCTCCCTGTCTAAGAGGCTTTGAAATAGGCTTGTTTGGCTTCAACATACGCATTGAATTCGACCTTTGCATCAATATTAAATACAGATTGAATATTTTCACTGGTAAAGACAGAAATCGTGTCTCCCTGTGCAATGATTTCACCTCTTTTCAAAAACAGAATGGAGTCTGCCCAGCCCGCGGCAAGGTTTAAATCGTGGAGTACTGCAACGATGGTCTTTCCATTCTCTTTTACCTCTTTTTTCAGCAGCCCGAGCAGGTGGAGGGTGTGGTTGATATCCATATTTGAGAAGGCCTCATCCAGAAGAAGGACAGGGGTGGCCTGGCACAGGGCCCGGGCAAATATACAGCGCTGTTTTTCCCCTCCGGACAATTCGGTGACCTTCCTCTCTTTCAAATGGGAGATGCCTGTCAGGGACATAACCTCCTCAACCTTTGCGTGATCCTCGCTTGAGGGGTGTGAAAATCTGTCAATGTAGGGATGCCGGCCCATGAGAACGACTTCATACACGGTAAAGGGAAAGTTAATGCCGTAGTTCTGGGAGACCAGGGCAATGGTTTGTGCCAGCTTCCGTTTGGACAGGCCTGATACCCTGCTTTCTCCGAGGCTTATTACTCCTGTATTGGCCGGGGTAAACCCTGAAATCAGATCCATCAGGGTTGTTTTTCCGCTTCCATTAGGGCCGAGAACCGCATGAAATCGTCCGTGGCTGAACGTACAGGACAGGCTCTTGAGGATTTGGGTGTCACCATAGGAGAAGCCGGTGTCTTGTAGTTTAATATCCATGATGCCTACTTCAGCCGGCTCCTCTTGAAAATCCAGCAGAATACAGGCCCGCCGGTCAGTGCCGTCAGGATTCCTATGGGGATTTCATGGGGAAGGACAGCCCGGGTAATGGTATCTGCCCCCAACAGCAGGATGGCCCCGGCCAGCAGGGAGATAGGAATAAGCTTCCTGTTGTCAGGTCCGGTGATAAACCGGATCATGTGAGGGACCAGAAGGCCGACAAATCCGATTATCCCGGAGATGGATACGCACACTGCCGCCAGCATGGAGCCTGTGACCAATAATATCAAGGTAACCTGCCTGAGGTTAACCCCGAGGCTGGATGCAGACCTGTTCCCAAGGGAAATAAGGTTTAAGTCCCTGGCGTAAAATATCGAGATCAAAAAGCCCAGCACCAGAAAGACCAGAACAACGAAAAAATTGGACCAGGTCTTTGAAGCAAAGCTGCCCATGAGCCAAAAAATAATCACGGAGACCTGTTCATTGGCGATGAACTTGAGAAATGAAATCCCCGCAGAAAGTATGGCCGCCACAATAATCCCGGAGAGTATAAGGTTGTTTGAGGAGAGTCCGCCGGCATTCTGCCGGGATGAGTATGATAGAAACACCACAAAAAACAGGGTGGCACAGGACCCTATAAAGGCAAAAAGGGGCACGGATACAAAGGCAGCGGACAGGTTCAGCAAAATTGCGATGCTGGCCCCGAAAGCGGCCCCGGCAGAGACACCAAGGGTGTAGGGGTCGGCAAGGGGGTTCAATAATATACCCTGAAACAACACTCCTGATACGGAAAGGGCGGCACCGACAACCGCACAGGTCAGAATCCTTGGCAGCCTGACATCAAAGATGATGGCAGTGTAGGTCTCTATCATGGGGTGGTCCATGGGAGGGGCACCGGTGATCTTGCCGAATAACATCAGAAAGATATCCTTAACAGGTATGGTAAGATATCCCATGGACAGGGAGAGCAATACCATAAAAAAGAGCACCAGGGCAAATGCCGGCACAATCAGCCCGGTTCTGTTGGTATTGCTTGATAATACAGTACTCATAACATCCCTGCCCCGATTCAGGGGACCCATAATATACCGGCAGAAGCTGTTTCACGTGAAACATGATTTCCAGCCCTTCCCCGGCACAGCCATCGTACAAATAAAAAACCGGTCCAGGACATTGTCCTGAACCGGGAACCGTATTTATCCGCAAAATGTGATGATCTGCACTTTCCATGTGCGAGCTTGTGATCATCATAATCAGGCAGGTTTTCTGGCTTCCGGATCAACTTACTGATCGCCCCTTCCCAACGAAATAATGTTCATCAGTGGTAATGGCGAGGTTCATTCCCGGTTACAGCGGCGGGCCCGTTCCTGAGTTTCACAGGATTCCCTTTTAACTGCGGAGCAGCACCTAATATCCAGCCAAAATACTCTCTTCAGGGGACGGTGTCAAGGGAAAAGCATGGCAGACTGCAAGAGGAAAACCTGTGAAATTGGGGGCTTAATTTAATTATGGGATCGCGTAAGAATTAGTTCACATTCTGTTTGCAAAATACCGAATGTTTTAAGGGTGTTTACAAACAGACTATGTGAAGTTATTTTTGCGCGATCCTTATGTTGAAAAGCCCGGGGAATGAAGGGGAAAAAAGGGCGGAAATTATCCGCTTTTTTTAAGCCAAGGTTAAATTATCATTGACAATTCCGGCAATGTTCTGTAGCTGAACTATATCAAATCAAGGGAATCCTGTGAAACTCAGGAGCGGTCCCGCCGCTGTAAATGGATACGGATGCCTTAACAGCCACTGATGGATACATCGGGAAGGCACGTCGATCCGGTTATCCCTAAGCCAGAAAACCTGTTTTTGATAGTTGCCTGTGCCATCTCTGCGGAAGACAGGGGTCCGGTTTAAATCGGATATGTCCTTCTGTTTAACGTGCAGAAGGATTTTTTGTTTTCAAAGGGCACAGGTTACCTGCGCTTCTCCATGGAGGGCAGGAGAACCGGGGGGCGGTTCAACAGGGTCCTGCCATGATATGGCCAGGGCCCTGTTCTTTTTTGTCACCAGGTATATGGTCTGCAAACAGGGTCAACGCAAGTAACTTTTCAGATCCAATGATTCCAATACGTTACTTTTGTACAGGCAATCGCAGACAAAATTCGGATAAGGCATAAGTGTCCAAAACCTTTAAAAATTAAAAACCGTGCCAATTTTATATGCAACGATTGCCCTGGGTTAAGGGGAATCCAGAACCTTGCGAATAATTTTTGACAGGTCAGCCTCAATAAACGGCTTGTATATAAAAGCCCTGATGCCGATTTCCGAAGCCATGGTCTCAGATATTCTGTTGCTGAACCCCGTACAGAGTATTACAGGGATATC
>JAKSAX010000378.1 GCA_022361395.1 Desulfobacterales bacterium | reverse complement strand
TGACACAGTCTGGTATACCTCCTGGAGCATGGCCCTGTAGGCCTTTAAATCCGCTTTGGTTGCCAGGGGGCCATGTCCGGGTATGAGTTTAGTGGCATCATCTGTCCGCTCCAGGATTTTGTCTGCGGACTTAATCATCCCCTTGAGGGAGCCGCCGCTCTGTGCATCGATAAAGGGATAAAAACCGTTGAAGAACAGGTCGCCCGTGTGAATTACATTTGCGGTTTTAAAAAAGATCACGGAATCCCCGTCAGTATGACTGTCCGGGAAGTGGAGCACCTCTATGGTCTCGTCATTCCAGTGAAAGGTCAGGCCTGTGGGAAAGGTAACCACTGGCAGGGCATGGGGGGAGGCCGGGGGGATGGTCATATTAATGGCTTCCATGACCTGCCCGGCCGCCATTCGCTTTCTTACGTTTTCATGGGCCACGATAATGGTGTCGCCCTTGCCGATATTTTCATTGCCCCCTGTATGGTCAAAATGCCAGTGTGTATTTATAAGGAACTTAACCGGTTTGTCTGATAATTTTGAGACCGCCCCGAGAATCTTGTCTGTGAGCGGGGCATACTGGTCGTCTATGAGAAAAACGCCGTTGTCGCCGGTGGACACGCCGATATTCCCGCCTGCGCCCTCAAGCATATAGATGCGGGGGGTAACCTTGATTGTTTTAATTTGAACGTTTGACAGGTCCTGCTGTGCAAAGCTGAGGCCTGTAAATAAAAATACCGCGAGAATGCCTGATGACAGGCATATTCTTAGATTAGAAGACATGATTGAATTCCTTTTGAAAGAGGTTAACGATATTAGAATCAGTAAGTATTCCAATGGGCCTGGTCAAGCCTTGGGATTACAATTTGTAACAGCACCCTACAGTTTATCAACAGACACCTGCGCCCGGATCTGGTAAAAAAGGTTAATCATTTTTAATAAGAGGGGCGGGTATGGCAGACAAGGCAAAAAGAATTGCCGGATACGATCTTGCCCGGGGGCTGGCGGTCCTGGGAATGTTTATCATGAATTTTAAGATCGTCATGCAGGGAGGTGAACAGACCGCGGAAGGATTCTGGCCGGTTCTCCTCGTGGCCGGCGAAGGCCGGTTTGCGGTATTATTCATTGTGCTGGCCGGGATCGGGGTGAGCCTGATGACCCGCAGGCCCCGGATGACAGGGGACAGGATTATGCTCTGGCAGAAGAAGACGCTGTTAATACGCAGGGCTGTTTTTCTTTTTTTTGCAGGGCTCCTGTTTTTCCCGGTATGGGAGGCGGACATCCTCCATTATTACGGGATATACATCGGGCTGGCTGTTTTTATACTCACCTGGTCCGATAGACAATTATGGGCCGCTGCCTCAGTGGTTACCCTTATATTTGTAGTGCTCTTTATCTTTTTTGACTGGGAGCAGGGGTGGGATTGGCACTCCCTGTCCTACACCGGGTTCTGGACCCCGGCAGGGAATCTCAGCCATACACTGTTCAACGGATTCCATCCTCTTTTCCCGTGGTTTGCCTTTTTTATCTTCGGCATGATCCTGGGCCGGTATGACTGGACAGACAGGGGGCTTAGGAGGCTTGGGTTCCGGGCAGCCCTCGCAGTGACCCTTGTTTGTGAAACCGTCTCATATCTATGGGCCCCGGCAATGGTCCTGTCCGGGAATGCGTTCTGGCTCAGCACCCTTTCATTTCCCCCCTTTCCCCTGTTTGTCCTGTCCGGGGGTGCCTCCAGCCTTGCCGTTATCCTGGTCTGTATCCTGATTACGGAAAAGATTCCCCTCCGGTGGCTGAATCCCCTGATTTATACCGGCCAGATGGTACTGACCCATTATATCTTTCACGTCATCATTGCCATGGCTGTTCTTGAGGGTATGGGCAGGTTGTACAACCAGCCCCTGGGGTTTGCCGTTACCGTTGCTGCGGGATATTTTTTCCTGTCGATCCTGTTCTCCCTGTTATGGCGGGCAAAGTTTACCAAAGGCCCGATGGAGACTGTTATGAGGAAAATCTGCGGGTAGATTTTTACATGCTGATCTCTGTTTTAAAGGCAACCACGGCATCGCCGCCCACCCTGACCCTGACAGGTTCTCCGGCCTCGACATCCACCTCCACCCGGACGATGCCCGGGCGCTGGATGGCTTCGCCCTGCCTGCCTTTGAACCGCACGAGCCCGTCCCGGGAAGCAATGAGGCTGTTTTTTACCAGATAGGCCCCAAGGGGACCGTTGGCATTTCCTGTGACCGGATCTTCGGGAATACCAATGGCAGGGGCGAACATCCTGCCGTTGGTGAGGATATCATCATCCTTTGAATCAAAGGTAAAGACGAAAAATCCGTTGCAGTTGATGTTTTTGCTGATCCGGGTCAATGCGGACAGGTCCGGTTCAAGGCTGTTGAGTACCGATTCGGACCGGATGCCTATCATAACCTTGGAATGGCCCGTGGATGCAATCTGTACAGGGCAGTCAGGGTCAAGGTCCCGGGGTGTCAGCCCGAGGGCGTCAAGGAGTGGGGTCCGGACACTGGTATCCAGTTCCGGGGAAACCTCGACCTTGCCCTGGGTCATGGTGATCCTGTATCCGGATTCTTTTTTAAGAATGTCCACCGGCAGGATACCCAGGCCGATACGCTGGTTTACCGTGCAGGAGGGGAGATTGTTTTCCAGGGCCCTGACATAGTGGGCGGATATTGTTGCATGGCCGCAGGAGGGCACCTCAACCGTGGGGGTGAAAAAGCGGATCCGGACGTCATGGTCATCTGACGAAGGGGAAAGGATGAATGCGGTTTCAGCGTTATTCAGCTCCCTGGCAATGGCCTGCATCTGACGATCTTCAAGCCCGTCGGCATTGGCCACGACTCCGGCCGGGTTTCCCTGGAACCGCCGGCCGGTAAAAGCGTCTATCTGGTAAATTCTGTATGTTTTCATGGTCCTTCCCTCCGGATGTGACAGCAAAATGGATGGGGATTGCAGAAAAAGGTCTGGCCGTCCGGCACGAACCGGGGGCGAATTTTTTGAGGCGGGTGTAAATTAGATCTGCGGGATCATTCTTTTTTCATTTTTTTGTACCAGTCCCGGTTCCCGTATAATTCATCTGAACAGTCCGGGCACATGCCGTGGCTGAATTTTGCCTGTGAATTCTTTTCAAGGTAAAAATCCACCTCATTCCAATACCCCTTGTCATCCCTTATTTTTTTACATTTTGCGCAGATGGGCAAAAGGCCGCTTAATTGTTCGACCTGTGCCAGGGCCGCTTTTAAATCGCGCATTGCGGTGTGAAGCTGGATATGGGTGGCGACCCTTGCTTTCACCGTTACCGGGTTAAAGGGTTTGGTAATATAATCCACTGCCCCGAGGTCAAAGCCTTTGGCTGCATCCATTGCCTCTGAGACCGCCGTGACAAAGATGACAGGAATATTCTTGCTCCTGGGGTCGGTTTTAATCCGTTTGCAGATCTCATAACCGTCCATCTCTGGCATCAGGATATCAAGCAAGACCAAATCCGGGGGTGTCTGGCTTTTGACTGCCTTTAATGCCTGCTCGCCTGTTTTGGCAACCATGATGCTGTAATCATTTTGCAGAAATTCGGTTAACACCTTTATATTGAACTTTTCATCATCCACAATTAGAATTCGGTTTGCTTTCTCCATGCTACTCCTCTGGATAATATTCGGGTGTACAGCAACACAATTGCGGCCATTGGCCTTTATCTGCCTGCTTTATAAACTCAATGGGGGCGTATTTCCTGTTTGTCAGCCTTGCGGTGACGCTGGTGCATATACTCAAAAACCGGCACGCGCCGGAAGATGAGTGGGGGTGATACACAGCGCCCGCCCGGCCTGGAAATCTCTTTTTCCAGCATCCGGGTCATTTTTTCAGGCAGGTATCACCTTCAGTTTTGGTGTAATTACCCTTATAGTTCTTAAAATAATCAATATCAACCAAAAGTAATCACAGCGAGCGTTATTTTTAAATGCCCTGCTTATTCCCGGCTTTTATAGCCGTTATTTTACAATCGTCCCGGCAGTATAACCAAGTTTAAGACCCTTCGCAAGCAAGGGTGTATGCATATCCTATTTTAATAAAGCGGCGCTTATCTCATCCAAAGTGGCGATTGCCGCTTCAAATTCAAAGTCTTTGGTTTGGCTGACCAGGGTTCCGGCAAGGGCTTTGATCCGGCCGGAGGCTTTTGAATCTGTCCGGCTGATAATTCTATACAGGTCTCCGGCCTTATCTTCCGCACCCGGATTCATCTCCTCCGCCATTGTCCGGATGCCGCTGATCAATGACTCTATTCCTGAATCGTCAGCCTGACCTGCCCCTGATTTTCCACAGCGTATTTTCAGGTTTTGTTTCAGGCCCTCCGTTACCAGCCGGAGCTCTTTCCGCACGGCATCCAGTAAGGATTCCAGCTCATCTGCCTGTTCTCCTTTCAGGTGGGATTCGAGGCGCCGGGCTGCTTCGTGAAGTGACATTGCCCCTATTCCTCCGGAGACCCCTTTTAAAT
>JAKSAX010000369.1 GCA_022361395.1 Desulfobacterales bacterium | reverse complement strand
GGTGGAGCTGAGGGGGATCGAACCCCTGACCTTACGGCTGCCAGCCGTACGCTCTCCCAGCTGAGCTACAGCCCCACGAAGAGTGGGTAGATGTATAGTCGAAACCGGCTGGTGCTGTCAACAAAAAAATGAATTTTTTTTAAATTTCTTTTCCTAAAAAAGATTCAATATAACGGAATAAGATGTTGACACAGGGATTTATGAAACGATAGTATTGTACGTTTTTTTTAAATTGTAATTTTATCCTAAGAGTTAAGGAGAAGGGGATGCTGCGTTACCTGCGTGAAAATACCGGAAACTGGATTATCAAGATCTTCCTGGGCATTATTGTGATTGTCTTTGTCTTTTTGGGTGTGGGAAGTATGAACGCCACCAGGCAGAGTGAAGTCGCTTCTGTCAATGATAAGCCCATTACCTTTAGTGAATTCCAGGATGCCTATACAGGTATGGTCCAGCGGATGCGGGCCCAGTTCGGCAACGCACTCAACGATGACCTCTTAAAGGCGTTGAATGTTAAGCAGCAGGCCCTGAACAGTCTCATTGACCAGAAGGTGCTGGATATTGAGGCTGAGAAGATGAAGATCGTGGTTTCCGACCAGGAACTCCAGGATGTCCTCCTGTCCATTAAAGCCTTTCAGAAAAACGGCGCCTTTGACATCGAACTGTATAAGGCTGTGCTGGGACAAAACAAACTTACCCCGGAGACATTTGAAGCCCAGCAGCGGAAGGCCCTTAAAAATGCCAAGCTAAGGGAAATGGTTCTCAACGGGATTACCGTGAGTGACACCGAGGCAAGGAATTGGTACCTTTTCCAGAACACGAAAATGGCGGTTGATTATCTTACCGTGGATCCGGGTACGTTTACCGGGATCACACCGACATCTGAGCAGGTTGAAAAACAATACCAGGACAATCTGGACCTGTACAAATCAGAACCCAAGCGGAAGGCGGTTTACCTGGTGTTTTCCCCGGAAGACCACAAAGGCAGCGCCGGTGTGAGTGATGAGCAGGTGAAAGAATATTATGAGCAGAACAAGGACAGGTTTACGACACCTGAGAAGGTTGAGGCCAGCCATATTCTGATCAAGACTGATGAAGATGCAGATGAGGCGGCCATTGAAGCCGCACGCAAGGAAGCATTGGCAGTTTATGAAAAAGCAGCCAAGGGAGAGGACTTTTCGGAACTGGCCAAAGAATTCTCCCAGGGCCCTTCCGGGCCTAACGGCGGTTACCTGGGATCCTTTGAGCGTAAAAGCATGGTAAAACCTTTTGGTGATGCCGCCTTTGCCATGAAAGCAGGGGAGATTTCAAAACCGGTAAAAACCCAGTTCGGCTGGCATGTGATCAAATTGAAAGCAAAACACCAGGCAAAGATCGAACCTTTTGAAAAGGCTGCCACACTTATCAGGAATGAGCTGGAAGGCCAGGAACTTCAAAATCTTGCCTATTACCAGGCCGGAGAAGCCTTTGACTCGGTTATGGATGGGGACGATTTTGAACAGGTGGCCATGATCGCCAAAAAAACGCTTCTCAATACCCCTGAGTTCACTGCTGACGGCCAGGGGCTTGATATCGGGAATGCTCCGGAATTTGCCCGTAATGCATTTGAACTGAAAAATGACGAGATCAGTGAAGTCAAACAGATAGGCAATCAGTATTATCTGATCAAGGTTGTTGAAAAAATCGAGCCGGAACAGCTTGCACTTGAAGCGGTCAAAGAACGCATTGTTGATACGCTGACGGCAAGACAGCAGAAAGAGGCGGCCCGCAAAACAGCTGAAAATATGCTTAAGCAGGCTGGGGCAGGAAAAAAACTGGCCGAACTGGCCACAGAGAATAAATTGACCCTGGCTTCCACTGAACTTTTTACCCGCAACCAGTCGATCCAGGGAATCCCGGGGTCCCAGGGAATTGCCGCGGCCGCTTTTAAACTGACTGAAGAAGATCCTGTCTACTCAGAGGTCCTGAGAGCAGGTCAGAATTTTTATATCATCGGATTTAAGGAAAAACTGGTGCCTGAAACCATGGCTGCCGAGGAAAACCAGGATAAGATCAGGCAGGAGGTGGCGTATAGAAAACAACAGCAGTTCTACTCCGCCTGGATTGAGAACCTGAAATCCAATGCAGAGATCAGGATTAATCCTGAGATGGTTAACTAAATATTTACCGCCGGTGCAAAAGTTCTTTTAACCAAAAGGACTTTTGCACCGGTTTCCAGGGATATTATTCCCTCTTCGACCCAGACCTTTTCACTGCAAAAATAATCCCTGCGCCTTGAACTTGGCAAAAACATTCTCATCTTAAGAACTACGGCAATCAGCGTAACGGATTCCCAAAGGAATGAAACGCTGACTGGCTGTGGCTTCAATCTGAAATCATTTGCGGCAATGAAGGCTTTTGCGGTAAATGACGTATCTGAACATAATATATCCGGAGAGGAACTTGTGAAACGAATATCCATCGGTATGTTTGTTATCGTTGTACTGGTTGTTGGTCTTGTCATCCCGTTATCAAATGGCATTGCCGGGCAGAAACCAAGGGATCCCGCCCTTGTTAAGGGGATCCTTCCCAATGGATTCCGGTACCTTCTCATGAAAAATTCAACACCTAAAGACCGTGTTTCAGTCCATTTGAATGTGTTCACCGGTTCTGTCCATGAACGGGAGGATGAGCAGGGAATTGCCCATTTTCTCGAACACATGCTGTTTAACGGGTCAGAACACTTCAAACCGGGCGAACTGATTACCTATTTTCAATCCATCGGCATGGACTTTGGGGCAGATGCCAATGCCAGGACCTCTTTTTTCAGCACGGTGTATGATCTGAGCCTGCCCAAAGGGGATGAGAAACACCTGAAAGACGCCTTTGTGGTGATCAGGGACTATGCCGGAGGTGCCCTGCTTTTAGAGGAAGAGGTTGACCGGGAGCGCGGGGTTGTCCTGGCTGAGAAAAGGGAGCGTGACTCAGTATCCTTTCGCACTTTTAAAAGGGAACTGGCATTTGAACTGCCCGGATCTCTGCTGGCTCAACGCTTACCCATCGGCACGTCACAGGTCCTTGAGACTGCTGACCGTGAGCTGCTGAAAGGGTTTTACGACCGCTGGTACAGGCCTGACAACCTCGCCCTGGTGATTGTCGGGGATATGGATATTGAGTTAACCCAAGCCCTTGTCAAGAAGAGATTTTCATCCCTGAAACCCCGCTCGGACGGGTCAATGACCCTGCCTGATATTTCCTGGACACCCCACCAGGGGACCAAGGTGTTCTATCATTATGAATCCGAAGCCGGGAACACGGAAATTACCATCGAGCGGATCACCCATGAACCCTTTAAACCGGAGACCGTTGAGCAACTGAAGGAGAATACCACCCGGTACATCGGTGATTTGATCTTTCAGAACCGCTTATCAAGGATGGTGAGAGAGCAGACAGCAGATTTTTCGTCTGCTTCGGTCTATTCGGGAACCTACTTAAGAAATCTGACTATTGCGGCGGTCCAGGCATCCTGCGATCCTGAAAAATGGGAATCGGGTCTGCGCCAGCTTGAGACATCTCTGCGCCAGGCCCTTGAATACGGGTTTTTACCCCAGGAACTGGCCAGGGTTAAAGCTGATGTCCTCTCTTCCCTGGACGCGGATGTGGCAGGAGCAACCACCCGGAAGAGTGGCGCCATTGCCCGGGAACTGCTCTATGCCCTGAACCGGCAGGAGCTGTTTTTATCGCCCGCGCAAAACAGGGATATTCTGCACCCCCATATCTCGGCACTGACCCTGAAGGAGGTGAATGCCGCGTTCAAAGCGTCGTGGCCCGGTGATCACAGGCTTGTTCTTGTCAGCGGGAATGCAAAAATAAAGACTGAACCCGAAACCAGGATTACCCGGGTCTTTGAAAAAAGCAGTGCAGAGCCGGTTACCCAATATCACCTGGCAGAGGTCAGGGCATTTCCCTATTTGACGCCTCCCCTTAAAAAAGGCCGGATTGTTGAAAGCCGTGACAATGTGAAAAATCTGGGAATTCGTCAGGTAGACCTGTCAAATCGTATCCGTTTGAACCTTAAGCCAACTGATTTTAAAAAGGGGGAGTTTGCCTTTAAAGCTGTTTTTGGGACCGGCCGCGCCGGTATCCCGGAATCATTATCCGGTACTGCCAAACTGGTTCAGTCGGCAGTGGGACAGAGCGGATTCGGTGCAATGGATATGGATGAACTCCACACTGCCCTTGCCGGTAAGGAGACGGCTTTTAAATTTAAAATTGATGACACGTATTTTGCCATTGAAGGAACTGCTCCCCCGGAAGAGGCGGAACTGGTATTCCAGCTGTTGTACACCTATTTTAATGACCCCGGTTTTAAGGAGAAAAGCCTTGATCTTGCAAAGACAAGGTACCGGCAGCGCTATGATGAGTTAAAAAGAACCCCTGGCGGTATTGTGCAGATCAAAGGCACCCGTTTCCTGGCAGGGGGGGATTCCAGATTCGGACTTAAGGCCCCTGATCTTGTGAACGGCATTTCAATGGATATGATTGCTGCATGGCTGAGACCTGCCTTTGAATCCGCCCCCCTTGAAGTCTCCTTTGCGGGTGACTTTGACACGGAGAAAATGGTTGCCCTCGGCCAGGTTTATATGGGTGCCATGCCCGGCCGCAGGAAAGCGTCCAAGAGACTGCCCCTGCCGGGTGGCCCGGAAGATTCTTCCGCCGGATCGCCCGCCGGTTTTCCGGATTTCCCCAAAGGTGAGACCCGGGTGTACGAACTGGATACGAAATTAGACAAGGGGATGATCAGGGTCTCCTTTCTGACCGATGATTACTGGGATATCATGCAGACGCGGAAATTATCCGTCCTGTCCAGGATCTTTTCGGAGCGGCTGAGAAAAGCGGTCCGCGAAGCATTGGGAGCATCCTATTCCCCCTATGTGTATAATAATCCCTCTTTGATCTATGAGGGGTACGGGGTTATGAATGCCGTGGTTAACCTCTCTCCGGAATCCGTTGATATGGTTGTCGGTCAGATTAACACCCTGGTTTCCGACCTGTATGCCAACGGGGTGACTCAAGAAGAACTGGAACTTGTCAAGGCTCCGCTGATGAATCACCTTGCAGTACTCAGGCAGAATAACGGATACTGGCTGAATTCGGTAATGAGCAACTCATTCCGCTACCCTGAACGTCTGGACTGGGCAAATCATCTGGTAGCGGGATACTCCGGAATCACTGCAGGTGAACTCTCTAATTTAGCCAAGCAATACCTTCGCATAGGGGATCGTGCCCTGATTGTTGTCAAACCGGTGCCGGCAGACTAGGACGCACAAAAATGCCCGTGGTCTGGTTCAGCAAACCACGGGCATAATAATATTCTACTCCTGCGGAATACTTTGAATCAGGACCGGTACTGGTCCGGTAGCCGCTCAACCTGTTCTGAAACGTTGTTTCTAAGGTAGTAATCCAGGTCAAAGAGCTGTTTAAAGGTTAGATCCGTAAACTGGAGGTGGCGCTTCCTGACTTTCATTGAACTGAAAGACGGGGCATTTGTAACTTCATAGTCAGCAACGGTTTTAAAGGGAAGATCTCCCACATAGTACCCCATGCTGCTCAGGAATATAGCCTCTTCTCCGATGAGCGGATCGTCTTTCTGGGATCCGCTGGAGGTATCAATGTATTTAAAGGAAAGTCCTCCCATGCTGATGTCGATAATCTGGCCCAGTTTGTGGGAATTAGGACTGATCGCGGCATATGCGCCTTCAACTGCTTTGTACCGTTTGTTTCGACGTCTCTCAACTGTTCTTTTTCGACCAACCATAAGCAATTTTCCTTTTTCTGAATAAAGGTTTACGATTGTTAGTTGATTGTTTCTGCAAAAAATGTACCGATATTTGATTTGTAAGTGGGTAATCCGGAAGTTTCTTTAAAGTGACTGTTATTTCAATCTGTTACAAAGCCCGGCTTAAATATTCAGGGAGTATCTTTGTACGATATTTCCGGAAACCAAGCCGGAAAAAGGAAAAGAAAGTAATGAATTGGGAAAAAAATTTCTCAACTAAGGATATTCTTTTCCTCTTTAAAATATTGCCAGGCAGCCTGGCAGGCGCTATGGTCAAAACCGCGGTACCTCAGGTGGTTCATCAGTTTTTTCCGGGAGGTCTCTAGGTCAAGATGGTGCCACTGGCCCTTTTTGGAGTCAACAGCTTTACGTGCAAGTATGGTATCATCATACCCGGCGAGTAATTCATCAGCCAAAAGCGGAGGGACACCTTTTTGCCGCAGCTCATATCCCAGTGCATAGGTGGACTTGGGTTTGAATCTTATCCTGTTTTCAATGAACTGGACGGAAAATGCCCGGTCATCCAGATATTTGGCTGTGATAAGCCTGTCTATAACACCTTCAATCACCTGGGAAGGGATATGTTTACCAGTCAGGTAGCGCTCCATTTCCTTTATGGTTTTTGACCGTCTTGCCAGGTATTTCAACGCAAGATTAAAGGCCTTTGAAAATTCAGGATCCATTGGCGGAAAACCGTTGGGGAATTTTTTCCCATTTAATTAAAAGACGGGCCAGTTCAGTCTCTGTTGTTTCATTGAAGATAGAATGACCGGTGGTCAGGCCTGCCTGGGTAAATTCTAATTTTATGCGGCTTAGAATCCGGTGGCTGTAAAGTCCCTCCTTCAGGTAGGCAACCCTGCACTGAACCGGTGTATAGTCAAAGCAGTAAGGTTCAGGCAGGGACTCAACCGCCCATCTTAGATAGACCCGGTTATTTACATGCTGATTGAGATCAAGGTCAAGAAACCGGGCCTGCCTCCCGGTTTCATGATGAAATTCTCCAAACTCCCCTGGCGGCTTGAACAGTTCCGGTTCAGATGCCGAAACCTGCATTAACTCACCGGGCATATGGGGGGCAAGCCTGACCGGCCTTCCGGTTTCAGCCCTGATCAGTATCCATATGCCGCAGGCCTCAACCAGGCATGTCCCGTCCTCTGAGGTAAGTGAAAACTGCCGGACTTCGTAAAGGTTCTTCCATGGTGCCCGCGAAGTGGTCAGCCGCATAGGAGAGAGCCAGTCAACATGATCATGGATATGGATGTTATATTGGGCCACCACCCATTTAAGTTTCTTTTTTGCCATATCAAAACCGGAGATACCGAAAGCATCGCACTGGTGGGAGGCCGCGTCCTGGAATATATTCAACAGCCAGTCCGCTTTTATTTTTCCATTGGCATTGACGGCAGAATAGGGCAGTTTAAGGTCCGTTGTAAACTGGTTTTGAGGGTTCATTGGGAATTGTCTCCTTCGAAAAGCCTTACAGGGGCCTTGATAAGATCTCCGAACAGGTTTACCAGTCCCTTGCCGACGGCAGAGGGGTGAAGGGGGATCACAGTGGGGTCGGATAGTTTGCCGGACGCTTTGGCCGGAAAGGAGATCAGGCGTCCGCTCAGTATGGTATTGACCAGCGGGATGTGCTGAATGATGGTATCAATGGTTTTAAAAGGAGCCACAAGAAAGGTCAGCTCCAGCCGGTCATTAAGTACATCCGCCCATCCGCTGGCTATAATGGCCATATTGTCGGCATCAATATATACCTTGTTCAGGTGGATAATACTCTCCTTTATGGTTGCATCCACTGTAAATGTTTTATAGCCGAACCCCTGTTGCCGCAGGTCGGTCTCTCCTAAAATATTGAGCACCGAAAGAACCCTGGAAAGCAGGGTGGCTTTGTAAATACGTCCTGACCGGGCTTTGAAGAACATTGCGCCGTTTTGACTGTTGAGGATGTCATCCCTGGTTCCCCGTCCCTTAACAACACCCTCAAAGGTGTAATGGCCTTCGATAATACTGTCAGAGTCGAAAAGACAGCCAAGTACATTGGATATATCTTCCCGGTTCAAGGATTTGGTATCAAATTCCGAGACAACCTCTTCACTCTCTTTACCGTGGTAAAAATCAACATATCCCCTGGTGGTTAGGTCACAGAAGTCTGCATGGCGGACCTGGATCCGGGTCTTATCCGGGGAAAATGATATCTTGCTGTCAACTTCCGTGATCTCTTTCCCCAGATAGATCAGTTTTTCGGCGTTCAAAAAAAGGCTTTTCTGGGACAGGAGAGGGCGGTTTGAATTCTGTTTTTTTCTATTCTCCTTTTCTGCGGTCCCGTCATCCCTTGCCAGAAATGCATCTAAATTCAAATGTTCGGTTTTGACGTGAAGGCGGGAGTCCGTGTCTGTGTAAACCGTTATGGGATCGCCTGCGGTTAATGTGAGCAGTTTTTCATAGAGGGGTGAGCCGGGAACCAGAAGCTTTTCCAGTGTCACGGCGTTGAGGCTGCCTTCAAAACTGAATCTGGGTTTATCCGGACTGGTATTTGAAAGAATCATAATATCTGTAATTCCAGGGTCCTCAAGGGCCACAAGGGTCGGGGTCAGGTCTGATATTGAACTGCCGGTCAGATCGAAGGAGAGAAGCGGACCCGCAGGCGTAAGGATTTTCCCGTGCAGATAATCTTCACCTTTCTGCTCTTTTATGCTGGTTTGCATGACCTGAAGCGGCATCCGGATACTGGATAGATAATCCGGGTCAACAGCGCCTTCAAGCCATGAGATATCAATGATCTCGGCCTGCAGGTCAGCCACATTCAGGGCCTGTTCATTCATTTTAAACCTGCCGGAAATCTTCTGGGCTGAAAATCTGTCCCTGCCGAAATCAATACTGATTTCATCCCCTGACCCATTTATGGAAAACTGCCATTGCGCAGGCTCAAACATGGGTCCGTTCAAAACGACCTGATCAAGGGTAAGGTTTCCCTTAAGGTTCCTGGCCGGATGTATCAGGGCCATCACGGGCGGATGAGACTTCATCCAGGGAACGAGATCTTCAAGGATGAGGCTTGCCTTTGCTTTTTCTATCTTCAGGTTCAGGGTGTCGGAGATATCTATCCTGGCATCGATATCCTGGACCAGGCTTTTGCCCAGGGTCCCGCTGATATTGGTGAGCGTAACGGTATCTTCTTCATAGGAAAACGATCCTTCCCGGATCTGTACCGGCAAAGGAGTCCGGTCGTAACGGCCCGTTGCATTTATGTTTTTGGCCCATACCCGCACGTCAAGTTCTTTTTTGCCTTTAGGCATATTAAGTGAGAGAACAGCATCGGCCCGGCCGGATATTTTGCTTACCTGTACGAGTTCTTTTGCAAGTCCGGTTTCCGGAAGAAGGGATATCAGGGTCCGGGGCAGGGTGGAAAGGTCCGCTTTCAGCGTAAAGCGGCCTTTAAACGGAACCTCATCATCTTCCAGCAGGTGGATATCAAGATCTCCGCCGGTGATAGAGGCGCCGGCAGCCTTGCCTTTTTCGGCCTTTACACAGAGAATCCCTTTGTCCACGATGGCGCTGCCATGGACATTCTCAGCAATAAGGGGCACTTCAGGGATTTTAACCCGGGCAGATGTGGCAGAGCCTTTTAAAACAAGGTTCTCCCCGTTAAAAAGATTAGCAAGGGAATTTGCCTGAAATCCCACCGTGATATCCTCTGCAGTACCTGCCCTGAGGATATCAAAGAGGGAATCAACCACATCGTTTCCTGCAAGAAGCGGCAGGCAGACTTCTCTGGCCTGGGATATATCCACTTTGCTTCCGGTAAAGGTGATGGCCGAATGTCCGGCTTTATGGTTATTCTTGAACTCAACACCGATTCCCGCCTTTGGGTATATGAATTCAGCAGGTGCCAGTCGGGCTGATATAACCTCTTTTGAAAGGGAAAGATCCAGGTTCATGGATTTAGCAGACAGCGGTTTTCCCGGAATCCGGGTTAACCGGACGGCCGGTGCTGTCAAGCTGGTGTTTCCGTAAAGGGTGTTGGTGCTGTCCAGGCGGAGATTTACAGCCATCTCTTCCACCTGAATCATCTGAACGCTGTTCCGGGTCAGGCGGTCCAGTCCCGGCAATTGTCCCGGACTAAGGTTTATCCCTTTTATGGTTGACTTGAAAACCATGGAGCGGTTGTCTTTGAACACGAGGAACCGGGCATCCATGGTGTCAAAATAATCGGTTTTGGCCTGTTTTACCGTGATTTCAAGATCATCCTGGCTGTCCGGAAAAAGGGCAAACAATTCGGTCACCGCGTCTTCCGGAATCTTGAACTGAAACGGGGTCCTGTCCGCCAGAGCCGGCAGGCGGGGGGCGGTACTCCCGGGTGGTGAGTATATGAGCCTGGGGCCTTCTACCTGGATTTTCTTCACTGAAACCCGGCGGTTGAACAGGTTAATCAGGTCGAGATCAACCTCAATGCGGTCAATGGTAAGGCGAATCCGTTCGTTAAACTCATGTTGAAAATTCAGAAAACAGATACC
>JAKSAX010000377.1 GCA_022361395.1 Desulfobacterales bacterium | reverse complement strand
GTTGCCGGCAAGCGCCATGAGAATAAGGTGCGTGCCAATATTAAAAAATTCTGCAACGTTCCGGTATTCGGTGCCGTACCCAAGTTAAAAGAGGAGGACTTCCCGGAACGTCACATGGGGCTGGTGACATCGGAAGAGCATACCTTTTCAAGCAAGGCGCTTGATGCGGCCGAGCGCGTGGCCAGGGAGAATATCGACCTGGATGCCCTTTATGAGGCTGTTACCCAGGGGGACTGCGGCAGTGCCGCAGAAAAAGATGCATCAGGGGCAATTCCGGTTGACCCGGCAGCCGGTCCGGAAAAGAGCCCAGGCGCACCCAGGGTAACCATCGGCATTGTCCGGGATTCAGCCTTCCAGTTTTACTATCCCGACAACCTGGACGCCCTTGAAAATCTCGGCGCTGATATCGTCTTTATCAGTCCCCTCGGGCAGGATTCCATCCCTGAAGTGGATGCCATTTACATGGGCGGCGGTTTCCCTGAAACCCACGCCCCCCAGCTTGCCGGGAACCGGGCATTCCGGGATAATTTAAAAGCCCTGTCCCGAAAAGGGCTGCCCATATATGCGGAATGCGGCGGATTGATTTTCCTGGGGGAAAGCATTCAACTGGAAGACCGGATTTACCCCATGTCCGGGATCCTTCCCATACGCTTCGGCCTGTCCAGAAAACCACAGGGTCACGGATATACCGAAGTGGAAGTTGCCCATGAAAACCCCTTTTATAAACAGGGGGAGATCCTCCGGGGACATGAGTTCAGGTACTCCAGGATTCTCTCCATTGATTACACCGATGACCAGATGGCTTTCCGGATGGAGCGGGGCAAGGGGATTCTTGAGAAAAAGGACGGATTTTTCAAGGACAACACCTTTGGTACCTATACCCATATTCATGCCCTGGGATCGCAATCATGGGCACCATCCCTGGTGGCAAAGGCCAGGGTCTATCATTCTAAAAAAACTTCCTGATCAAAAATTTTCAAGCCGCGTTCCAGTCTTTTTGCTCGACCTTTCGGCCTTGACTTGTTTATTTTGAACCCGGATAATGGATTCCGGCTTTTGGCGGTGATGAAATCACTGCGCCTTTAAATCCGTCACAATTATCCGGCCGGGGAAACTCGGTTTTCTGTCGGCCGTTAGAGGACCTATGAAAAAGCTTCTTATCCTTGGTGTGATTTCCTGTATTCTGGTAAGCGGTATCTGGGCTTACCTCTCTATGGTTAACCCCAGGAAACCGGTGAGGCTTGGATATATCGGCAGTCTCTCGGGGAAATTCTCAGCAATGGGGACGGCTGCCCGGAACGGGGCCATATTGGCGGTTGAAGAGTTGAATGGAGGCGGAGGGATACATGGCAGGCGCATTGAACTGGTGATCAAAGATGATGGCGGCCTGCCTGATAATATAGGCAGTATCAGTGATGCCCTGGCCGATGAGGATGTCGGCCTGGTGATCGGGCCCTTTACCACTGCATCCGCAACCATGATGGTGCCACGGATAAATGAGGAGAGGATTCTTGCGGTGGGGCCGGTGGTTGCGGGGGATAATATCGGCGGCCTTGATGATATGTTTATCAAAATTTTTCCGTCTACAGCAGATTTTGGTAAGGCGGTTGCCCGGCTGGCTATCAGGCAGGGGATCCGGTCACTGGTCATTATAAATGACCGGCGTAACGAGCCCTTTGGGGAAACAATGATACGGGGATTTAAACCCGTATATGCAAGTGGCGGGGGAACAGTCCGGGCAGGGATTGATTATCTTTCGGATAAAGAGGCGAATTTTACCCAATTGGCCAAAGAAGCCGCTGAAAAAGCCCCGGCAGGTGTGTTAATAATTGCAAGTGCCGTTGATACGGCGCTGATCAGCCAGCATATTAAAAAGCTGTTGCCGGAAATTTTACTCTATGCCTCTCCCTGGAGCATGTCAAAAGAACTGGTTTCAAGCGGCGGTGAAGCTGTCGAATCCCTGTACGCATATCTCCCCTATGATAAGGATAGCATCAGGCCGGCGTTTAAACGCTTTCAGGCGGCCTATGTAGAGCGTTTTAAAGAAGCGCCGCCTTTTGTGTCCATGTTCAATTATGAGGCGGTTTATCTGCTGGCAGAGGGGATAAAGGCAAGCCATAGTACCGATCCTGTAAAGGTAAAGCAGACATTGCTGAAAATCCGGCGGTTCAACGGATTGCAGTCTGATTATGCACTGGATGAATCCGGTGATGCAGAGCGGCCGCTTTTTTTATACCGGATATCGGGTCAGGCAATATCCAAGGTAAGGGACGGCGTGCAATAAAAAAAGCCAGGCCCCGGGAAAGGGGCACTGGCCTTTTTCTCTTCCCGGATTGGGAAAGGGGCCGGGAAGAGAGTGATGGCCGGCAAGGTGTTAGGCCTTTTCTATAAAGGAAAAAATACAGGGAGTGTAAATTTTCAGAACAGCCGCGCCATCGTCCTCTATTGTTAAACCGTCTCAGCAACAACCTTAAGTTTTGGGGATTCATCCTTTTTCAACACCAGGTTGACCTTTTCCCTGGCCGGTTTTTTATGTTCCGTATAGTGGACCAGGCAGTCCTTGGGGCATGCCTCAACGCAGATACCGCAGTAGACGCAGGCATAGGGATTGACCTCCCAGACAGATTCTTTTCGTTTTACGGTAATGCACTGGGAGGGGCATTTTTTTGCGCAGATGCCGCAGAGCGTGCATTCGTTTACCTTATTGGCCAGCTCGCCCCTGGCATTTTTAAATCCGGGCCTGACCTCAATAGGATAAGGCCGGGTCGCGCTTTTGGAAACAAAGTTCTTAAATATATTCTTTATCATCTTATCGCTCCGTACAGGAAATGCAGGGGTCAATGGAAAGGATCAGTACCGGTACGTCGGCCAGTTCCATTCCCGGCAGCATAGCGGCCAGGGGCGGGATATTGGCAAAGGTCGGGGTGCGGATGCGCAGCCGGTCGAGAAACTTTGTCTTGTTGGCCTTGATGTAATACATGCACTCGCCACGGGGCTGTTCCACGCGCTGGACCACCTCGCCTTCGGGTTTTCCCTTAACCTTTGCAAAGGTGTCACCCTGGGGCATGCGTGAGATGGCCTGGCGGACGAGGTCAATGGACTGAATGGTCTCCCTGAAGCGAACCACGCCTCTTGCAAATGCATCCCCGGCGGTTTCCACTACCGGTTCAAAGTCAAGTTCGTCAAATGCCTCGTACTTCAGCTGGCGCATGTCCTGGGCAATGCCTGAGGCCCTCAGGGTAGGTCCTGCTGAACCGAGTTCGTAGGCCATCTCTTTGGTGAGTATGCCTTTGCCCTCGGTCCTTTTCCTAACCGTGTAATTGGTGAGCATGGTTGACTCAAGGTCTTTGACCCCTTTTTCAACAGCTTTGAGCTCTTCAAGGATCCAGTCACATTTGGATGGAGACAGGTCCCTGCGGACACCACCGGCCTGGTTGACGGATACGATAACCCGATTGCCTGCAGTGGCTTCGTTGATATCCATGATTTTTTCCCGGATTTTCCAGAACTGCATGAATACGGATTCAAAACCGAATGCATCGGCATAGAGGCCCAGCCATAGCAGATGGCTGTGGATCCTGTGGAGTTCGGACCAGATAACCCTGAGGAACTGGCCTCTTCGCGGGACCTCAACCTTCATCAGGGTTTCAAGGCCCTCGCAGTAACACATGGCATGGATCATGGAGCAGATACCGCATACCCGTTCCACCACCTGGATCATCTGATGAAAATCTCTTTTTTCGGCCAGTTTTTCAAGTCCCCTGTGGACATATCCGAATGCCGGAACCGCTTCCTTGACGATTTCGTCCTCAACGGTAAGTGACAGGTGGATAGGCTCGGGCAGCACCGGGTGCTGGGGGCCGAATGGTACTATAGTTTTAGACATAACTTATATCTTCCGTTTCTTTATTTTTTACCTGGAGAGTTAACTTTTGACCTGCTTTACCCCAAATTTGCAGAACGGGGTGGCGGTGATGTCATCATCTTCATCCAGGTAGAGGGTGCCGCCAAAGTCAAGGACGAGGCCGTCAAATTTCATTCCGAACTGGTCGTAGATTTCGTTCTCAACCAGAAAGGCGGCAAAAAATACCGGAGACAGGCTGGGCATGGTTTCATCTTTGGCCACCTGCATCCTGTAGTGAATGATTTCAAGCTCCCTGTCAAAATGATAGATCATTTCCAGGGTGTTTTCATCAAGTTCAAGGCAGGTAATGGTGACAAACCTGTACCCCCGGGATTTGATCTTTTCTACCTCTTCTCTCAGGGTGTCCTTTGTAATATCAAGGGTTTCCATATATTTTCTCTTTACGCCTTAACTGGCAATGGCGTCTTTATTGGGTTTGGAGGCCTGCTGAAGTTCGGTCAGCTTGGCAAGTCCTTCAACCACACCGTCAATGATGGCTTCGGGTTTGGCAGGACATCCGGGTACGTATACATCAACAGGAATCACCTTATCCACGCCGCCGACCACGTTATACGCTTCCCTGAAAATACCGCCGGATACCCCGCAGGCACCGATGGCGATAATAATTTTGGGAGACGGCATCTGATCGTAGATCTGTTTGAGCACTTTTTTATTCCTGTGGTTGACGGTTCCTGTAACGACCAGCACATCAGCATGTTTGGGGTTACCGATATTGAGTACGCCGAACCGTTCCACATCGTAGAGCGGGGTGAGGCAGGCCAGGGTTTCAATGTCGCAGCCGTTACAGGACCCGCAGTCGTAGTGTACCAGCCACGGGGATTTAACCTGGGATTTTTCAATGATTTTTTTAAGCATAATTTATCTCCTTACATCCGGCGCAGCTTAATAATAAAGCCAGATCAGGTTAATGGCTGAAAGAACGATGCCGGTGGTCCATACGGATTTGAGCATCCATCTGAAGGACATCCGGGCGGAAATATTGTCCACCACGATCTCCGCTAGGTAGGTCACTGCAAGGAGGATAACCATGCCGTAGATGCTGGTGGTCCAGAACAGGGAGCACAGGCCCAGGATGAGGATGGTCTCGTAGAGATGGGCAATCTCAATCAGGGCCAGCATTTTGCCGGAGTACTCGGTGAGAACGCCTCTTACCAGTTCCTGGTGGGCATGGTGGGATGCAGAGATATCAAAGGGAGATTTTCTCAGTTTGATGGTCAGTGCATATCCGAATACGATGAACAGCAGCGGCAGGTTCATCAGCAGGGGCTTGTCCATGGCGTAAATGGCGGAAATTTTAAAACTGCCTGTGGCCAGGTGGATGCCTGCAAGAACAATGATAATCAGCGGTTCATAGGTCAGGATCTGGATCAGTTCCCTGTTGGCCCCTGCCTGGGAAAAGGGGGAGGGGACTAAAAAGGCCCCGATCACCAGGAAAACAGCGCCCACCGCCTGTACAAAGAAGATGAGCAGCAGGTCTGACTGGGCAAAGAACAGGGCCACGGATACCATGGCTGCGGCCAGGTAGATATAGACGCACAGCGGCTGGAACCTGTGGGCGATCATGGGTTCTTTTCCCCAGAGCTTGGCAATGTCGTACAGGGGCTGCAGCAGCGGCGGACCGGTCCTGGACTGGAATTTTGCTGTCAGGATCCTGTCCAGCCCGGCCACAAGAATGCCTGCAAAAGGTGCCAGGATCACACCAAGTATTGCATATAGTATTGTCATTAGAGTGAAACTCCTATCATAATTAGAATGAGTACACCCGCTGCCGTATTGACCAGCTTGGACAGTTTTTCTTCACCGAAAAAAGCAGACAGGTAATAGTTGCTCTGTACATTGCCCATGATTTTGTTCATGGGCCCCACATAGGTACCTGCCTTTTGTCCGTTAATACCCGACATGTAGGGGGTGACGGGTCTGGCTTCTCTCTCAGGCCTTGATTTTTTCAGGGCAAAGAGAAAAACGGCAATGGCAATGAGGAACAACGGGATGACGGAAAAGGATCCGCTGGCATTTGAAAATACGCCGCCGGTAATGCTGAAAGCGGCTGATGCAGTACCGGTGAAATCGGTAAGGATCATCTTGGAGTAGATGAACGGAGCAACCAGGCTTAAGGTGACGGCGGATATCAACAGCGCCATCAGGGGAAGCTTGGCCAGGCTGGGCATCTGTTCGGGATGGGATTTACCCTGAAAATCAGATCCCATGAGTATGCCGGCCCATCGTGCCCAGTAAACAACTGTCAGGGCGGAACCCAGTGCCAGCATGAGCAGGGTAAACAGGTTACCTGCAGCAGATTCAATAGCCATCCACTTGCCCAGGAGCATGCCGAACGGAGGCAGGATCATGGTCAGAATACCCAGGGTGATGATCATGGCTGTTTTCGGCATCTCACCGAAGAGTCCCCTCATGTCCTCGATATCCCGGCTGCCGATATGCTGTTCAATGGAGCCCATGCACAGGAAGAGCAGGGCCTTTGATACGGCATGGAAGATCACCAGCAGGATAGCGGCTGTGATGGCGGCATGGGTGTTTATTCCGGCGCAGGCCATTATCAGTCCCAGGTTGGAAATCGTGGAATAGGCCAATACTTTTTTTCCGTTGCTCTGGCCGATGGCAAGGGCAGCCGCGGATAAAAAGGTAAATGCGCCGCAGACGGCAACCGCAGTACTCAGGTGTGTGCCCTGGAAAGCGGGGGCAAACCGGATGACAAGGTATACGCCTGCCTTGACCATGGTTGACGAATGGAGCAGGGCGGATGTGGGTGTCGGGGCCACCATGGCGCCAAGCAGCCATTTCTGGAAGGGCATCTGGGCAGCTTTTGTAAAACCGGCCACACA
Organism: Desulfobacterales bacterium; assembly: GCA_022361395.1. Classification (GTDB taxonomy): domain Bacteria; phylum Desulfobacterota; class Desulfobacteria; order Desulfobacterales; family Desulfobacteraceae; genus Desulfobacter. The sequence goes on along the minus strand of JAKSAX010000377.1, from coordinate 18,420 downwards.
GAGCAGTCCCAGTGGAATAAGCATGGCTTCCATGCCTTTGGCCTGGCTGATAACCGACTGGATATCCAGTGTATGTACCTGGGTATATATAAATACAATGCCGAGCAGCAGTGCCACGCCGCCTACGGAGTTGAGCAGCAGGGCAGTCACGGAGTTTTGCCTGGCAACTTCCGTTTTATCGTGACCGATAAGCAGGAATGAACATAGAGTCGTAATTTCAAAGAAAAAGTAAAACAGCATCAGATCGTTGACCAGTACAAGGGCGTTCATTGCACCGATAAACAGGAACAGCAGGGCAAAAAATCTGGGCTGCCTGGAGGTTTTAAGTTTCAGATGATGTTCGTGATGGTCCATGTAGGGCAGCGCGTAAAAAACAATCAGGGACCCGGCTATGGAAATCAGGAGCACCATAATAAGGGACAGGTTGTCGCAGAACAGTCCGGCAGGTGCATGGCCGCCTTTGAGCATGACAAACTCAAAATAGGCAAGCACGGCGATCTGAACCAGGGATAAACCGGAGATGACACGGTTTTTAAATTTTATCCCGAAAAACAGGATCAGACCCAGAAGGAAAAAATCTGCGAGTTGAATAAAAGTTGTAAATTTTACGCTGGATAGAAATGCCGGGGTCGTACTTACCGGAACATTCCAGATCAGCAAGACAGAGCTTGCGATCAAGATAATACCTGTTACCACTACCAGGGCGGATCTAATTGATTTCCCTCGTAAAATCAAACAGGCCAGCGCGGCCACAATCGGACATAGCGTTAAGTATATGAATAAATTTTCAAACATAAAGACGGATATTGAAGAAAGAAATTTCTCCTGTCAAGAAAAAAAAGGGGAAATTAAATAAAAGTATTGATTAATAAATTAAATGGTGATAATTATTAAGTTTTTTCAATAAGAAAAATACTCCTCTCTGAAACACAAGCGTAAAACCGTTACATTTTCTTTAAATGAATTTCGTGGGTCCGTTCTAAACGATGTCGTTTCTAACGCCTTAAAAATAAAACACTATTTTTTACCTGTCTGTTTAAACTCTGATGAATGTAATCAAATAAATGAACGGGCTTCATGTAACCTGCTCGTAATTCCGGCGGATCAGGCTGTCTGGGTATTTTTATATGATAAACACCTGAACGGTGTCTTTCGCGGAGAATATAAGATATCGTCATCTGGCTTGATTAAAGGCTCGGTTCTGAAAAATGGATTTAACGGGCGGGTTTTAAGAATTATCCGGTTGGCAAGGTGTTGAATTAAGCTGCGTTTTGAAAGGGCAACGTATTGCATCTGATTTTCTTCTTTTCCAGAAAAGTGCGGGTAGGGGTAGTCAAAACATGAAAGAGGGGATAAATGATGAAAATTGACTGGCCTTTGCGGGGGGGCGTGCTGTCTGTGGCAGATGATAGTGACGGAGGCATGATGTCTGGTTTTTCAGAGTACATAATCCATGACGCAGATGGTGTTCAGAAGCTAGTTTGAAGTTCATTTCGTTCTGTTTTGTCCGCCGGGTATGCCGGAAGCTTCGGCATAAACCCGGCAGCCGGAGGTGCGGGGCCCTCCACTAACACCCAGCCGCCCGTCCTGGGCGCCTGGCTTGCGGAAATTTCCGGCTCTGCCTGTCCGTGGCGCTCCGGAAATTTCACGCCGTTACGGGCTCCCACCCCTCCGGCTGCCTGGAACTCCGGGTTCGCGATCATTTTAAATCAATTGGTTCTCTTTGTACTTAAAGCAAATAAAAAATGCAGAGAGAAGAGCTTTTCAGTCATAGTGCGCTATCTGCACTGTAGCCATGGAAACAAAAAATTGAATCGCAGGAATTTTGAGAGCTGCTGTGATTTTATGAAGTAAGGATCATTGTATCGAATCTGCAAGAAGCGGGTGTTGAGAATAAGTAAGGTTTTCCCTGTGAATTTATGGGCTTTGCAAATAGTATACACTATCGCGGGCCTGGGTATGAGGTCTTGGATGGGGGCGGATCATAAGCGGCGTACGGGACGAGAGATTTCACGGACTGATATCTCCGGGCCGTCCGCTTCGAAGCGGTCATGACGACCGCTGAGAATTAGCGTTGACCGTTCCCATTCGAGGCCGGCAATATGTTGTTGTTTATTAAAACTGGCAGGGAATAAAAAAGGGGGTGTAAATGAATACACCCCCTTTGGGAACTCTATAGCGAATCTTAACGAATCGCTTAACCGCCTGGGTCAGCAGTTATTTATTTTTCGGATGGCATTTGCCGCAGGATGCGGGGGCAGGGCCCTTCATGCCTTTTTTGTCTTTGGGATTCTTCTTCTTGTTGAAATCCTTGTGACAGGTGATGCAGTTTTTGTGCATGGCATTTTCATGGACCATGATGTCTTTTTTGTTCTTTTTGTCTTTTTTGAACTTGTTGTGACATTCGGAACATTTCTGTACATCGTCGCCCATTTTCAGGCCTTCAATGGGTTTTCCCTTGTCATCGTGATGGCAGTCGCCACAGCTGATGCCGTAGTCTTCGGCATGTTTTTTATGGGTGAATTCAACCAGTTTGAATTTTGGGGGACCTTTTTTGCGTTTTTTGTAACCGGGATCTTCCATTTTGAAGGTATCTGCAACTTCAGTACCTGCATGGAGGCCGGTTGAAACAAAAATCACAGCAAGCACTGCAGCCAACAGTAGTGTGATAAACCTTTTGTTCATAACCTCTTTGCTCCTTTAATAGTTAACAATTTATTTTGCCTTTTTACCGGTGGGACCACCGGATATTTCTAAATTGTATTCTGGCCTTTTATACCTAAGGCCAGGAAAAAGTCAATATAAAACCGCTGAATCAGGCCTTTTCAGCCTCTTTGCCAGGGGTTTCCTCATCGGTGCTTTCAGGGGAGTCTCCGCTGTCTTCATCTGCTTCGTCATCCTCTTCAACATCCTTTTTGCCGAAGACTCTGGCACCGATGATACTGATCTCATAGAGAATCATCAGGGGGAGGGCCATCATGACCTGGGTGACCACATCAGGGGGGGTGATCAGGGCTGCACCCACGAAAAAGAGAAGCAGGGCGTATTTTCTGTTCTTTTTCAGAAAATCCACACTGACAAGCCCCATCCGGGCCATGAAAGTCAGTACCAGGGGCAGTTCAAATACAAAGCCGAATGCCAGCAGCATCTTTGATGCAAAGGAGAGGTACTCCTTCATGGAGGGCATGGCATGGATGGTTTCCGTGGCAAAGCCCAGGAAGAACTTGAATCCGTAAGGGAACACAATGAAATAACCGAATGAAGATCCCACAATAAAAAAGAAAATAGAGAGCAGTACAATGGGGATCAGGTATTTTTTCTCATCCCGGTAGAGTCCGGGTGAAACAAACATCCAGAATTCATAAAACAGAACCGGGGTGGCCGCAATAATCCCTGTGAGCAGGGATACCTTCAGGTAGGTGAAGAACGCTTCAGGCAGGCCTGTGAAGATCAGCTTGGCATTGCCTGACTCGGACATGGCGGTCACCAGGGGAGCTGTCAGGATTTCAAATAGTCTTTCTTTGAAAAAATAGGCGCAGACAAATCCCACACCCACTGCAATAAAGGACCGGACAAGACGGTCCCTGAGTTCACCCAGATGTTCCGTAAACGGACTTTTCTCTTCGTCGTTGCTCATGATGCGTTTAGAATCTCTTATTCTTTGGCTGATGCGCCATTATCGGATGAAACATTGTCAGACGAAAAACCGGCATCTGCTGCGTCCGGGGTTTCCGGTTTTGTATCGGCTTCAGGTGAATTGCCAGCTCCGGGTTCATCTGAAGCAGTCTCCCCGCCGGAAGATCTCTTGAAGGCTTCCGGTTCGTCACTGGTCTGGTCTTCTTTTTTGTTAACGTCTTTGATTACCTCTTTCAGGTCATCTGCAGAAGGGGGGGGATTGATGTCTTTTACCGAATCCTTTACCGTGGTTTCAATATCAATGGACCGTTTAAAATCCTGGGCTGACCGTTTGAATTCCCCCATGGCGCGGCCAAGGGTTTTTGCGAGATCCGGCAGTTTTTTCGGGCCGATGACGATAAGGGCAATGGCCAGGATCAACAGGATCTCCGGCATTCCAAGACCAAACATATGAAATACAACTCCTTGGTGTTTTATAAACTAATTAAATCTTAAGACACTGGTTTTACACTGAACGGCTTTCAGTGTCAACCAGCGGGCAATTTTTAGACCCGGTTTGCCGACAGCTTCCAGTGTCAGCTTACCAACAGTTTTCACTGTCAGCCTGCCAACAACTTCCAGTGTCAGCTTATCAATCCTTTTTAGGGCTCTTTTTCCCCTGGGGTCTGCGCCGTCTCCGGTACGGCCGTTTTTTATTCTGCCTTTGTCTGTTACCCCTGTTATTCCCCTGCCTGCCCGGTTTCTTTTTCGGTTTAGGGGCGGGTTTGGGCAGCGGTGCTTCCAGTGCTTCGGTGGGATACTCGCAGGAGACTTTATGACCCAGGACTTCTTCTATTTTCGGGATTTGGAAGGAACTCATCTCATCGGCAAAGCTGATGGAGGTGCCGGTTGCTCCGGCACGGCCGGTGCGGCCGATACGGTGGATGTAATGTTCGGGTTCTATGGGCAGGTCGTAGTTGACCACATGGCTGATATTTTTTATGTGCAGGCCCCGGGCCGCCACATCCGTTGCCACCAGGACATTGATATTCCCCTTTTTGAAGTTTTCCAGGACCCTGAACCGTTTGTCCTGGGAGACATCCCCGGACAGGACCCCTGCCCGCTGACCATACCTTGACAATTTGTCAGAGAGGTATTTTGCCGTATCCTTGCGGTTCACAAAGATGATAACCCGCTCAAGTTTTTCACTGATGAGCAGGTTGCAGACATTTTTAAATTTATCGTCTTCAGTGGTCAGGTATACAATCTGGTCTATGGAATCTGCGGCAGCCTGCTCCGGATCAATTTCAATGCGGACCGCGTCCTTTGTCCAGGAATCAGCCAGGCGCAGCACTTCGTCGGTAAGTGTTGCGGAGAAAAACAGGGTCTGGCGTTTATCCTTATGGGGGGTCATGTAAACCAGGCGGCGGACATCCGGAATAAATCCCATGTCCAGCATCCTGTCGGCCTCGTCAAGGACAACGATTTCAACCCGTGACAGGTTAATCAGTTTTTTTGAAATAAAATCCAGAAGGCGTCCCGGGGTTGCGGCCACGACGTCTACAGGTTTTTCAGTCAGCATATTCTGCTGCTTTTGATAACCGGTTCCGCCGTAAACGGAGACAATCCGGAGATGGGAAAATTTGGCAAGGCCCTTAAAGTCCTTTTCAATCTGGTGGACCAGTTCCCGGGTAGGGGCCAGAATCAGGGCACGGGGAAATCCCTTTTCCCTTTTAATGGATTTACGGGTGAATTTATTGATGAGGGTTATTATAAAGGTAGCACTTTTTCCCGTTCCTGTCTGGGCTTTTGCAGTGGCATCCTTACCCTCAAGGGTGTGGGGCAGCAGTTTGGCCTGGATGTCTGTGCAATACTGGAATTTCAGATCGCAGACCGCATGCATGAGGCCCATTGTAAGCTTGAGATCATGAAACCGGGTTTTACCCTCCTGGGGTTCCACCTGGAAGTTTTCAAGGCTCCAGCGTTTTTTCTTTGGCCGCGGAGGGCGTTTCGCAGGTTGGTCCGGCTGGGGCTGCGGTGTTTTCTCATTGGGGGCCTCCTGCTTCGGAGGTGCTGCCGTTTCCGGCTCGGGTGTATTAACATCATTTCCCGGGAGCAGATTCCGTAAGAATCGAAATAGTGGTTTGAGTAGTGTCAAGGGTGTGCTCTTTTTTAATAAGGTGAACTTTAGGGATTGCGCAAAAATAACTTCACATAGTCCGTTTACAAAAAACCTTAAAACATTGGGTATTTTGCAAAACAGAACGTGAATTAATTTTTGCGCGATCCCTTAATAAATAAAAAACTGCCTGTCAGTTACCATGGTGTAACAGACAGGCAGTCTTTTGTGAAGCAAAATTTAGTACGATCCCTTTTGTTTTCGTGGCACTATCCGCCTGCCACAAGGGGGAGCAGGCGGACTTCTGCATTGTCCGGGACCTCTGTCTGCTCAAACTTCGGGCTGGAAACCAGCTTTCCGTTCAGCCGGACCACAGAGCAGAACCTGGCGTCATCCACCTGTGCCAGCAGGGATGCGACGGTCATACCCTCTTGCCAGGGCATGGGTTTGTCGTCAACCTGGATCATTATTCCACGCCGTTTTTCCTGAGCACTTCAAGTACTTCCGGGAAGTCAATGCCCAGGCGTTTCACGGTTTCAACCGTGGGGATACCGTTTGAGGTCCAGCCGCGGCGTTTGTAAACCGCATCCTTAAGGGTTTCGTACTGAGCTTCCCTTTGCGCTCTCAGTGCCGCCACCTTGGCCGTGGTATCCATACCGGAGATATCCATGCCGTATTTTTCAACCAATTGGTCGTCGTAACGTTTGGCGCGTGATCTGTACTCTTCGTCGGTTACAGGACCCACGGCGCGGTAGGGGACCGTATCGTGCTCCCTTGTGCCGTATCCCATTTTCAGGTTAAAGATGCGCTGGAAGTTGTAGACCGCCTCACTCATGGTGATGATATCGTCTCCGTCGATTTTTCTGCCGGTGACGGAAGAGAAGAACTCTGCATACCAGCCCACATGCTTGACAACCTTGGCAGGTTCGGGGGTGTCTTTGTTATCTTCGGGTACAATGTCGTTCCAGGGCAGTTTGCAAAGGCCGCACAGGGCAAACCAGGTTCTGAACATAGGGAACCAGTGAAGGGCTTCCGCCTTGTTTTCAAAGGTGGGCATGAAGTTGTGAACCATGTCCAGGAAGATCAGCCAGGCTTCGTCATGCTGGGGGCCTTTGAGGGCAAGACCGTAGCCGCCCTGCTGTGCCAGGGATTCTTTTGTGATGTATTCGGAGAATTCCAGGCCCTTGGATTCCATGCCGATATCCTGCATGAACTTGGGATCTGCACCGAAATCTTTTGCAAAGATCTCTTTCATCTGCCTTATACCCTTACCCACAATGGCGCCGAAGCCTTTGCCCGTTGCCATCTGGTGGATGAGTTCCAGGGCGTTGAACCGGTTGCCGAAGCTCAGGTCCATGCCGCCGGTGTGATCCGGGGTGATCTGGTTGTTTTCAAAGCACTCCATGACAAAGCCGATGGAGGTTCCCACGGAAATGGTATCAAGTCCGTAGGCATCACAGTAGAAGTTGATTTCAAGGATGGTATGGGCATCAAAGATCCCCAGGTTGGAGCCGCAGCCGGCAACGGTTTCATACTCGGGACCGTCAACAAAAACCTTGGATCCCCTGTACGGGCCTGTAAAGGGGGAGAAGTCCTTCACCCCGTGGGCGCAGGCAACGGCACAGCCTCTCCAGCAACCGTCAAAACCCTTGTCAAAGATGTGTTCGTATACCTCTTCACCGATAACCTTGCTCTCGGGGTGGGCCCCGAACTTGAAGTTGTTCACCGGCAGGCAGTCATGGTCGTTCATAATGGGGACCAGATGGGTGGTGCCCACGAGGGCCATGCGGTTCTGTTTGGGATCCAGGGTGTTGATTTCCTTGGCATGTTTTTTGGTAACCGCTTTAAGGGCGTCCAGATCGGCCGGTGCATTGGCCTTCATGGAGATGGCGCCGTAACGTGCCACAACCGCTTTGACTTTTTTGTCGGCAAATACGGTTCCGATACCGCCGCGGCCGGCCTGTTTGTACCTGACCATTTTTCTGCCCGCATCCCACCAGGAGAAGTTCAGGCAGCCGAAATATGTGTTTTCCGCACCCGGTCCTGCGGTGACAACGGAGACGTTTACCGGCTTTTTATCGTCAAAATGGTGGGTCAGCACCTTGGACATTTCATAGGAGTCTTCAGGCAGGTCAGCGGCACGGTATACTTTAATGGTGTTTTCAATGCCGTCGATGAGCACAACTGTATCTTCTTCAGCTTTTCCGTCGATCTGGATGACATCGAAGCCGGCGAATTTTTTATACGGGCCGAAGTAGCCGCCCACGTTTGAATCAATAGGGGCGCCTGTCAAAGGTGAGATTGCGGTTACGATGCTTTTTCCGCCGCCGGGGTATCCCGGGGTGCCGCCCAGAGGGCCGGAGGAGATGCAGATGGCATTTTCAGGGTCATCCCATTTGGTATCGCCGGAAACCGCGTTCCACATCAGCCAAAGGTCATACCCTTTACCGCCGATAAATTTTTCCTTGATCTTTTCTTCGATGGGGGCGATATCGATCCGGGTTTCGTTGAGATCGATATGAAGTGACTGGTCTGTGTACCCCTTTTTTACCTCGGCCCGTTCATAGGAGACGGCTTTGATCTCCTTAAGACTGATTTGACCCATTTTGTAGCTCCTTAAAAAAGCATCCTTAAATTTGACTTCAGGTTGATGTTGTTAGATGCAGATGGCAACTATCTGCATGGTTTCATAAAGTTTTAATATACCATAACTTTATTCCAAGGTATAGATTTCCACTATAGAATACCAAGGATACTGTAAATGGTTAAACCATTAATAGGGTATTCTTCCTGCCTTGTCAAGTCATCTGCCGGAAAACAGGGGGGACAAGGCAAAAAATGTTGACTTTTCAAGTGTTTCACGGTATTACAGGGCTGAAAAATAACCTGTAACCAAGGTGGTTGTGAATGCTGATTGTAGCCAATTTTCTCCAAGCCGTAGCAGTGGTTCTGGATTATGCCCTGACCTTATACATGTGGATAATTATTGCCGGAGCTGTTTTGTCCTGGGTAAGCCCGGATCCCTATAACCCCATTGTCCGGTTTATACACCAGGCAACCGAACCTGTGTTATACCAGATCAGAAAGCGTCTGCCCGTAAGTTTCGGCGGACTGGACATATCTCCTATTATTGTGATTTTAGCGATTATTTTTCTTCAGACCTTTGTTGTGAACAGCCTCCACGGGCTGGCACGCACCATTATTTAATCGACCATTGTCTAATTAAAAGGGAGTTGTTATGGGGGTTACACCACTGGTTGTCAAACAAAAGGAATTCTCCACCCGTTTCAGGGGGTTTGATGTTCAGGAAGTGGATGCCTTTCTTGAAGATGTGGGAAGAGAACTGGAATCCCAGGATCAGACCATTGAAGCACTGAAACAGGAGAAACACCGTCTGGAACTGGAAAACCAGGGATACCGGAAGCGGGAAGATTCCATGAAAAACGCCATGATCCAGTCCCAGAAAGTCCTGGATCATATGAAGGAAAATGCCAAGAAATCTGCCGAGGTCGTCATTGCAAATGCCGAGGTTGAGGCGGAAAAAATTTTGAGCCGGGCCCACAAGAGACTCTCCCAGCTGCACAGCGATATTACGGAGCTTAAACGCCAGCGGATTCAGCTTGAAATGCAGATCAGTTCCGTGCTGGAGTCCCACTCCAAGCTGCTTGAAATGACAAAGGAAGAGAATAAGGCTGCTGATGAATCTGACGGCGCCCTGAAATTTATCCGCCAGGCCTGACGCACCACCTAATCCATAGGGCTGGACTAAGTCGGCATCCTCAGGTATTCTGGAGGGTAGTTTGCGGCTTACATACCGTTGTAATCCCATAAAATATCCATGCCTGACCTTAAGTGCTCAGGCTTTGTTTCATGCAGTATTAATCCTTAAAAATGAGAAGGTGTGCCAATGGCTGAGATTGATGCATTTTTTAAGCTCATGCATGACCAGGGTGCCTCGGATCTCCATCTTGTTGCCGGCCAGCAGCCGGCTTTGAGGCTTCACGGAGATATCGAACGGATTAAATACGACCGGCTGACTTCGGACAAGCTCCGGGGAATGCTCTATGAAATCACCTCCCAGGAAAAGATCAAGGTGTTTGAAGAGACCGGGGATGTGGATTTCGGATATGAAATCCCCGGGCTTGCCAGGTACAGGGCCAATTATTTTATGCAGAAAAACGGGATAGCAGCCGTTTTCCGTGAAATCCCGTCCAATATCCTGACTGCGGAACAGCTGGGGCTGCCGCCGGTGATTTCAAAACTTGCGGAACTGCCAAGGGGGCTTGTTCTTGTAACAGGACCCACGGGGTCAGGTAAATCAACCACCCTGGCCGCCATTATCGACCAGGCCAATAAAACCCGGAAAGATCACATCATCACGGTGGAAGATCCCATTGAGTTTGTCCATAAAAGTGCGAATTGTATTGTGAACCACAGGGAAGTGGGGCTCCACACCGAAACATTTTCCTCAGCCCTGCGCGGCGCCCTTCGTGAAGACCCGGATATTATCCTGGTGGGTGAACTCAGGGACCTTGAGACCATCTCCCTGGCCATTGAGGCCGCCTCCACCGGTCATCTCGTATTCGGCACCCTCCATACCTCCAGTGCGGCAAAGACCGTGGACAGGATAATAGAGGTCTTCCCCCACTCTGAACAGGCCCAGATCCGGTCCACCCTCTCCGACGGCCTGAGAGCCGTGGTCGCCCAGGTATTGTTTAAGCGGGTGGATAAAAAAGGACGGTGTGCGGCCCTGGAAATCCTCGTGGCTACGCCTGCGGTGAGAAACCTGATCCGTGAATCAAAAACCCACCAGGTCCCGTCCATGATCCAGACCGGAAAGCAGTACGGGATGCAATTGCTGGATGATGCCATCATGGGATTGTATAAAAAAGGATGGATCAGTCCGGACGAGGCCTATTCAAAGGCTAACAACAAAGGGATTTTCAGACCGTTCCTGAAAAATCCGCCTTCGGATTTTACCGAGGCCTGATGAATTGACACGGCGGCCGGACTAGGAGGGCGGTATGAAAAAGCAGCAGATCGATCATATATTAACCCGGATGCTTGATTCCCACGATAATGTGTCCGACCTGAATCTGACACCGGGAAAACCCCTGCAGGTGGAGAGTTCGGGCCAGCTGGTTCCGGTGAGGATTGAGCCTGATTACGAAGTCCTGACCCCGTTTCAGACGGAAGTTTTCGCCCTGAACCTGATAAACAATGACCGGAAACTTACCGAAACCCTTCTCCGGGAGGGATCCTGCGACCTTTCATATCAGCTGGGAACCAAGGCAAGATTCAGGGTCAACGTATTTTCCCGGTCCGGAAAATACTCTATCGTCCTGAGAAAACTGGAGACGCAGATTCCCACCATAGAAGGGCTGAATCTACCAAAGGCCTTTTTGCCCATGGCAGATGAGAAAAACGGAATTATTTTTGTTACCGGTGCCACAGGGTCAGGTAAAACCACCTCACTTGCGGCCCTCCTGGACAGGATTAATGAAACCAAGTCCGTTCATGTCATCACCCTGGAAGATCCCATAGAGTATCAACACTCCCAGAAGAGATCCACGTTTAACCAGCGGGAACTGGGCATGGACTTTGATACCTTTGCCTCCGGGTTGAGGGCGGCACTCCGGCAGGCGCCCAAGGTGATCCTGGTGGGTGAGATGCGGGACAGGGAAACCGTTGAAATCGGATTGTCCGCTGCTGAAACAGGCCACCTGGTCCTCTCCACCCTTCATACCGTGGATGCCGGCCAGACCATTAACCGTGTCCTGGGTATGTTTTCAACAGAGGAAGAGAAGCAGATCCGGATCCGCCTGGCTGATACGGTAAGATGGGTGGTGGCCCAGCGCCTCCTGCCAAAGACAGGCGGGGGCCGGGTGGCTGCCTTTGAAATCATGGGCACCAACCTCCGGGTAAAGGACTCCATCCTGAACGGAGAGTCCGAAGGCAAGACCTTTAACGATATTATTACCGCCGGCAAGGCCCAGGGTATGATAACATTTGACGAATTCATCATTTCCCTTTATGAAGAGGGGAAGATTGATGAGGCAACCGCCATGGCCTATGCATCCAGGAAAGATATTGTGGGCCGCGGCGTGGATACCATAAAAAGCGCCCGGGGAGAGTCAACCACCCAAATTGACTCGCTTGAAATTGACCGGGGGTATGAGGGGGACAACGCATGAACATAACCTGTCCGCATTGCAAGACAAAGTTGAACCTGCCGGATGATAAAATTCCGAAACACAGGGATTCATCGTTTAAATGCCCCAAGTGTAAAGAGCCGGTTCAGGTTAAAGCAGCCAGATCAAAGGCGTCTCCCGGTGCCGTGTCGGCTCCGCCCGGGCAACCCCGCAGGTCCGGCCGGGTTCCGGCGCTTGTCTGCATGCCCCGGTCTCCTGCGAGAAATCGGATGATCGCAGCCGTGCAAAACGCCGGGTTTTCATCGGAAGCACCGGAAACAGAGCGCCAGGCCTTTGACAGGCTGGAATACCGGATATTTCCCCTGGTGATAGTTGATGACGGCTTTGATAAAGATATGAAAATGGCCGCGTATATGAACGAAATGGATATGTCCATGCGCCGCCGTATCTGCCTGATCCGCATCAGTTCCGACGTCTCTACCGGAGATCCGATGACTGCCCTCCATTTAAGTGTGAACAATGTGATGAACCGGAAAAACCTGGAGCAGGATTCCGATGATGCAGTCTCGGATTTCCTGGCCTCGGCCCTGGAGGATCATGAAAATTTTTACACGATCTTTAATGATTCCATGAAGGCCACTGGCAAAGCATAAGGTAAATGATTCGAAACTGGTATGACCCCGCAGGTCCCGGGGAAAGAATAAGACGTTGCTTTTCAATACTGAACCTCGGGGTCATGATTATAACACTTGTGGTGGTGGCATCTGAGTTCCGGTTTGACTGGGTTGAAACCCTGGCCGGTAACTATCTTCTCTCAACCAACGAGAACCGGCCCGAAATCGGCACTATATGGGAAACCGGACACCAGACTGTCAATGCCCGCCAATCCCTGAACCGGATGATAGTGGAAAAGGAGACCGCACGGAAGACAGTTCGTGGGGCAGATTCCTTTGTTACCCTGGCAAAGGGGCTTTCCGCAGGTGAATGGGTAAACCTGGACAAAAATCAATTCAAAAACCTGTATTTATCCCTGTCCCGGGCAGACCGGCTGGCACTGATGGAGCCGGCCCGCCTGGTCTGGCTCATGAATGGAATTACAACGGACCGGATATTCTGTGAAGGCAGGATCGGCGGGATGAACATCTATTTTATAGATTCCGGAAACCGGGTCATCCAGCAGGTTGACCTGGAGACGGAGAAGATCGGGAACGCACCCGAAGAGATGCTGACACCTGCCGGGCTGGATGAGCTTCCGGGGTTTTCAGGGCCTATCTATTCCGCTGGCCTCTTTTTTGACGCCGTGTTTAAACTGCCGGAGGACATGGTGCCGGACCTGATCAAAAATGCTGAAACCCTTTTGTCGCAAACCGGGACAATTGACCGGGTCGGTATATGGAATACCTCTGAAGACGGGTTTATCCGTCTCGGGTTTGAGTTTTCCCATCTGGGGGAGAAGCAGGTGGTGCAGATCCTGGCAAGGGAGTGGGCGGTCTGGCAGCTCAGCCTTATCCTCAAGGGGGAGGACCGATGATCCGGTTTATCTTTTCAGCCCTCCGCCTTTTCTTTTTTACAGGACTCCTGCTGACAGGCCTGGGACTTGTCGGCGGCAGCTTTCTGGTGTTTCACGTATCCAAGGACCTGCCTAAACTCCCCTCCCCGCTGAGCCGGATTATTGAGACCCCCCAAAGCCTGATCTATGCCGCGGACGGCCAGGTGCTCATGGGACTGGGAGAGCGCAAGGCCGTTCCCCTGGATATGGTCTCCCCTGATTTCATCAACGCCATTGTGGCAACGGAGGACCACAGGTTTTTTGAACACCACGGGATTAATAAGCTCCGGATATTGAAAGGGTTGTACATCACCCTGTTTAAACCGGGTAAAATCCAGGGGGCCTCCACCATTACCCAGCAACTGGCCAAAAACCTGTTTTTCAGCTTTGAACAGTCATGGCAGCGAAAGTTCAAGGAACTGCTGGTGGCCCTTCAGATTGAAGCGGCAAATTCCAAGGAAGAGATCCTGGAGGCCTATATTAACCAGATCCATTTCGGGGCCGGGGCCCAGGGCATTGAAAAAGCCGCCCAGACCTTTTTCGGAAAATCAGCCCAGGATCTTGATCTGGCCGAAGCTTCCCTCCTGGCAGGATTACCCAAGTCTCCCACCCAGTACAACCCCTTCCGCCACTATGACAGGGCCCTGAACCGGCGGCAGGCCGTACTGGGCCGGATGGTTGCCGCAGGTTACATTACAGGTGAGGAGGCGGGCCGTATCGCAGACACCCGGCCCGAGCTTCATAACGGGCGTACCGATACCAGGAGCGGCAGTTATTTTGTGGATGCCCTGATTCAGGAGCTTGTCCGGAACTACGGGGAAAATGTAGTATTCCACGGTGGTATCCGGGTGTATACGACTTTGGATCCGCGGCTTCAAACCATAGCCGAGAATGCTGTCCGGCAGGGGCTGGATCGCCTGGACAAACTGATCGGACTGGACCCCGGGGCTGAAGAGAGGCCCCAGGCCGCCCTGGTGTCCGTTGATACGGCAAGCGGTGCGGTTAAAACCATGGTGGGGGGCAGGGACTATTATGCCAGCGAGTTCAACCGGGCAGTGAACGGACTGCGCCAGGCCGGCTCAGGTTTCAAGCCCTTTCTCTACTACGCCGCTTTCCAAAAAGGCGGATTCCATCCGGCCAGCCTGATGGAGGACAGACCCGTTTCTGTCCCCGTGACCGGCGCACCGGACTGGTCTCCCAAGAATTTTGAAAAGACCTTTCGCGGCCCCATGGTCCTGAAACAGGCCCTGACCTCATCTGTCAACACGATTGCCGCCCAATTGGTGGAAAATGTCGGCCCCGGGGCTGTTATTGATGTGGCAAAGGCCTGCGGGGTAAAAAGTCCGCTGAACAAGGTCTACTCCGTTGCACTGGGTACGTCCGGGGTCACGGTTTATGATATGGCTGCCGGATTTTCAACCCTGGCCAATCTGGGCATCCGCCGTGATCCTTTTATGTTCTGGCGGGTGGAAGATGCGCGGGGAAGGGTGATCTTTGAACGCATCGTTAAGGACCGCAAGGTTCTGGATCCTGCCCTTGCCTACCAGGTGGTGGATATGATGGAAGCGGTTGTGGATACGGGATCCGGAAGATCCGTGAGGAAGATGGGATTCAAACGGCCCGCAGCGGGAAAAACCGGTACAACCGACAACTATAACGATGCCTGGTTCACCGGATTTACCCCGTCGCTGTGCACCTCTGTATGGACGGGGTTTGACAGGAAACAGAAGCTGAAAGACAAACGCCGGGTGGGAATCACCGGCGGACGCGGTGCCGCCCCAATCTGGACTGATTTTATGATGCAGGCGCTGAAGGGGGAGCCGGAAAGGGCATTTTCCACCCCGTCCAATATCCGGTTTGAAACCGTGGATTCGGCTACAGGATGTCCGCCGGAACCTGCACCGGATATAGACGGGCAGCCGTTGCCGCCACCGGAAAAAAAGATCATTACCCTGAAAGTTGCCATTAAAACAGGCCAGGCTCTGTGTCAGAAGGAAGACGATGAACCGCTTCCTTAGGCATATCAGTGTCCGGTTCTGGCTGGTGACGCTCATGGCCCTGCCCCTGAGCTTCTGGCTGTTGCCCCGTTTTCTTCCGGTATTTCCCACTGCCCCTCCCCTGGCTGTGGTGGTGGGGATCTTTGCTGTTCTGGGGGCAATGCTGGGGCTGGGTCTGGATTTCACCGGCAGATACCGGATAAAGGGGCTGATCCGGGAAGGAGAACTCTGGGAGAGGGCAGGTATCCAAAACCGGGCTGAAAAAAAATATCTTCAGGCTGTCAGGGTATTTGACAGTGTCTGGATCTCCCCGTGGGGAGCCAGGCGCCTTGCCCCGGCATTGATGAAGGTGATGGCCAGGTTTTACCTGACCTGCGGAAGCGCACATCCCGGATTCAGGATCGCAGCAGCCCGCTATCTTATTGCCAACCCCGGAGATGAAACCCTGGCCGTCCTGTGGCTGCGGCAGCTGAGAAAACAGGGAAAGGCCGATACCCTGGCCCAGTCCGTGTTGACCGCCCTGGCTGACAGGTATTTTGCAGATCCGAAACTATCACTGCAGCTCACCGGTCCTTTCCTGGACCTGGGCCGGGTGGATTTTTCAGCCAGGCGGCTGTACAGGAATTTTCTTGATTTTACAGATGAAGATTCCCCAGGCAGCGGCACCGGGGAAAACGGAACCTCCAGGGAGGACTATCAGGCCCGTATCCGCGAACTGATGGGGAACCCTGAAGAGGAAGAACTCTCCGGAACCATTGTGGCGGAACCCTCGCGGCGCCGTACCCTTTTAGGCCGGACCCTTGGGGACCGTTTGAAAGGAAGGCATCCGGTCCGTTCAGAGATTCCCATACGGAACGGCTCCCAGCCTAAAATGTCCCGGCAGTACCTGAGGCAGATAGGCCGCCTGCCGGTCAGGGGAATACAGATCCTGAGCCCGGTTGCCAGAGGCGGGGCAAACGCCGGTTTCTCTATGGTGACCTGGCTGCTTGCAGCGGTGAAAAGGGGATTTGCCTTTCTCAGGGACCATCTGCGGCAGAAAGAAAAAGCAGGGTTCTATATCCGGGCTCTGTTTACGGGGCTTTTAGGCCTCTGGCTGATGTTCTTTTTCTGGAACACCCTGTCCCACATGCTGAAATCCGGAAGTCCTGAACCGCCTGCACAGAAAATCGATGTGAGTATTCCAAAACCTTTCACCATTCAGGTGGCCGCCTATTTAAAGCAGTCCCACGCAGACCGGTATGTTGCCGTCCTTGAGAAAAAAGGGATAGAGGCGACAATCAAGAAAACCGGAGGGGGCGGTAAAACATGGTATCTCGTCCGGGTCTCCGAATTCCCGGACAAGAAAAGCGCTGCTGATTTCGGGAACCGGCTGAAGGCTGAGAAGGTTATCAATGATTTTTTTGTCAGTAATAAATAGCAGCAGAAATAAAGAGGTATAGCGTCACGCTTTAAGAATGCGGATTCTCAAGGCCAACATAACGGATTTACAGGATATAAGTGCACTGATTACAGCGTGCCGGCTCTTTCTGATCAACGCTGGTGTTCACCAATGGGATGAAGCGTATCCTGACAGCGGCATCATCTGCCGTGACATAAGCCAGGGTGAACTTTATATTGCAATGATTGCCGGTGAGCTTGTCGGGGGCGTCACACTGAATCAAAATGAAGATCCGGAATATTCACAAATCCCGTGGCGCTATTCAACACCTGCTCTGGTAATCCACCGGCTGTGCGTCTCGCCGTCCCGTCAGGGTCACGGTATCGGCTCAGCATTAATGGCTTTTGCGGAAGAGCATGCCCGGGCGGCCCGGCATAGCAGCATTCGTCTGGATGTCTACAGCGGCAACCCCATTGCCGTGAATCTGTATAAACATCTTGGTTACAGCACTGCCGGACAATTCACTTTCCCGAGCCGGGAACATCCGTTTTATTGCATGGAAAAATGCATCTGATAAATTCGATGCCTGCCCCGGCACAATCGTTCGCGCAACATATCACTATAGCAAATAACAAAAATATGTTCCGAAAAAAACGGTGTGAGGTGATGCTTCTTTATTGCAATTTGTTGAAGCATAGCGCGTTATTTGCTGTGCAACCACTGAAATTAAAACTTGAATCGGAACGGAATTTTGAGAAGTGCTATAAGGATATCAGGATTAAGAAATGAATGGCGATTTGAAAAAACATGGTAATTTCAGTTTAAATGAACTGCTGACAACTGACCTGGATTCGGCAAAGGCGTTTTACGGAGAGCTGCTTGGCTGGACTTTCACCGAAACAAAAAATATATACGGCGCTCCTTACGTCGTTGTACACAACGGAAACAATGTGGTTGGCGGTATGATGCTGAAAGATGGCATTGTTCCTGATGATGTCCCCTCGCTCTGGGATACATATATCAGCGTTGATGATGTTGACGCTTCAGTCAAAAGGGTTGAAAAATTGGGCGGGGAAATCATTCTTCCCCCCACAGACATCCCGAACCTGGGCTGGTTTTGTGTCATAAAAGACCCGCAAGGTGCAAGCCTGAATCTCATCACCTATACTGAGAGTCAATAAGAAACACTGGAAACGGGGTGAAAAAGGATTGGGAATTCTGCTGCGCTCCATTTCGAGTTCTTGCCCCGGCCGTTCATATTTAACCGGGGTATCTGCCAGGGTCAACGCAAGTAACTTTTCAGATCCAATGATTTCAATACGTTACTTTTGTACAGGCAATCGCAGGCAAAATCCGAATAAGGCATAAGTGTCCAAAACCTTTAAAAATTAAAAACCGTGCCAAGTTAATATGCGATTGCCCTGGGGTATCTGCTCTAAGTGCTTGATTTTATTTTGGTGTCATGTAAATGTCAGCCAGATGTCACTAGGATGTCGTGGTCATGTTATCACCTCACTGGTATTTGAGGTTAAGTTTTGGATATTAACTTTAAACGTTAGGGAAACTTATGATCGTTCGTAAACTTCGGCTGGAAAGAGGCTGGTCCCAGG
>JAKSAX010000001.1 GCA_022361395.1 Desulfobacterales bacterium | reverse complement strand
CTTTAAATTCGATCATAAAAACCCCTCTGCAATGATACTGCCGGAAGTGAGTAAAAGCACGGACACGGCCGCTGTAATGTCCCAGACATTGGGCCGGTTGGGAGAGATCCGGGTCATACGGACGGCCGAATCCATGCCTTTAAGCTCTGCAGCCACTGACAGGGTATCAGCGGATCTTAACGCCCTGATGGTTAGGGGAACCACCAGAAGACGGATAACCAGGAAGGGATGGAAGGTGACAAACCCGAGTCCGGGCCTGAACCCCTTTATCTGCATACTCTCCCTGATCAACTTGACATCGTTGATAAACTCGGGAATAAACCGGACCATGACCGCGGTGGGCAGATAGATAAAAAAGGGAAGACCAAATGACTTGAGGCTAGCCATGATATCCTGGATCCTGCTTGAAACGGCCAGGGCCAGTATGGTGTTCACCAGAATCAAAACCCTTAGAAACGGATTTATAAAGGTGGACAGTCCGGACTCTCCCAGGCCCGGCCAGAATACCACCATGATCTGCACACAGGCCATTGCCATGCCGAACATGACGCCGACACCGCACCAGGCCACGGCCAATACTTTCAGCCTCCCGTGGGCCAGGGCATAGCCCAGGCTGGCCAGGGTCATAACGATTAACGCACCATAAGACTGGATAAATATAATGCCGACGGAACAGACCAGGCAGATCAGCATCCGGGTCCGGATGTCCAGTCTTGCAACAGGGTTATTCACGGATAATACCGGCATGGCGCAGCTCCTTTACAAAGAGGATTCCGGTGCCCAGGCCTGCCAGGCACCCCAGGTAGCCCAGGCTCACCACCACAGCCCCCACGGCGAACATCCGGAGTTCCTCCTGGTAAAGCAGGAAAGAGTACCCCAGGGAAACAGCCCTGGACATAAAATCAAACACTCCTACCACCAGGATCAGCCGCCAGGGGGTGCGGAATCCGTCAGCCGGAGCAAGCAAAAGATCACAAAAAAAGCCTGCAACCAGCACCCCGGCAAAGGTCATGGGATTTCCGCCCATGAGCACCAGGGAGACCAGGCAATTGATAATGGAGAACAGGGTCAGCACCCCGAATTTCCTGACCTTGTAAACAAGAATGATAAGCAGGGAAGTGGCCACGGTATTTTTAAGGATCAGTGTAACCGGATTCATACCGCCTCCGGCCAGGGCGATGAGCATGGTGGATATCTTGATCAACCCGGTAAAGGTGCCGATGGTAATCAGTTCGGACGGGGTCCAATAGCCGTTTCTGAAAAAATTCATGCCTGGCCCGCCCTGGTTTCGGAGAAATAGTCAATCATACCCTGTGCCAGGTTGGTCTGCCAGAATTGGCCTGCCAGGGTCAGGGTGACCCAGCCCTTGTCCATGGACACGAGGCCGGCGTTTTCCCACTGATTCAACAGAGGGCTGTAAAACCCCTCCAGGTCAAGCCCCAATTCCATTCCGTTCCGGCGCAGATCCATGCGCCCCAGTTCCAGATCCCCTGAGATCCGGCGAATCAAGGATTCATTGGCTGGGGGTGCCAGAATTCGGGTGACGGGCTTGGTCTCCCCTGCAAGTTTAAGATAGGCGGAAAGCTTACCTTCCTGGAATACCATGTGACCGTTGACATTTCCACCGGCTCCGGACCCGTACGCCAGGCAGGTGGCCTTTTCCTTCATGGCCAGGTTATAGAGGTTCCGTTCCCTGAAGGCCCGGCCCCAGTGACTCACCGACAGCCGCCTGTACCGGGCCCGGGTCATAAGGTCCACCCCCCGTTCAAACATGGCTGCCCTGTCTGACAGGCCCGCCAGAACAGAGAACCGCCCTCCTTTTGCCGCCTTGTCCAGGGCACCGCCCGGAAACCGGATAAGCTGATAAAGGTCAACTCCGTCCAGATCAAGGTCCAGAAAGGTGCGTATGTCTTCTTTCCAATGGGCCATGGTCTGGCCCGGCAGGCCGTAAATAAGGTCGATGATCACTGCGGCCTGGTCCTTTTCCTTCAGTGCGGTAAGCCGGTCCAGGATTTTTTCCCTCACCGCCACCCTGCCCAGCCCGGACCTGATTTTATCGTCAAAGGTCTGGACACCGATGGAAAACCGGTTGGCCCCGCCCTGGATGCATGCATCCATTTTTTCATCGGTAAAATCAAGGACTCTGCCCTCCACAGTGATCTCGCAGTCATTGGCCAGGGGAAGGCAGCGCTGAACGGCATCCAGAACGGCTTTTAAATCCTTTGCGGCAAGGGCTGTGGGCGTTCCGCCGCCAAGGTAAACCGCGTGGACCGGGCCGCTTGCTACCAGAGGGGTGTCCTGGTCAGCTTCCATCTCACGGATCAGCGCCCTGGCGTAGACGGAAAGATCTTCCTTTCTGGCCGGGTTGGCGAAAAAACCGCAGTACAGACAGCGGGTTTCGCAAAAGGGGATATGGATATAAGCAACTGTTTTACCTTTCCGCCGAACCTGTGACAGGGAATACCACAATCCGGCGGTATCATCCTTTGCCACGGGCCTGCCGCCGAGCCCTGCGTGGACCACTGCTTTTTTATCAAAGGCCCCGGTCAGCGGATTGTCACAGATATTTGCAAAGTAGGGCCGGTCAGCCGGTGTATTTCCGAAATTTTCCATCAATCCCAGTTTCGCATTGGCGTCCTGTTTTTCGGATAAAACTTTCTGTTTCATGATGTCGGACCAAGGCTCCTTTCTTTTATAGATAGAATAGGTGTCGCTTTTTGCTTTGTTTGCTCAAGCTTAAAAAGTCATCTATAGCAAACCCAACATCGTGTCAAGGGAATTATGTTTTTAAAATGAGAAATTTAAGATTTCCCTTACGGGAGTTCTTCAGAGTATACCCCAACGTTTTAAAAAATTTAGTTTTCAAGCTGCCTTTTGCATGGCTTCAAGGAAG
>JAKSAX010000002.1 GCA_022361395.1 Desulfobacterales bacterium | reverse complement strand
CAATGAATTCAAACCAGGCTGTGAGAAAGGATTTACTACACTTCCTTGAAGCCATGCAAAAGGCAGCTTGAAAACTAAATTTTTTAAAACGTTGGGGTTAACTCTCCTTAAAAATTAGGTTGTCGTGTACGCTCATGAACATTTCATCTGACATATCCGTGGAGTTGGATATGGGTGCACATGCCAATCTGAATGCTGGCATAGTGACCTATTATTATATGACACTATGTTTATTGTCAAATCCTTTATGTCGATATCGCCAAGTAAAATGTCGTTTATGCCACTTTTGTTCCTTAAAAATAGAGGATAGGATTTGATTTATTCTTAAAAACGCCAGGATTGGCGGCACAGGCAAGGAGACATTACCATGACCCATATATTCCCCGAACACTCCCATGCTGCTCAGGCCGGCATTGTGCCGGAGGGTAATCCCCGGGGTTCCCTGACAGGAAATCCTGAACAGCCTCATCATGGATTGAAATCGGATGAGTTCGGGGGAGGGCGGTATATTCAGGACAGGATGTATTCAAAAGGAGGTTGTGAATGGAATGCGTAATCTATGAGAAAAAGAATCGAATTGCATATATCACACTGAACCGGCCCCGGGCCCTTAACGCCCTGGACCGGCAACTGAACACGGCCCTGTGGAAGGTATGGGCGGATTTTTCCCGGGACGACAGCCTGGAGGTGGCCATTCTCACCGGTGCCGGCCGGGCATTTTGTTCAGGAGCGGACCTGAACACCGTAATTCCCAGGTGGGAAAAGGCCGGGGCTGCTGACCTGAGGCAGAATATCAGGACCGGGATCGGCGGGGGCATCACCCGGGGCCAGCACTGGCTCCGGAAGCCGGTGATCGCCGCTGTAAACGGGATTGCCGTGGGCGGGGGATTCGAATTGGCCCTGGCCTGCGACATCCGGGTCATGGCTGATGACGCCCTGTTCGGGGTGTTTGAGGTGAGGTACGGGCTTCATCAGGGGGACGGGGGCATTGTCCGGCTGGCAGCCATTGCCGGCATGGGAACGGCCCTGGATCTGACCCTTACCGGCAGGGAGGTGGACGCGGCAGAGGCGTACAGGCTCGGCCTGGCAAGCCGGGTGGTGCCCGGGGAAAACCTGATGGCAACTGCGGAAAAATACGCGGCAATGATCATGGGCAACGGCCGCCGGGCCGTCCGGTCGGCCAAGGAAACCATACTGGATACCATGGGCCGCAGCCTGGACGATGCCCTGCGCATCGAGACTGTTAACGCCTATTCCTGCCTGGGGGATTTTACACCGGAGTAAAGGGGTCGGACAGCCCGGGCATGCCCGGGAACCTCATCCCTGCCAGATCCCCATGATCTGTTTGAGCACTGCCTGGATATTGGGGCGGCCCCGGTCCGCCGCATCTCCCAATTGCATTCAAATAAATGCGCTCAAACAGGCGCGGTTCAAGTCCGGCCTCAGGACCGTTCAAGGGCGATCACCGCCGCTCCCAGGGCGCCGATGATGTCCGGGCTCTCCGGGGTGCCCACCCTGTCAATGCCCATGGTTTCGGCAATGGCGCGGACCACGCCCCGGTTCCGGGCCACCCCGCCGGACATGGACACGGGCAGCCCGTCCACCTTCCTTGCCACCCGCTTGACCAGGGCCGAGGTCCTGGAAGCAATGGCCCGGTTCAGGCCCCTGGCGATCTCCCGCTGCTCCGTGCCCGAGGCGATGAGGGAGACCACCTCGCTTTCGGCAAACACCGTGCACATGCTGCTCAGCACCAGGTCGGATTCAGCGCCCCGGTCCAGGTCCCCGAGCCGGTTGATCTCCACCTCCAGGACCCTGGCCATGGCCTCCAGGAACCGGCCCGTGCCGGCCGCGCATTTGTCGTTCATGGCAAAATCCGCCACATTGCCCTCAGGGTCCAGGAACATGGCCTTGCTGTCCTGGCCCCCGATATCGATCAGCACCCGGGTCTCGGGCAGCACCTGGCGGATGCCCTTGGCATGACAGGTGATCTCGGTCACTGCCCCGGCCCTGCCTTCCACCCGGTTCCGGCCGTATCCCGTGGAGACCACAGCCTTAAGATCCGCCTCGGCAACACCGGCGGCGTCCATGACGTTCTGCCTCACCTTTTCAATGGATTCGATATTCCGCACCCCGGTGGGGATCACGGACGATGCCAGGATTTCCTTATTGCCATTTATGAGTACGGCATCGCAGGACAGGCTGCCGATATCTATGCCTAAAAAATACATGGGCGGTTTCCTCCTATTTAATTGCCCGGTTTAAGCGTGTCCGGTCTCAGGACAGCATTTCCACAAAGGCTTCCAGCCGGGTTTCGATCTGCCCCCCGGCCAGGTTCCTGGCATCCACGCAGTCGATTTCAAGGTTGAGCACGGGAACGCCTTCGGCCTTGAGCCCCCTGGACACCAGGCCCCTGGTGCCCGTGCCCTGGCGGCATCCCCAGTGGCAGGGATTCACGGCTGCATCCACCTGGTAATCCCGGGCCTGCTGCCGCAGGTGCGCCACCCTGTCCCCGGCGGACCGGCTGAAGGGGATGGACAAAATCCGGCGGGCAATGCTTTCAAAGGGCCGGTCCGGGTCCATGGTTTTCCAGGTGACATCGTTGAGTTCGTCCACCACAATCCTGGCCCCGAGCCGGTCCAGCATCTCGTTGATGGGAAAGGGATACTGGATCCGGTTCTGGATCCAGAGCAGGCGGATGGCCTCCGGGTTTTCCAGGTGGCGGCCGGTTTTGATCCGCCAGGCCAGTTCGTCCCTGAAAGCCCGGGTGATCTCCACCCCTTCCTCCGTACCCATGATCAGGGCAAGCACGGTGCCGAAATCCTTGAGGAATTTGTTGTCCACCGGGCTTGGGCGGGTCATGGCAAGGGCATAGACCTCCCTGAGCAGGTCCGAACACCGGTTAAAGCAGTCCAGGGCGTGGGCCAGGTTGTCCCTGTCCAGGGGCCGGCCCGTGTGGCTGGCGATAAACCGGGTCATCTCCTCAAGCTGGGCCGCCAGGTAGTCCACGGCCCCGTCCGAATCCCCCTGGGGAATGTTGAGTAGGAAAAAGTCCTTGTCATAGGCCCTGGCAAAGTTCTCGATAATGGCAAGCCCGGCCGTGCAGGGGCATGAGGTGCCGATGATAAAATCCGGTCTGGGCATGGCGTTTTCCAGCACCGCTCCCATCACGGCCCTGTGGTAGGCGCAGGCATCCGTGGCAAACCCGGCATCCTCTGCCGCCTCCATAAAGGGGCCGGCCACCTTCATGGACGAGAGCATGGCCCCCACAAACTCCACAAAGCAGGAGGTCACGCCCATGGCCGAGAGCAGGTCAAAGGGGGCGGTCACCCCGCACCAGGCAATGGTCTCCCCCTCGGAGTAGAGCCGCCGCCCCAGCTTTGACACGGCCAGGGCATACCGTTTCCGGGCGTTGATGCCGTCCGGGTCCTGTTCCAGTTTCCGGCTGATCCCGTTGACCACGGAATCAAAATGGTCGTACATCATCATTCCCTCCCTTCCAGCATTTCAGTGAATGCTTCAATCCGTGTCTGCTGCTGCCCCATGGCCCCTGCCGTGCAGTCCCCCTCCAGAAAGAGAAAGGGAACCGAGGCCTGTTTCAGTTCCTCCCGGATCATGGGGATTCTCGCAAGATAGGGGTCGCAGAACTTCACGGTAAACCCCACCACCCCCCGGGCCCTGCTCTGCCGGGCCATGTCCAGGACAGACCGGGCGATGTCCCCGGGCCGGTCCGTGTCCATGGTCCTGGCACAGGGCATCCGGTCCAGGTAAGCTGCTGCCAGGGCTGTGAAAAGATCACTGTCCGGGGGTAAATCGATCCGGGGCACAAACCTGGCCCCGGTGCAGAAATCACTGCCTGCCACATGGATGTTCCAGGATTCGAAAAGATCGTAGATCCCGGGATCATAGAGCAGGTTGCCAAAGACAAAGACCCTTGCCTGTGGCCCGGCGCCGCTGTCCGGCCCGGGCAACGGCCTGCACGCAGCCTCCAGAGCAGCCCCTGTACCCCGGGCCGCCACCGTGTTCACCAGGTCCTGGAGCCGGGCGGCCAGGCCAGGCACAAAATCCTCGGCCATGGCATCCCTGATCCCTCTGACCTTTCCGGCAAGCCTGTTCCAGTCCGCGACAGCGTTGCGGAGCCTGTCCGCCTCTGCCTCCGCATCCCGGGGCTGTCCTGCCCATTCCCCCAGGGCCCGGCCCAGCCGGGCATATTCCCGGCCCAGAAATTCAACATCCATGGGCCGCCGCCCCGAAGGCAGGTCCAGGAGAATCACCCGGTCCCCGGGCCTGGCGTCCTGCCAGGCATCGGCCAGCCGCCGCATGGCATCGCACGAGTTGATAAACACCATCCCCGCAAGTTCCGGGAGATCCTCTGCCAGGGCCCGGTCCAGCACCTTTTTCACATGGGGACACATATTGTCGTGGAGCAGATGCCCGGACTGGTCCGGCGCTGCCGTGTCAGGCAGCACCCGGAACGGGGAAAACCCAGCCGCCTCGATCAGCGGAACCGGGGTGTACGCACAGGTAAACCCAATCTTTTTACGCATTGCACTATCCCTCCTTGCTGCAGTTTGCCAGAACGGTTTTCAAAATACTTTTAAGACGCTCAATCTCTTCGCCGGAAATACCACGGAACGATCTGTCCAGGGCGTCAGACACCGCTGCCCTGGCCCCTTCCCTGGTCTCGCGGCCCGGTAGGGTCAGGTAGATCCGGCAGGCCCGGCGGTCCCTGGGGTCGGGCTGCCGCTCCACCAGGCCGTCCCTTTCCATCCGGTCCAGCAGCCCGGTCATGGTGGACGGTTCCAGCCCGGCCCGCTTGCCCAGCATACTTGCCTGGAGCCCGTCCTCCTCCCAGAGGCAGAACAACACCCCCAGGTAGGCCGGCTTAACCGGTCCGGCCCCTTTTTCAGACAGGCATTTCCTCAGCCGGGACGTAATGGCAAGGGTGGCTCTGGAAACAAGATAGTAGGGGCAATCCGGCGGAGAAGACAATTTCATATTTACACCTCATACGTATATTATTGATCTGAATATTACGCATACGAAATAAATAATCAAGAAAAAAATTACACCGGCCCGGATCACGGCTTTCATTCCACCCGAAATTCAGTTACCCTGTTCCGGTCCAATATCAGAGAAGGAAGCTCACAATGAAAAAGATATTCAAAGTCTCAGCCCTGATCACCGCAATCCTGTCCGCCGCAGCACTGGCCTGGGCCGCCCTGGTGATCCACCAGGCATCTGCCTACACCCGAAACGTCATCCTGGAAGACCACCGCGCAGGGCAATGGAGAATTTACCAGGGCCAGCCCCGGGCCCTGTCCCCCAGCGATCTCAGCCCGTCCCGGATTGATCAGCTTCTCAAAATCCAGGATCCCGGGTTCTACCGGCACAGGGGCATTGACCTTACAACACCGGGCGTCGGCCTTACCACCATCACCCAGTCCATCACCAAAAAGCTCTACTTCAAAGCCTTCAGGCCCGGCCTCGCAAAGCTCAGGCAATCCCTGATCGCCAGGTTTGTAACAGACAAACACCTGTCCAAAGAGGCACAGCTTACGATCTTCCTCAACTGTGCTTACCTGGGAAGTCCCCACGGCACCCCCATTTACGGATTTCCCCACGCAGCCCGAACCTACTTCCAGACAGACCTTTCCCGGCTCACCAGCGACCAGTACCTCTCCCTGGTGGCAATGCTGGCCGCCCCGGACGGCTTCTGTCCCCTTCGCCGCCCGGAAAAGCACCGCCAGCGCCTTACCCGGGTGAAAGCCGTCATCTCCGGCCAGTATCAGCCCAAAAGCCTTACCGACGTGTACTACGACCGGCCAT
>JAKSAX010000113.1 GCA_022361395.1 Desulfobacterales bacterium | reverse complement strand
GGCCTTGATCCTGATGTTCCCATGAAGGATTCGGGTGTGGAATGGATTGGGGAGATACCGGGGCATTGGGAAGTGAAACGGTTTAAACACCTTTTTTCTCAAAGTAATTTGCCAGTTCGCCCAAGTGATGAAATGGTCACATCATACAGAGATGGTCAAGTCACCTTAAGATCTAATAGGAGGCTTAGCGGGTATACAGAAGCTATTTTAGAACAAGGGTATCAGGGCATCCGGAAAGGACAACTCGTTCTAAACTCAATGGACGCCTTTGAAGGGGCAATTGGAGTGTCTGATTCAGACGGTAAGTGTACACCGGAATATGTTATTTGCGATCCAATCTCAGATGATTTTTTGCCGGAATACTATGCATTTTTGCTCAGAGAAATGGCCCTTTCAAAATATATCCAGGTAATTTGCAACGCAGTAAGGCAAAGAGCGGTGAGGATTAGATTTAATAACCTCAAAAAAAGGTTCTTAATTGTACCCCCAATCGAAGAACAAAAATCCATCGTCTCCCACATCCAGACCCAATCCGTTAAAATCGACAAAGCCATCACCATCCAGGAGCAGATGATCGAAAAGCTCAAAGAATACAAAGCCACACTGATCAATTCCGCCGTGACCGGGAAAATCAAAGTGCCGGATATAGGAGAGGACAAAGCTGTGGCATAACTATGGATCGGCTTCAAAATTACTTACCCTTTATTTTTAAAATCCCTGGCTCTTGAGGGGTTTTGAAAATAAATTAGGGTAAGTTATTTTGTAACGATTCCTAAAGGACACCATAATGACAGATGACAGCCGCATACAGATCTACCGGGGCCCGGACGGGGAAACCCGTGTGGATGTCCGGTTTGAAAAAGAGACGGTCTGGCTGACCCACCGCCAGATGGGGGAGGTGTTTGATACCACCCCTGAAAATGTGATCATGCATCTGAAAAACATTTATAAAACCGGGGAGCTGGATCAACATCCAACGACTAAGGATTTCTTAGTAGTTCAAACCGAGGGCCGCCGGCAGGTGAAAAGACGGCTTAAGCATTACAATCTGGATGCTGTGATATCCGTCGGCTACCGTGTGAACTCCAAACGGGGGGTGCAGTTCCGTATCTGGGCCACCCGGCGGCTACGCGAATATCTGGTTCAGGGATATGCCGTCAATCAACAGCGGTTCAAGGAAAATGCCGCAGAACTCAAACAGGCCCTTGCCCTGATTCAAAAAGCGGCCAAATCAGCTGCCCTTGCCACCGATATGGGGCGGGGGCTGGTGGATATCATGGGCCGGTATACCCAAACCTTTTTATGGCTCCAGCAATATGACGAGGGATTGCTCAAAGAACCGGGGGGGCATCCCGGGGGAACCCTTCCCACACCCGACGAGGCCATGGCGTCCATACTTGCACTCAAAGATCAATTAACAAAGAAAGGGGAAGCCTCGGACCTGTTTGCAAAGGCTTCCCGGCCTGACAGCATTGAGGCTATTTTCGGGAACCTGGACCAGACCGTATTTGGTCAGCCTGCTTATCCGACCATTGAAAGCAAGGCGGCCCACCTTCTGTATTTTATTGTGAAAAATCATCCGTTTACTGACGGAAACAAGCGCAGCGGTGCATTTTTATTCGTGGATTTTCTTCACCGCAACGGCCGCCTGCTAAGGGAAGGCAATCTGCCTGTGATCAATGATACCGGGCTTGCAGCCTTAACGCTGCTAGTGGCTGAGTCTGATCCGAAGCAAAAAGAAACCCTGATTAAACTGATAATGAATCTGTTATGTGAACACGGAATGTAAACCCGCTAATAAGGAGTCCCATGGTCAGCCAAACCAATGAACAGGCCCTGGAAGCCGCCATTGAAAAAAAATTGACCGGCACCTGCCTTGAAGAACTGAAAGAAAACGAGATAAAAGCGGCCGGGTCCGATCCGGGCAAAGTGGAAGAAACCATTGTTCCGTTTGATACCCATCATGGATATGAGTTGGGATATCATCAGCATTTCAATCCCCGGTTTGCCATGGACGAAAAAAAATTCTGGGCCTTTCTTGAAACCACCCAGGAAAAAGAGCTGGATAAGCTTAAACGAAAAAGTCGTGGTCTCAATGGGAACAAGAGTGGCGAATGGCAGCTCAAAATCCTGGAGCGCCTGGACCGGATGATCAAGCAAAAGGGACTGCTGCACCTGTTAAAAAAAGGGTTGAGTGTGGATGATGCCCATTTTACCTTAATGTATCCGGCGCCGTTGGCAAGCAGCGCGGACAAAGTAAAAACGCAGTTTAAAAGCAATATCTTCAGTTCCACAAGGCAGGTTCATTACTCAGTAGACAATCCCAATGAATCCATTGATCTGGTGCTGTTTATCAACGGGCTTGCCTTTGCCACCCTGGAGCTGAAAAACCCCTGGACCGGCCAGACCGCCAGATTTCACGGGCAGAAACAGTACCGGACTAGGGATAAAAGTCAGCCCCTGCTCCAATTCGGCCGCTGTCTTGTCCACATGGCCGTGGATACGGACGAAGTCTATATGGCCACGAAGCTTGCGGGCAAATCCACATTTTTCCTGCCGTTTAACAAAGGGAATGACCATGGCGCAGGCAATCCGCCAAATAAAGACGGGCATAAATCCGCCTATTTGTGGGAAGCGGTTTTCAGAAAAGAGAGTATCGCCGATATTATCGAGCATTTTGTACGGCTATCGGGAAAAGCCAAGGATCCTTTGAACAAGCGGACGATGTTTTTTCCGCGGTACCACCAGATGGATGTGGTGCGAAAGCTTGTTTCACATGCCACTAAAAACGGCGTGGGACACACCTACCTTGTCCAGCACTCGGCAGGATCGGGAAAGTCCAACTCCATTACCTGGGCGGCGTACCAGTTGATCGAGGCCTATCCTGAAAATGGTAAGGTCAACAGGGCAAAAGGAGTGGAACAGCCCCTGTTTAATTCGGTGATTGTGGTCACGGACCGGCGTCTTCTGGACAAACAGCTGCGGGAGACCATCCGGGAATTTTCGCAAGTTAAAAATATAATTGCACCGGCCTTAAGGGCGGTTGATTTGAAGGCCGCACTGGAGCAGGGAAAAAAGATCATTATCACCACCATACAGAAATTTCCATTTATCCTGGACGGTATCGGGGATCTTTCCGAAAAAAATTTTGCCGTGGTCATTGACGAGGCCCACAGCTCCCAGAGCGGTTCCGCTCACGACAATATGAACCGGGCCATGGGGATGGCTGCCGATGATGATGAAAAGACAGATGCACAGGACAAAATCCTCAAGGCCATGGCATCCCGTAAGATGAGGGGCAATGCCTCCTATTTTGCCTTTACCGCCACCCCGAAAAACACAACGCTTGAAAAATTCGGAATTGAGCAGGAAGACGGACAATTCAAGCCTTTTCACCTTTACTCCATGAAACAGGCCATTGAAGAGGGGTTTATCCTGGATGTCCTGGCCAACTACACCACCTATAAAAGTTACTATGAAATTCAAAAATCGATACAGGACAATCCCCTGTTTGACAGCCCAAAAGCCCAGAAAAAGCTTCGGGCCTATGTTGAACGTCACCAGCAGACCATCGACATAAAAGCTGAAATTATCCTGGAGCATTTTATCCCCCAGGTGGTGAACCAGAAAAAACTCAGGGGTAAAGCCAAGGGGATGGTGATCACCCAGAATATTGAAACCGCCATCCGGTATTACAAAGCCATCACCCGCCTGATGGATAAAAAGGGAAATCCGTTCAAAGTTCTGATAGCGTTCTCCGGCCATAAGGAGGTGGACGGCATTGAGTATACGGAAAGCCTTATGAACGGCTTCAGTGACGGCGAAACGCGGGAGCGGTTTGATGCGGATGAGTGCCGCCTGCTGGTGGTGGCCAACAAGTATCTGACCGGGTTTGACCAGCCAAAGCTTACGGCCATGTATGTGGATAAAAAATTGCAGAATGTGCTGGCGGTGCAGGCACTGTCACGCTTGAACCGTTCCGCGCCCGATTTAGGTAAAAAGACCGAAGACCTGTTCATTCTTGATTTTTTTAACAGTGTGGATGATATCAAAAATGCGTTTGACGATTTTTACACGGCCACCAGCCTGTCCCGGGCCACGGATGTGAATGTCCTGCATGAACTTAAAGAATCCCTGGATGCAGAAGGGGTGTATGAGTGGCAGGAGGTCCAGGATTTTGTAGAGCGCTATTTCAATAATGCCGATGCCCAGGAGTTAAGCCCTTTTATCGATACGGCAGCCGAAAGATTTAATATCGGGCTGGAACTTGAAGACCAGGACAAGGCAGACTTTAAGATAAAGGCCAAGCAGTTTGTTAAAATATACGGGCAGATGGCCTCAATTATGCCTTACGAAATCGTGGATTGGGAAAAGCTGTTCTGGTTTTTAAAATTCTTGATTCCCAAACTCATTGTCAAAGACCCCAAAGCGGACGAAATCGATGAGTTGCTGAACTCGGTCGATCTTTCTTCCTATGGATTGCAGCGTGTGAAACTCAACCACAGGATCCGGTTGGATGATGAGGAAACCGTCGTTGATCCGCAGAACCCGAATCCGCGCGGCGCCCATGGCGGTGATGAAGAACACGACCCCCTGGATGAGATAATCCGTAATTTTAATGAAAGATGGTTTCAGGGCTGGAGTGCAACCCCGCAGGAGCAGCGGGTAAAGTTTTTAAATATAGCAGACAGCATCAAAGCACATCCTGATTTTGATGAAAAATATAAAAATAACCAGGACACTCACAACCGGATCCTGGCATTTCAGAAGATATTTGAAGATGTCATGCTTAAAAAACGGCGTAATGAATTGGAACTGTATAAACTTCTGGCAAGTGATGCGGCATTTAAGTCGGCCATGCAGCAAAGCCTGCGGCAAATTGTTGATCAATAGATTTCAACAGGTATGAAAAACGAATCAAATTATTATATTCGATGCCAGGTGAATGATTTCAATCCAAACAACAAAGAAATGGGCCGGATGTGACCGGTTATTTTGGTGTTACAAGGGAAGAATCAGAATTTGAGGAGCATCAGAGCGACAGATATGCCTATCTTTGAACTCGATGATCATTACCAGTGGTGGTGTTGCTTCCTTTTGGTATTGTTGACCCGAATCATAAAAAACTGACATTCAGTATGCTATCCGAATCTTTAACTTTGCGGTACCAGTATGGAGGCCTACAAGAATAATCCTAATAGAGCCTCTTTCTTTTTTAAAATTTTAAAAATCTGATATTTTCTGCGAAATTACACTCCGTGTGCCATTTTTTAACCCTGCAGCACTTAACTGTTTAATATAGAAATCAAAGATTCTCTCCAAGCTGTTCTCGCAAAACAGAAAATCATGAAAAAATTCTGACAGCATATTTCTTTACACTGTTCAAATATGCTGTTAAAGACGTAGAGGGAGTCTCTTAAGTCTATAATTGATGTTTTGTAAATATTTTGGGGAATAAAAATGAAAATATTAATTGCAGAAGACGATTCCATGCTCCGGACAATGGCAGGCACTTTAATGAACCACTGGGGGTTTGACTTTGATATGGCTTCAAATGGACGGGAGGCTGTTGAAAAAGCAAGATTACGGAATGGAAAATATGATCTCTGCCTGATGGATATTGACATGCCGGTCCTGAATGGCCTTGAAGCAACAAAAATCATGCGGGAAAAATTAAAATAGTTCCCGATTATGGCATTAACCGGTAATCATATGTTACAAACCAAAGCTTTACAGACGGGAATGGATGATTTTTTAGGCAAGCCCTATTCCGTTAAAGAGCTTTATAAAAAAATTAACAGACTGACTGTTAAAGCCTTAAAACTGTCTTATACACAAAGAAAAGTAGCGCTACAGAAGGAGACACCTATGAATGCCGACCAGCTAAAGGAATTGATGGAACTCGATAAAAAAGACCTGGCATTGCTCATCATTGAAAGCGGACAGCAAAAATTTGTTGTTCATAAAAATATCCAGAATAAAATGACCCATGCCTTAGTTGGAGAGGGAAAAGAGTTGTTTGAATTTCTTGATCGTGGCGAGAATCCGGCTAATTGCCATTTGTATAAATGTAATATGCAGACCAACAGGCTTCTTTTGACCCAAGAACAGTTTGAAGAGCGGCTGAAAGAGGAAAACAGTGATATTGAAAAATATGATTCAATTGCCGATCAAACATTCCCGGCAGAGGGGAAGGAGTAATATTTTTAAGGTTTCATTTTTATCAACAGACCGGATGAAGCCGAGTGTTGAAAATCAATAGAGGGCGATAATGACATTTGGAAGAAAAGTTACCATTTACCTTGCGGATGGCGCACCTTCAGGTATCCGGCACGTAGAGATTGCCAACTGGTCCGGACAGGCTATTGCATGTCCGAGAAGCCGCCTCAATGAACTTAAAGACTGGACCGAAGCCCAACGTCCCGGCGTATACTTCTTAGTTGAAAAACAGACAGCAGAAACAGGAGACCGTGCTTATATCGGTGAATCTGAAAATGTTGTAAAACGCCTGAGCCAGCAGGATAAAAACCAGGATTTCTGGAATGAAGTCATTATTTTTACGAGTAAAGATGAGAACCTGACCAAAGCCCATATAAAATACCTTGAATCCCGCCTCACAGCAATAAGCATTGAAGCGGACAGATATAAAGTTGAAAACGGAAACACCCCAACGGAATCCAGATTACCACGGGCAGATAAGGATTCCATGGAAGAGTATATTCACAACCTGAGAATCATCATGGGCACCCTGGGACACAGGGTCCTTGAACCTATAAAAGCGATTGACCGGCAAGAGCCTGATACAACTTCAAAACCCAAGCTTTCTGATTTCCTGTTCAGTTTTTCGGTAAAAGGGCTCACGGCTGAGGGCCAGCAGACAGATGACGGGTTTGTGCTTTTTAAAGGATCTGATATCTCGGGAAAAACAACTAAAAGCATGCCGGACAAACCCTTATCTATTCGTAAAAAGTGGATTGCAGACGGTACATTAGCGCCTAATGGGGACAACTATACACTTACAAAAAACAGTATTTTTAGTTCATCCTCCTATGCGGCAGTACTGGTTGCCGGAACCAGCAGGTCCGGTCCCCAGAGCTGGATTGATGAAAAAGGCCGATCACTCAAAGCAATAGAAGAGATGCTGCTTTCTGGGATGTAACCAATGGTTTAAGATAGCACCTGTATAATGCAAGTCTGAGACACAAACTCCCCCTGCAGCATGAAGAAGAATAAGAGATCATACATTCCCGGGCTTTTAAAAAAGGACCCCGCTGTGCATCAGCGGAAAAACTTCCTATTCCTAAAATCAGACTGTCCCCAATTCGATTCAAATTGCAAGAATCCGACAGCCCTGATACAAAAGCAACCATTATGAATACGGGATGCACATGACGGATAAAACCACATTCAGGGTATCGGTAAGGGACCTTGTGGCTGCGGCCTGCCAGCCGGACAGCCTTGGCAAGGGCTTTTCCGGAAGGAACCGGGCCATGGCAGGTATCAGGGAGCATTCCCGGCTCCAGGGGTTGTGGCCGGAAGGGTGGCAAAAAGAGGTGCCCGTGTCCGTTGAAATCGTGCAGGAGGGGTTCTGCCTGGAGGTTTTCGGCCGGATGGACGGGCTCTTTGCCTCTGATGACCGGGTGGTGGTGGAAGAGATCAAAACCTGCCGGAAGGATCCTGCGGTCCTGGCAGAGGACCCGGATCCGAGGCATCTTGGCCAGGTCAAATGCTACGGGTATATGACAGCCAGGGAAAGGGATCTTGACGCAGTTGACCTGAGGCTTACCTATTCAAGGACAGCCGATGCTGAAACAGCGACCTGCGTGAAGACCTTTGATATTGAATCCCTGGAAACCTTTTTTAACGGGCTGGTCTCCGTTTACATCGGGATGCTGGGCACCCGCGCGGCCTGGGAACGGATCAGGAATCAGTCAATCAACACCCTTGATTTTCCCTATTCAGGATTCCGCCACGGCCAGCGGAACCTGGCGGAGTCGGCCTATAAGGTCATCAAACACGGAAAAATACTATTTGCCAGGGCTCCCACAGGCACGGGGAAAACCATGGCCACCCTGTTTCCGGCGATCAAGGCCATGGGCCAGGGACATACGGATAAACTATTTTACCTCACAGCCAAAGGTCCGGGCCGGACCGTGGCCCAAAAGGCTTTAAAAGATATTGCCGGTGCAGGCGGCCGGATCAAAAGCGTGACCATCACGGCCAAGCAGAAGACCTGCTTTACCCCGGATATTCCCTGTGACATGGAAACCTGCATCTTTGCCCGGGCCTATTACACCAAGCTTGCCAGGGCCATGGCCCATGCCGGCGCAGAGGATCATTTTGACCAGCCACGCATTGAAGCCCTTGCCCGGAAGTTTGAGATATGCCCGTTTGAACTCTCCCTGGACCTGTCCCTTTCCTGTGATGTGATTATCTGCGACCTCAACTATGCCTTTGATCCACGGGTCTACCTGAAACGGTTCTTTGACCGGAACATCCGGAACCTGACCTTTCTCATGGACGAGGCCCATAACCTGCCGGACCGTCTCAGGTCCATGTATTCGGCAGGCCTTGAAAAATCATACTTTATTGAAACCCAGGAAATTCTCAGGGACACGGCACCGGGCCTTGCAAGGGCCCTTGTGCTTGTCCACAAGGAGATGGTCCGGCTAAAAGTCCGGCACCTGGATGGGGCATCAGGCGGGACGGCCACCGGGCATTCTTCTGGGTTCCGCGCCCTGACGGAACTGCCGGACCCTTTTATGGAGTCTCTGGATGAATTTGCATTCAGGGCAGACATCTGGCTGGATGCCCACCGGAAATCCCCGGTCCGGGAAACCGTTCTCGACTGCTTTTATACTGTTAACGGATTTTTGAACCTGGCCAAGTACTTTGATGACCACTACCGCCTCTTTCTTGAATCCACAGATGAGGCAGCGTTCCGCATCCGGCTGTTCTGCCTGGATCCCTCCCCTGTTTTTGCAAAGCTGATCAAGCGGTGTGACGCTGCCATTTTATTTTCCGCCACTTTTTTCCCCTTTTCCTACTATACCCGTGTTCTCTTCGGTATTGACCCGGAACGGCCGGCGGCCGGAGTAGAGCACAGAAAAGAAGAGGACGGGGAAAAGACGGAAGAAAAGGAGCAGGACCGGTCACTTATCCCCTATACCATAGCCCTGCCCTCTCCCTTTCCCGGGGAGAATTTCAAACTGCTGGTCCATAACCGGATAAAAACCACATTCAGGCACCGCAGCCGGTTTTACGGGGATGTGGCCCAGGTCATCACCAATACCATCCGGCGCCGGCCGGGCAACTACCTCATATTCTTTTCCTCCTATGCCTATATGGCATCTGTGACTGATCTCATTGACCCGGATGAACTGGGTACCGGCATCCAGGTCCAGGGCCGGGGAATGACGGAAGCCGAGCGCCAGGAGTTCCTGGATAATTTTACCGAGGAAAGCCGGTTGACCGGGTTTGCCGTGATGGGCGGGATATTCGGGGAGGGCATTGACCTTATCGGGGACCGGCTGATCGGGGTCATGGTTGTGGGGGTGGGGCTTCCCCAGGTCAACCACGAGCAGAATGAAATACGGGCCTATTACGAGGCAAAAGAAGAGGACGGATTTTTCATAGCCTATCAGATGCCCGGGTTTAACCGCGTGCTCCAGGCCGCGGGCCGTCTTATCAGGAGTGACAATGACAAAGGCCTGGCCCTGCTCATGGATGAACGCTTTCTCCGGCCGGACTATCTATCCCTTTTTCCCGAAGAATGGCAGGGCTTTGAAACGGTCTCAGCCCAGGGGGATATCGACCGGGCACTGGGCGGTTTCTGGAGCAGTGACCCGAAGAATAAAAACCAATAGTTGCTTTTTTATCCAATCGGATTAAAAATACTTGCTATTCTCTTTTACCTGTATTAATTAGAGCCGCTTTTTTAACCAACCCTCTTTTCAGGTGAACAAAATGAACGCTAAAAACATGACATACTCCATCCCCTGGAACCTGTTTTTGATCACCCTTGGCTCCCTGGTGTTTGCCATCGGCCTTAAAGGGATTTTCATTCCCCACGGTATGATTACCGGCGGTTTTTCCGGCCTGGGCCTGCTGCTCTTATATGCCACGGACAGCATGACACCGGGACTCTGGTATCTTGTGCTGAACATCCCGGTATTCATCCTGGGCTGGAAACTGGTGTCCAAGCGCTTTTTATACTACTCCCTGTACGGGATGATCATGATGACCCTGCTTGTGGAACTGGTCAATTTCGACATCCCGGTAACGGACCCGTGGCTAGCCACCCTGGCCGGCGGCATATTGTTCGGCGGCGGGGCCGGGCTTATCTTCAGGTCCCTTGGGTCTGCGGGCGGAAATGATATTATCTCCATTATTCTGAACCAGAGGCTGGGTATCCGCATCGGAACCTACAATTTCCTATTCAACTTTATCCTGTTTTTATTCAGCTTCGGGACCTTGAATACGGACCTGATCCTGTACTCCATGGCGGCATCCTATATCGCCTCCCAGATGATAGAGTACTGCATGACCCTGTTCAACCAGCGGAAGATGATCATCATCATCTCGGATCAGAACAAGGATATTGCCCATGAAATCAACCACAAACTGAGAAGGGGCGCTACTTTTCTCAAGGGCCGGGGCGCCTATACAGGCAAAGATAAGGATATCCTGCTCACCGTGGCCAATACCTTCCAGATTAAGCGGGTGGAGGAGATTGCCTTCAGCATTGATCCCGAAGCCTTTATGATCACTGAAAATACCTTTAACGTTCTGGGCAAGGGATTTTCCCAAAGAAAAATCTACTAGCAAAAACCTATTAGCAACTCCAGGCCCGGCAGGCGGACCTGTCGGGCCCTCCCAGGGGTTGTGTGATCCCTTATTAATTCACACATTTCTAATCCGTTTGTCACAGGGATGTAACCTTAGACAGGTTAAATGCGGAATATCCAGCGGAACACCCAAACAGACAAGGATTAGAAAAGATGAAAATAGATCTTCATGTACATTCCAGGTATTCAAAGCGGCCCTCCCAGTGGATTCTGCAGAAGATAGGCTGCCCGGAGAGCTTCACAGATCCCATGCAGGTATACAGGGCAGCCAAGGCAAACGGCATGTCCATGGTCACCCTCTCGGATCACAACACCATTGACGGGGCGCTTGAGATCGCCCACCTGCCGGATGTATTCATCAGCGAGGAGATCACCTCCTACTTCCCGGAAGACGGGGAAAGCGGCTGCAAGGTCCATATCCTGGCCCTGGATATAAATGAAGCACAGCACTGCGACATCCAGAAAATCCGTAAAAATATTTTTGACCTGACCGCCTACCTGAACCGGGAAAACATCGTCCATATCCTGGCCCATCCGCTGTACGCCGTGAATGAGCGCCTGACCGTCAGCCACTTTGAACAAATGCTCCTGCTCTTTAAAAACTTTGAACTGAACGGCGCCCGGAACGACGGACAAAACCGGATTTTAAGCCGGGTGCTTACCAACCTCACCCCCATGGATATTGAGCGTTTATCCAATACCTACGATTATCAGCCGCTTCACCCGGTTCCCTGGCGGAAAAACCTCACCGGCGGCTCCGATGACCACAGCGGCCTGAACATAGCCCGCACCCACACCGTGGTGAATGCTGCCACGGGTATTGAATCGTTTTTAAACCGGCTTGAGGGCGGGGAGGCCCGGGTGGTAACCCGGCCTTCCACCCCCCAGACCATGGCGCATAACCTTTACGGCATTGCCTACCAGTTTTACAGAAACCGGTTCAACCTCGGCCGCCATACCCAGAAAGACCGGCTGCTCGGGTTTCTGGACCGGTCTCTCCTGCCTGAAACCGAACCTGACGACGGCGTCCTGTCCCGGCTTTATACCTTTCTGAACAGACGGAAGAACCGCCGGCGCATGCCTGACACCCTGACCGGGCTTATCCGCCGTGAAACCGAACGGCTGTTTGAGGAAAACCCCGGCCTGATGAATCTTGCACAAAGCCAGGCAACATTGCATAACCAGGCCGGCCAGACCAGGGAACAGGTCTGGTTTGATTTTGTCAATCAACTCTCCAGCAAGGTGCTCTCACAGACCGGAGACCTGCTGCTGGGACAGGTCTCCGGCGCTAATCTCTTTAACATATTCCAGACCCTGGGCTCAGTGGGCGGGCTGTACACCCTTATGGCCCCTTACTTTGTGTCCTTTTCCCATTTTGCCGGTGACAGCGGGATGAATGCAGCAGTGCTGGAACGGTTCCCACGCTGCAAAAAAGGCAGGGCAGACAGGGAACAGCGGGTCAACCTGGGGCATTTTACAGATACGTTCTTTGATGTAAACGGGGTTGCCCGGACACTCCGGCAACAGGTGACAACCGCCCTGACCCACAACAAACGGATGACCATCATCACCTGTGCTGCAAATCCCGGTGAAACCGGAGACGGCGTAAAGCATTTTTCCCCCATGGGGGTGTACGAAATCCCTGAGTACGCCGAACAAAAGATCTTTTACCCGCCTTTCCTGGAGATGCTGGACTATTGCTTTAAACAGGGGTTCACCCATATCCACTCCGCCACCCCGGGCCCCATCGGCCTGGCAGCCCTTGCAATTGCCAAGATCCTCAAACTGCCCCTGACATCCACCTACCACACCCAGTTTCCCCAGTATGCCAGATACCTGACCGGTGATGATTTCATGGAAGACCTGACCTGGCGGTTCATGATCTGGTACTACGACCAGATGGATAAAATCTACGTCTCCAGCCGGAACTCTTTTGACGAGCTTGCGGAAAAAAGCATAGCCACCGA
This sequence comes from Desulfobacterales bacterium, assembly GCA_022361395.1. Classification (GTDB taxonomy): domain Bacteria; phylum Desulfobacterota; class Desulfobacteria; order Desulfobacterales; family Desulfobacteraceae; genus Desulfobacter. The sequence goes on along the minus strand of JAKSAX010000113.1, from coordinate 1,369 downwards.
AAAAATCCGCATCATTCCCAGGGGAATAAATACAGAGACCTTTCACCCCTCAAAGCGAAACAATATCCTGAACACGGATTACGGGGTCAGCCGTGATGCAGTGAAATTCCTCTATGTGGGCCGGATTTCCAGGGAGAAAAGCCTGCCTCTGCTGGCCACAGCCTTCTTACGGCTCTTCAGCACCCGTAAAGATGTCCACCTGACCGTTGTGGGAGACGGCCCCTATGCAGGGGAAATGAAGCGGCTGCTGAGAGACGCACCCGTTACCTTTACCGGCTACCTTTCCGGAAGCCTTCTTCAGCAGATATACGCGTCAGCCGATATTTTTGTCTTTCCATCCACCACAGATACCTTTGGCAATGTTGTGCTGGAGGCACAGGCATCGGGCCTTCCCGTCATCGTCTCAGACCGCGGCGGCCCCTGTGAGAACATCAAGGAAAACCACACGGGATTCGTGGTTAAGGGCGATGATGAAAAAGGATTTACCAATGCCATGGCCACCCTGGCGTCAGACACGGCCCTCAGACAGAAAATGGGGGTGTCGGCGCGGGAATATATGGAGACCAGATCCTTTGAAAAGGCCTTTATCCGGTACTGGGATTTCTATAAGGAGACCGTTCCCTCAAAACCGGTCAGGGAATTTTCCAGGGCAGGGTGACCATGAGATTCGACCCTGAAACAGCGGCCCGGATGATCCGTGGACGGCTGCCCGGCCAATTGGTCATCCAGATAACAGACCGGTGCAATGCCGCCTGTCCCCAGTGCGGCATGAGAAAGACCAATGCATTTCCAAGAACCCGGCTGTCCACTGATGAGATTAAATCCATAATTGATGCTGCCGGAGAAAAAGGCATCAGGGCCTTATCCTTTACCGGCGGCGAACCCATGCTCCTCCGAAAGGATCTGTGCGAACTTATCCGCCATGCGGGCCGTGCCGGTATTCCTTATATCCGCACCGGCACCAACGGCTTCTTTTTCAGGCACCACCACCGGCCGGATTTCACGGACAGGATAAAAAGAATCGCCGGGGAACTGGCCCGGACCCCCCTCAGAAACTTCTGGATCAGCCTGGACTCCGCCCTCCCCCATGTCCACGAAACCATGCGTGGGTTTGAGGGAGTGGTCAGGGGAATGGAAAAATCGCTTCCCATCTTCCATGGGGCCGGCCTTTACCCCTCTGTGAACCTGGGGCTCAACAGAAACCTGAACTGCCGGACAAGGAGAGAGCCGCAGCCCGGCCGCGGCGCCCTGGACACGCCGGAGGCTTCCCCATTTTACCAAACTTTTGCCAACGGATTCGATACCTTTTACAGGGAGGTGATCAACCTGGGATTCACCATTGCCAATGCCTGCTATCCCATGAGTATGG
>JAKSAX010000352.1 GCA_022361395.1 Desulfobacterales bacterium | reverse complement strand
TCCCTCAAAGGGATGATTAAGTCCGCAGACAAAATCCTGGAGCGGACAGATGATGCCACTAAACTCATACCCGGACATGGCCCCCTGGCAACCAAAGCGGATTTAAAGGCCTACAGGGCCATGCTCCAGGAGGTATACCAGGCTGTGTCAGACCTGAAAAACCAGGGAAAAACCGTGGATGAAGTCATTGCTGCCAAACCTACACAGAAGTATGATGCCAAATGGGGAAAAGGATTTTTACCCCCGGATAAATGGGTGAAAATTGTTTACTCAGCCCTGGATTAGAATTATTATAATGCAGTATGAGTAAGCCTGTGTCAAAAAACCAATTAAAGCTGATGGCCGGTTTTGTCTGGTATGCAGGGGCCGTTGCCCTGATGGCCAAGGCCGGCCATCTTCTTGTCTCCGCAAATGACCTTGGCCCTGAAAAAATATGGGTATGGGTGGCGCTTGGAACGGGTATCGGCATTGGAACAGTCAAAGCCGTGATCCTGTTCAACAGGAGCTGCCAAAGCAACCTGAACCGCATTGACGCCCTGGACCGGCCAAGGATCTGGGAATTTTTCAGGCCGGCATTTTTCCTCTTCCTGGTCCTGATGATTGCTGCAGGCGGGACAATGTCAAGGATGGCGGCAGGGCATTACGAATGGCTGATCTGCGTCGGGATCCTTGACCTGAGTGTCGGCACGGCCCTGATGATCAGCGGCAGGCAGTTCTGGACAGGCCACAGGGTGTAACCCCCAACGTTGGGGTGAATTTCCCCTTATTTACTGGTAAGCCGCCAGACCCCGTCCCAGTCTTCAGGGGGATTTTTTCTCAACATATCGCAGTTTCCGGCATATGCCCGGGCCGCGGGATCCCGGTTTTCAATGGAAGAAAAAATATCAAGCGCCCCCTGAAAATCCCCCTGTTCATAAAGATCAAGACCCTGTTCAAACCGTTTAAACACCTCGTGCAGAGGCGCATCTGCATCATCCTCCATCAGCCGCGGGTCCAGGGGTTCATATATCCGGACGGGTTTCTCCTTTCCGATAACCCGGATCTGCCCCAGGGGCCTGCACGCCACCCGGCTTCCTGCGGCATCCAGGGTCTCCTGTGAGATCATCGTATAAGTACCGAACCCTTTGTTGGCCGATTCCAGACGGGCGGCCAGATTTACGGCATCACCGATCATGGTGTAGTCGAACCGGGTATCTGATCCCAGGTTTCCCACAACGGCCGGGCCGGTATTAAGGCCGATGCGCATGCGTACCCATCGCCCTGTCCAGTCTTTGAACCCGGGCCGCATCTCCTTTAGTTTTGCCTGGCAGTCCAGGGCTGCCTGGACCGCAAGACCGGCGTGATCCCGGGTATCAAGGGGGGCATTCCAGAAGGCAATGATGGCATCCCCTTCATACTTGTCAATGGTTCCCCCGTGCCTGTGGATGATATCGGTCATGGCTGTGAGATATTGGTTCAGGAACCGGACCAGTTCTTCGGGATCCATGGTTTCGGACAGGGCGGTAAAGGATTCCAGGTCGGAAAAAAATATGGACAGGGCCCGCCGCTCTCCGCCAAGGCTCAGCCGGTCCGGATCCTGGAGGATCTGGTCAATGACCTGGGGGCTCAGGTAATGGTGAAAGGCGTTTTTTATAAACCTGCGGCGGCGGCCTTCAGTTGCATAGTTCACCACAAGGGATAAGGCGATTGTTAAAACCACACTGACAAGGGGCAGGGCAACGGGCAGCCAGTACCCCCTGGAATAGGCCAGGAAACCGGCACCTATGGGCAGCACCAGAAAAAGCGAAACAATGGAAAACATGGGCAGGGCCCGGGTATACAGGGCCGTGAGCATGCCGCAGAAAACCACCAGCACCATGGTAAAAACCAGGGTCAGGGCAGGGGGCACCTTAGCCAGAAAATCGCCGGACAGGAGGTTGTCCAGGAGGGTGGCATGGATTTCCACCCCAGGACTCTGGCTGTCCACAGGGGTGGAGTGAATATCAAGGAGACCGGGAGCTGAAAACCCGAAAAACACATACTTATCCTTAAAGGCGGAGAGGACCTCATCCCCCAAAGCCTGCCCCTCCCTGGCCCTGAGTTCGGACTGTATCACCCAGGCTGCGGAATAGACCTCATGGGTGCCTGAAGGCCCGCGGTAATTCAGGATGGCCCTGCCCTTTCCGTCAAGGGGAATCCTCCTGCCGTCAATGGTTAACCGGCCCGGCTCCACCTCTGCCTTTGCACCGGGATTGGCAGCCAGGTAAAGTCCCAGCCCGAGACTGGGCACGGCCTGGTTTTGAAATACGCTGAACACGGACACTTTTCTGTAAATCCCGTCTTTATCCGGCAGCAGGTTGACGTTGCAGAGCACGGCAGAGGCCTCTGCCACCTCAGGAACGGGAAGGGTAATCCCTGAAAAACCTTCGGAATCAAACGGCTCCAGCCTGTCAAGCCCTGTCAGCCTGAACCGCTGGCGGGCAAGGTGGGCAGGCCAGGCCTTGGCCTGTCCGCTGGTCTTTCCCAGTACAAGGGCTGTGGCCACATTGCCGGCCTTTTCAAGCTCCCTGGCAAAGCCGGCATCATCAGCCACCCCATAGGACGAAGGAGAGGAATAAATCACATCAAACCCGAGACTCCGGACACCGGTTCTCCTGCAGAATGATGCAACAGCCCCATAGATCTCCCTGGGCCACAGCCAGGTCAGTCCCATGGTTTCCTCCACCCAGTCCAGGCTGTTCTGATCCAGGAGGATAAGAACAATATCCCCGGAAGATGCCTGGGCCCGGGCCCCTGATTTCACCCTGAAATCCCAGGATTTATTCTCCGGAACCGTCAGCCAGCCCTGCCAGTAAAACAGCAGGGCCAGGCCAAAGGCAACCAGTCCCCCCAGGCTGCCCCGGAGGGCTTTTTTAACCTCTTTCTCCCCTGCCGCCATATGGAAGGCTATACCCAGGCAATCTGGTTCATGAAACGCATCATCCGCTTTTTCGGCAGGGAGTAAGGCGTATAGGCGCCCAGTGTGGGTTCAAGGGCAGCGATCCTGTCCTTGGGGGATGGATGGGTTTTGGCAAAATCCAGGGCATCCGGCTTGATCAGCCCCTCCATCCGGTCCAGCATGTTGATCAGCCCCTGGGGATGGTATCCCACCCGTTTCAGAAGGGTTGCTGCCGCAAGGTCCGCCTCCTTTTCCTGGGTCCGGGAATACCCGCTGACAATCATGGTATTGGCAATATCTGAAATGGAATCCGAAAAAATATCGGTCAGGGAGCTGAGCTCCGCAGATCCGAATTGTTTTGCCCCTTCAATGCCGATGGTGGTTATGGCATCCGTGACCCGGGAATTCTTGATGGCCTGGAGACCGTGTTGTGCCTGGACATGGCCTATTTCATGGGCCAGGACAGCGGCCAGGGCATCTTCATCCTTGCAGCAGCGGATCAGTCCTTTGGTCACAAAGATAAACCCGCCCGGTGCGGCAAAGGCATTTATCTCGTCGGAATCCTGGATTTGAAACCGGTATCCTCCAAAGGTGTCGGGACGGTCAGAGGCCGCGGCCAGGGTCTGGCCCACCAGGTTGAGGTAGGCATTGGCAGGACCTTCATCATAGGCAGGATATTTGTCCAGAACCGTGGCACCGATTGTCCTGCCGATATAGTACTCCTGTTCAGGGGTGAAATCCTCAAAAGTCTTGGCCACGGCCGTCCCCACCTTGATCAGGGACTGGGCCTCGGAGGGCAGCACCTGGCTTACCGTTTCCATGGTTTTACAACCGGCCAGGAAGAATCCGGCCGCCCCAAGGGCCAGTGCGGCTTCTAAAAATTCCCTTCGCGTATCTGTTTTCATGACTGTCCCTCCTTTGGAAAGATCCGTCCCTGGATCAGGAAATTTCTCATCTGGTTTTCCGACACCTTGTACCCTTCCATCCTGTCAACGGCCGCAAAGTTCAAATGGGGGTTTTTCGCCCTGAAAGCCCCTTCCACCTGATCGTTAAATCCCTTTCCTGCCAGGGCGATTTCGTCTGAAGACGCAGCTTTTTCCACATCTTTCGCACCTGGATTGAGGATCACCTCTTTTGCGGTCAGGGCTGAACTGTGAACAAAGCCGGAACCAGCGTCCGCTTTCACCATTATCCAGTCCGGATTATCCTCTCCAACCACCGACACCCTGTCGCCATAGGCCAGTACACCAAGCACCGGCGAAAGGAAAGAGGCACTTTTCCTTATATGGCTCTGCTTGACCTGAACACTCATTGATTTTTCCATGATCGGGAAACTCCTTTGAAAGAAATTGAGTTTGATGCATTATCCGAGTATATGGTGCAGGAACCCATAAATCAAGTCTTCGCCGATCAAATCCGCCTGATTTCACTTTAGAAAAACCACCTGCCCTTTACAGTCCCGGTGATTCCTGATATCCCAAAGCTATGGATACGTTTAAACTGGTCACCCATACCCTGTCCTGCGATATGAAAACAGGACCGGATATCCGCGATATCACAAAGGAGCTGGACAGCCTTCTCAACAGGGGAGAGATCAGCACCGGTGTGATGAATATCTTTATCGTGGGCTCAACAGGGTCCATTACAACCATTGAGTACGAACCCGGGGTTGTAGAGGACCTGAAACGGGCGATAGAAAAACTGGCACCGCCCGGAAGGGAATATGCCCACGAACTGGCCTGGCACGACGGCAACGGCCACAGCCATGTACAGGCCGCACTTCTGGGGCCGTCCCTCTCCATACCCGTCCGCCGGTCGCAACTGACCCTGGGCACCTGGCAGCAGGTGGTTGTCATCAACCATGACAACGGCCCGAGAACCAGGAAAATAGAGGTGACCATTACCGGGTTCTGAATTATTCAGGTCATAATCTAATCTTAGGGCAGCCCTTTAAAACTCCTTTTACGTGATTAGTTTCTGTGTTAGATTTAAATCTCTTGTTGCACCCAAATGTTTTCGTCAAATTAAGGTGACCCCATGAAAAAAAACCGTATTACCACCACGAACAAAGCTGCTGAAACGTTCAAAACCGATTTACTTGTTTACCTTGCTGTTGAGGTGAAAGACAAGATGCCGCTCTGCCCGAAGGCTGTTCAGACCCAGGTTAAAAAGGCCTGGGAACTTAAGGACTTCCGGGGCAAAACCGGAGACCAGCTATTATTTTACCCCCCTGCCAAAGCACCGGCCAAACGGGTGCTGGTACTGGGCCTGGGACCTGTAAACAGGGAAGAGGACCGGGCGGCGGCCCTGGAAGCACTCAGGGAAGCCGGCGGAAGGCTGGCAAAGGCCTGTGAAAAAGCCAGGGCCAAAGATCTTGTGATCAGCCTGCCCGCCCCAAAACACCTGGCACCCGGCATTGCAGAATACCCGGTTGCCGCTGAGATGCTCACCGAGGGCATCATTCTCGGGGATTACCGCTTTGTGAAATACAAGGAAACCACAAAAAAGAAAACCGACTATCCCGGCCTGGCTGCGGTAAAATTAGTCTGCCCGGAGGGGCTTAAGCCTGTTCGTGAAGGCGTCCGGAGGGGCCGCAATGCAGCCTTTGCCGCCTGTGCCTCGCGGGACATGGCCAATGAGCCGGGCAACGGATGGACCTCTGCCGATTTTGCCGCCTATGCCAAGGTGCTGGCAAAGGAGACCGGACTGACCTACCGGTGTATAGAGAAAAAAGAGATGGAAACCCTTGGCATGGGAGGTATCCTGGCCGTAAATCAGGGTTCTTCCGTTCCCCCGCGGATGGTCATCCTTGAATACAGGCCTGAAAAGAAGACCGAGACCATTCTCCTTGTGGGCAAGGGCCTGACCTTTGACTCCGGCGGCATCAGCATCAAACCCTCCGCCGGAATGGAAGATATGAAGTACGATATGTGCGGGGGCGCAGCAGTTCTATCCGCCATGGCCGCGGTTGCAGAAGAAAAGCCTGCCGTGGGTGTGGTGGCCATTGTGCCTGCCACAGACAATATGTCAGGCAGCAATGCGGTCCATCCCGGGGATATCATCCGCCATTTCAACGGGGTGACCTCCGAAGTAATCAATACAGATGCCGAAGGCAGGCTGATCCTCGGGGATGCCATGGCCTTCGGCATAAAAACCTACACCCCCACCTGCGTTATTGATGCAGCCACCCTGACAGGCGCCGTTATCATCGGACTGGGACACCACTACACAGGACTCGTCTCCAACAACGATGCACTGGTCAGGCAGTTAGAGGCCGCAGGCAGCACATCCGGTGAACCGGTATGGCGGCTCCCCCTGGATAAGAACTTTAAAAAGCAGATCGAATCCAAGGTGGCGGACATTAAGAATACCGGGGGCAGGCCGGGGGGAACCATTACCGCGGCAGCCTACCTCTCCAACTTCGTGGACAACACCCCGTGGGCCCATCTGGACATTGCCGGCACGGCCTGGGATTTCACGGAAAAAACCTATATTCCCAAAGGTCCGTCAGGCACTGCCACAAGAACCTTTATCAACCTGATCCGGAACTGGGAAACCGACACGGTAAAAGCCGTGAAAAAAAGTAAAGGCAGGTAAAAACCATGTCCAGGGCTGTTGAACAGATGGTGGACCAGGTCTCCCGGGTCATCCTCGGAAAGGAAAACGAAATCCGTCTGGCCCTGGCCTGTTTTTTTGCCCGGGGACATCTTCTCATTGAAGATTTCCCGGGCATAGGAAAAACCACCCTGGCCAAAACCATTGCCAGGTGCATGGGACTGGATTTCCAGCGCATGCAGTTCACCTCGGACCTCCTGCCCGGGGACATCCTGGGCATGTCGGTCTTTGACCAGAATACCGCCAGTTTCAGTTTTCATCCCGGCCCGGTATTCACCCAGGTCTTTCTGGTGGATGAAATCAACAGGAGCACCCCCAAAAGCCAGAGCGCCCTTCTTGAGGCCATGGAGGAGGGGCAGGTCACCATTGAAGGGGAGACCCGCCCCCTGAAGTCCCCGTTTTTTGTCATTGCCACCCAGAATCCCCTGGAACAGGCAGGAACCTTTCCCCTGCCCGAATCCCAGATGGACCGGTTTCTCATGCGGATCTCCCTGGGCTATCCCGACCGGAAGGCGGAACACCGCATCCTTACCGGCGAGGGAAGTGACCGGGTCATGGGGGAACTCACCAGCTGCATGGAAAAAAACGATGTCAGGCGGATTCAGGATGAGGTGGCGCAGGTCCACGCTTCCGGCCACTTTCTGACCTACCTCCAGGACATACTGGAGTTTACCCGGAACTCCCCTGAATTTCAGATCGGTCTTTCCCCCAGGGCAGGCCTTGCCCTGCTCAGCGCCTCCAGGGCCTGGGCATATATCCGGGGAAGGGATTATGTCATTCCCGAAGACCTCCGGGAAATCCTGCCCTGGACAGCCGGCCACAGGCTCAGGCTAAACAGGGACCTGGGCCACCTGCCCAGGGAGCAGCTCATGGACCTGTTCAGCCAGGTCCGGGTTCCGGTCTGAAAAAAGAGCGCATCCCATGGAATTGCGCAGAAAAGACATCACCATCCGCCCCACCCAGCACGGGCTTCTCTTCCTGGGCATACTGATTGCCATGCTCCTGGGATCCATAAACTACAATAACAATGCCGGATTTACCCTGGTCTTCCTTCTTGGGGGGATGGCCATTATCTCCCTGCTCCACTCCTATAAAAACCTGACCGGCCTCACAGTGAGGCCAAAGCATGTCCAGCCTGTATTCAAGGGGCAGGCAGCCGTTATCCCCGTTGACATAAAAGGAGAGGCCGCACAGGGCCGCACCCTTTTTCTAAAATTAGGAAACAGCGCACCGGTTGCCTTTTCAAAAAAGGAGGAGAACAGCCGTCCCGTTGACCTGAGACTCCGGTCAACCCGGAGGGGATACCTCGTTCCCGGGGATCTCGAACTGACATCAGCCTATCCCTTCGGCCTGTTCCGCCTGAAAGCAATCATTCCCCTGCCGGTCAGGGGCATTGTATACCCGGCACCTGAGCCGGGAACCTTTCCCCCGGCATTTGCCGGCGACACGGAAGAGGGCGGGGAAAAGAACAGCCGCCTGGGGCCTGATGATTTCCAGGGGCTCAAACCTTACGTACCCGGAAACCCCATCGGCCACATTGCCTGGAAGACCTTGTCCAGGGGCCAGGGGGTGTTTATAAAGGACTTTACGGCGGAGACCGGCAATGACATCTTCATAGACCTGGACCTGATCAAAAAAGGCAGCCTGGAAGACAGGCTCTCCATGATCTGCCACAGGCTCCTTGAGGCGGAAAGGGAGCAGCTGAGATACGGCATCCGCCTGGGCACGGCCTTTTCCAGGCAGCCGGCCAGGGGAAAATCCCACCTTCACAGGTGCCTCAGGGCGCTTGCCCTATACAATAATCCCGGGGCTGCCGGGGAGGCCAGGTCATGAGATTAAAACGCTTTACTAAAACAGCGCCGGCACCTGAAGACTTCCTGTCACACCCCTCTGACCCGGACAGGGAAAAACAGGAGGTTGTTCCCATCATTGCCGCCCTTGTGGTGGCCATTGCCCCCCATGTGACCCGGCTTCCCCTCTGGATCAACCTGTGGTGCTTTATCATGTGGGGGTATATGCTGCTCCGCCTGAAAACAGGCTGGCCTTTGCCGCGGCCGGCTGTAAGGTATTTTCTGGCCTTTCTGGGCATAGCCGGGCTGCTGGCAACCTTCAGGTCAGGCATCGGCGGGGATGCCTTTGTGGGGCTGATGGCGCTCATGGCCGCCATAAAACCCTTTGAAATGCCCACCCACCGCCATAAGATGATTACCATTCTGCTGACCTATTTTATAATTATCACCTCCTTATTCAGGTCAGATTCTCTCTTTATTGTGCTCTATATGCTGTTCAGCGTATTTGTCACCACAACGACCATGATCCGGATAAACGCCCCGGACAGCAGCCTGGAGGAGAGCCGGAAACTGGCCGGCACCATTCTGGCCCAGGCCATTCCCCTGGTAATGGTGCTCTTCCTGGTCTTTCCGAGGCTGCCGGACAGCCTGTTCGGATTCCAGGACCCCACCCGGGGGAAAACAGGCTTCTTCGAGTCCATGAAACCGGGACAGGTTACCGCCATGGCCCAGGACCAGACCCCGGCATTCCGGGCGGAGTTCGAATCCGGCATTCCCCCTGCCGACCAGTTATACTGGCGGGGGGTGGTCTTTCAGAATTTTGACGGCCGGACCTGGCGGCCCCTGGCTGACCGCGGCTTCTGGCCGTCCAAATCCGGGGAGAAGCCGGAACAGCAGGGGAAAACCATATCTTACACCATCCTTATGGCCCCCCATCAAAGCCGGTGGCTCATGGCCCTGGACCGGCCTGTAAAGGGACCGACCTGGGCTGCCCTGGGAAAAGACCACAGCCTTAAGGCCAGGCAGAAAATCACAAAGAAGACCCAGTACAAAGCCGTCTCCCGGCTTCCCGGGCTGCGGGGAGGCTGGCCTGACAGCCCCGGGCATCATGAGCGGAGCCCGGAATCAGTCAAGGCCCTTCCCCGGGCTGTAACCGGGAATAAACATATGAACCCCAGGACACGGCAGCTCGTGCGGGAAATGACAGCCCGGCCCGGCACCCCAGGGGAAATGGCAGGCCGGCTCCTTGCCTATTTCAGGGAAAACAACTTTGTGTACTCCCTGAATCCCCCCCCTGTAGGCCCCCATTCCGTGGACAGCTTTGTATTTGACGCCAGAAACGGATATTGCGAACACTATGCCTCTGCCTTTGCCTTCATGATGAATGCAGCAGGCATACCGGCCCGGGTAGTGGGCGGTTATCTCGGCGGCGAACTCAACCCTTACGGCGGCTACCTTATCATCCGCCAGTCCTATGCCCATGCATGGGTTGAATATTTTGATGAGAACACAGGCTGGACAAGGGTTGACCCCACCAGCGTGGTTGCCCCGGAACGGCTGACCACCAACCCGGACGGCACCACTGCCCGGCCGGGGCCGGCAGGATCATCCCTGTCCTTTTTAAATAAAATGCGGTTTGCCGTGGATGCGGTTAATCTCACCTGGGAATCCTGGTTTACCGGTTATTCCTATTTTGAACAAAAAGCCTGGCTGACCGCCATGGGACTCGTCCGCGGAAACAAGGCCACAGCCGCGGCCCTGGCCTTCCTGACCCTGTGCGGGACAGGACTGTTTTCAGGGATTCTGATATGGCGGTTTAAACGGAAAAAAATCCGGCCCGACCCTGTGGCCCTCACCTATACCAGGTTCATCCAAAAGCTGTCGCGGCTGGGATTAACCCCGGAACCCGGCCAGGGCCCTGTGGAATTTGCACGGTACTGCACGGGCAGGAGGCCGGATCTGGCACCTGACATTCAATTGATCATGGACCTCTACGTCAGTCTCCGGTATAAAAAAAAGATACCGGAAAAAGCCCTGTCCGGATTTCAAACCCGGGTTAAAAAATTCAGGCCCCGGAAAAAGGAGCGATTGTGAAGATAAGTTCGACCTCTGCCGCGTCCATCCAGTCTTTGCTGCTGAAGTGGTATAAGGAAAATAAAAGAAGACTCCCCTGGCGGGATAATGTATCACCCTACGGCGTATGGGTTTCCGAAGTCATGCTCCAGCAGACGCAGGTAAAGACCGTTATCCCCTATTACCTGGAATTCATGGACAGGTATCCCCGTATCCGTGACCTGGCCGGCGCAGATCTTGAGCCCGTTCTTAAATCCTGGGAAGGGCTCGGATACTATGCCCGGGCAAGAAATCTTCACAGGGCAGCCGGGATTGTTGTCCGGGAGATGAACGGTATTGTTCCGGATGACTATAAATTATTCCTGTCCCTGCCAGGTGTCGGCGACTACATTGCGTCTGCGGTCCAGAGCATTGCATTCGGCCATGCCCATGCCGTGGTGGACGGTAATGTAAAGCGTGTCCTGGCAAGGATGTTCTGCCTTGATACGCCTGTCAATCAAAGCGATGTCCACAGGGAGTTTAAAGAGATTTCACAGAGCCTGCTCTGTAAACAGGACCCGGCCAGCTTTAACCAGGCTGTGATGGAACTCGGGGCTCTGGTATGCACCCCGAAGAACCCCGGTTGTCAAGGGTGTCCCCTGGCCCGGGAGTGCCGGGCAAATGCAGGGGGAAAGGTTGATCTTTTTCCTGTCCGAATCCGGAAAAAAAAGGTTCCCACCCATCATATTGCCATCGGGATCGTCAGAAAGGGGAACAGGGTCCTGATCACCCGGCGCAAACTGGACGGCCTGCTCGGCGGGCTGTGGGAGTTCCCCGGGGGCAAGGTTGAACCGGGGGAGGAGGCTGACCGGGCGTGTGTCAGGGAAATCCTGGAGGAAACAGGAATCAAGGCCGAGGTGGACACCTTCCTCACCCGGGTGCGCCATGCCTATACCCATTTTAAAATAGAGATGGACGTGTTTTACTGTGATTATAAATCAGGCAGGGTCAGGCTTAAGGGCCCCATTGACCATAAATGGATCCGGGTGGAGGATATCAGCCGGTTTCCCTTTCCCCGGGCAAACCTGAAGTTCATCCCCCTGCTGGCCAGTGAAAATTAGATTAACAGATTGAGGCAACCCGATGAATACCCTGACCGAACACAAGGACGCTCCTGAGACAAGGATACGAAAAATCACCCTTGTTGGTTTATTTGCCAACGTGATCCTCTCTGTGGTCAAGCTGGTCATCGGCATTGCCGGAAACAGCCAGGCTGTGGTGGCTGATGCGCTTCACAGTTTTTCAGACACCTCATCGGATTTTGTCATCCTCTTTGGTGTTAAGTACTGGACAGCCCCGGCAGATGACTGCCACCCCTTCGGCCACCAGAAAATTGAGTCCTTTGTCACGATCTGCATCGGCCTGATCCTCATCGGAATGGCCTGCGGCATCGGATACAATGCCGTCCTGGGCCTTATGGCCCCGGCATCGCGCCCCGCCCTTTCGTGGATCACCTTTACCGCCCCCCTGCTCTCATTTGCGGTCAAGGAGATCCTCTTCAGGATGACCTACAGGGTAGGGGTGGAGACCCATTCCTCATCCGTCAAGGCCAATGCCTGGCATCACAGGACAGACGCCCTCTCCTCCCTGCCCGTGTTCGTTGCCGTGCTGGCCTCCCTCATCAACCCGCGCCTGGCCTTCCTTGACCAGGTCGGCGCCATTATCGTCTCTGTATTCATCATCAAGGTCGGACTGGATATCCTGGTCTCCAGCATTGGAGAACTCCTGGATACCAGTATGTCGGACGAAGATATCAAGGCCATCGAAAAAACCATTATCCACACCCCTGACGTACTTGGTGTCCACAGAATCCGGACCCGGAAACTGGCCGGCTCTTTCTACATGGACCTCCACCTGGAGGTGGACGGCAACCTGACTGTATCCCAGGGGCATGATATCTCGGAAAAAGTAAAAGAGGCCCTCATCGAACAAAACAGCAGGATCATTGATGTCATGGTCCATCTGGAACCCTTCCCCCAGCCAAAAACAACGGAATAAAACCAAACCCGCGCAGCTCTTAAGGTAAAGATCCGGCAGGCCGGACAGGCGTTTTCATGGATTCCCGAAAAAAGCCGTGCATTCATGTTTGCATTGGTTCATTTGCTGATTAACTTTAAAAGACGAGGAGGCAGAGCCGGGAAATGAGTCCATGAGAATTAAAAAAAACGTGTCAAAACAGAAGTTCAAGAAGCTGACCTATCCCCATATGAAGCTTCTGTATAATGTTGCCCTCAAATATACGGGCAATGTATTTGATGCTGAAGATATTGTTCAGGAGACCTATTTAATGGCCTTTAACAAGTTCCACCAGTTAAAGGATCCGGCCAGGTGCAAACCCTGGCTCCTGAGGATATTAAGAAACAACTTCCTGAAAAACTGCCACAAGGCAAAGGCCAGACAGAGGCTTCAGGAGACAGACTATATTGAGTTCCTCAAGCAGCATATCCGGGAAAAGGATGCAGAGGAACAGCTGGTCAACGACTCAAGTACCCGGCTGCTGAAAACAGCCATTGACAAACTCCCTGTAAAATACAGGGAAGTGCTCATGCTGTACTATATGGATGAAATGCTTTACAAAGACATTGCAAAGACCCTTGATATTCCCATCGGAACGGTGATGTCAAGACTGACCCGGGCCAGGGAAGGCCTCAAAACCGGGCTGATGAAAAAAATAAACGCATCACGGGATAATATACTGGATCTTAACCTTAAAGGGATGAAACAGGGCCCTAATTAAACTGCAAAAGAATGAATTGTAAAGAATTTCACCACTGGCTGAATACCCGGGACATTCACAACCACACCCTTCCCCGGGAAGTCAGCACCCACATGGCGGCATGCCGTGAGTGTGAACTATTGTTTGCCGGAGATGACGCCCTTGAAAGGGATATTAAAAGGGCCTTTGCCCTTGAAGACCTGCCCCGGGGCCTGGCAGACCGGGTCGACGCCACCCTTGAACACGAAACCAGGCGCAAATTTCCGGGCGGCCTGAACAAACCCGCCGGAATCGCCCTTGCCTCGGCCTCCCTCCTGGCCGGTCTCCTTATATTGGTGCTTGTCTTTACAGGCATCTTCCCGTCATCCGGAACATTCAAAGACCTGAATCAGATCAGCCGCCAGGCTGTAACCGATCATCTCAAGGGTGACCGGCGCATCACTTTTGAGGCAGCGCGGGCAGAACAGGCCCTTGCCTTTATGACCCAGAAATTAGGATTCAAGGTATTGCTCCCGGACCTTCCCCTTAACGCCGTGCTCCTGGGGGGCAGGCTCTGCACCCTGGGCGACTGCAAGGCAGCCTATTTCGTAATTCAGCAACAGGGGCAGGGACGGGCTGTGGGCTCCCTTTTTATCATGAACACGGATCACCTTGCCTTTGACATGCCGGAAGGCAGCCGGTTTACAACAAGCCTCAAAGGATGCGAGACCAGGGTATGGAGGGACCGCGGCCAGGTTTATGCCATGGTTTTCTAGGGCAGCCCCCTTAAACAATACAACTTAAAATCTGACTTGCACCGGTCCAACTGGTATTTCCGGCCGGCTGCTTTTCCTGTTTATTTTTGCGGCTGCCCCATACAGGATTGACCTATTACGCCTAAAATTATATAAATAATTTCCATGAAACGGGACATAATAACCAATTTCTACATACTTCAACCCAGGCAGAACATCCTCTTTATCCAGATCCTCTCTGCCTGGGACGGCCGGGTTGCGGATGCCTATATCAAAGATCTGAACGCCATTACTGACCGCTTCTTCCGGGACAGGCAATGGGGTGTCCTGGTGGACCTGAGGGCCTGGGAACTCAATACTCCTGAGGCAGAGAAAAAAATCTGGGAATCAAACCGGAGTTTCGTAAATAATCCAACCCATGTCGCCACTATTGTGGGGGATTCGGAGACAAAGATCTGGCAGATGAAAAACATGCTCAGGGATGTTGACAAGTTCAAGGTAGAGCTGTTTACAGGGGATAAGGCTGCCCGGGAATGGATGGCCGCCGCTGGCTATGATACCTTCGGCCTCTGATGACCGGCCCGATAAAAGCCTGAAAAGTTAAAGAAATCATTTAGATTGAACCTAACTGCCACATTGTGATATAGTCTCGAATTTGAATCAATGATATGAGGTAGTTATAGCAAATAACAAAAATATGTTCCGAAAAAAACGGAGTGAGAAGACCTCTTTATTAACAAGATGTTGAAGCGTAGCGTGTTATTTGCTGTGCAACCACTGAAATTAAAATTGAATCGGAACGGAATTTTGAGAACTGCTATAGAACGTTAATCTTAAGATAAGGTCGGACAATGAAAATCGTATCCATTGCCGTGAGCAGGAAAAAAGGCACCACCAAAACATGTGTGGATCGTGTGCAACTCATTGAGAATCATGGTATAGAAGGGGACGCCCATGCCGGGGACTGGCACAGGCAGCTCAGCTTTCTGGCAGCTGAAAGCATTAAGAATGCTGAAACCGAAGACTTTAAGCTAAACTTCGGGGATTTTGCCGAAAACATTGCCACCACCGGGATTGACTGGAAATCCCAGCCCGTGGGGCAGCGGTTCAGGCTGGGCAAAGAGGCGCTTGTGGAGATTACCCAGATCGGTAAGGAATGTCATAAAAAATGTGCCATTTTCTACCGGACCGGGGATTGTATTATGCCGAAGGAAGGCGTCTTTGCAAAAATTCTCAAGGGCGGGAACATTGAAACCGGAGATACGATAGAACCGGCTGACTAAGGCGGCTGGCCAAATTGAGCAGACTTAAGAAATACTATTTAGAAAGGCGATTACCCCATGGGTTATGAAATAAAACTGCAAGATGCCAAAAAAGGCTATACTTACGACCAGGACAAAATCATGTCCCCGGAAGAGACCGTCCGGCGGTTTAAGGAGAAAACCGCCCGGCTGGACCTGGATATTTTAAGCCGGACCCGGCGTATTGACAACGGCCGGCTGGATATCCCCGTGTTTTTCTCAGAATGCGGGGTGGATGCAAAAAAGGTGACAGGTACGAACAAACAGATGGGTAAAGGCGGAACCCCGGAGCAGTCCGAGGCCAGCGCAGTCATGGAACTGGCTGAGCGGTTCAGCTTTTTTTCCTTTGTAAACCGGGAAGACAACTTCTTTTACGCCACCCCGGAAGAGCTTGGTGATGAGGCCATGGACTACGGTGAGATCATCAAGTCCGTCCATGACAATGAAGCTGATGCATTGAAGGTCAAACCGGTTTTCGACCGCCTCCCCCTTAAATGGACCAAGGGATACAACCTCACCCGGAAAAAAGAGGTCAACATCCCCTTTAACTGGTTCTACATGATCAATGAATTCAACGGCCCCAGTGCAGGGAACTGCACGGAAGAGGCATTGAGCCAGGGTATATGCGAACTTGTTGAACGCCATACCTCATCCCTGGTCAGCCACGGTGAAATGGATGTGCCCGGAATCCGGCTGGAGTCCTTTACAGATCCCCTGGTCAGGGAGATGCTGGAGAAATACAAGAAACAGGGCATTGAAGTCTATGCCACGGATTTCTCCCTGGACACAGGTATCCCCACAATCGGGGTGATGGCCTGGGATCCGGACACCTTTCCCCAGATGAGTGAAATCGTATGGACGGCCGGGACCTCACCGGATCCCCAGAAAGCCATGAGCAGGGCCCTTACCGAAGTGGCCCAGCTGGCAGGGGATTTTAACTCAGGTTCAAATTATGTGGCCTCGGGCCTGCCCAAGTTTACCGACATCAAGGATGCCGCCTTTATTACCCATCCCAAAAAAATGATAGACGCCTCTGAGCTGGCGGATCTTTCTTCTGACAATATCCGCGTGGAGGTGGAGAACCTTGTCAATACCCTGGCGGAGAGGGATTACGATATCCTGCTCATCAATACCATGCACAAGGGCCTTGAGATCCCCGCATTTTACTCCATCATGCCCGGTGCCCATTTCAGGGAGAGGGCAGCCGCTGCCAGCGTCGGCATGTTTTCCGCCAGGCTGATCACTGAAAATTTTGATCCCCTCCAGGCCCTGACCCGGCTGGACGCCCTTGAAGAGGCCCTGCCGGGCCAGTACTACACCAGCTTTTACAAAGGACTGATGCTGGCGGCAATTTATGACCGTGACGAGGCCCTGCAGGAGTTTGAGGCGGCTTTAACCCGCGGACCCGCCCGGTTGAACCTGCCGGACATCTACTCACACATGGGGGCCTGCCTCAAGGATCTTGAGCAGTATGACCGGGCCATTGAAACCTGCGGCAAAGGCCTTGAAATCGATCCCCAGCGGCCGGATATGTTCAACACCGCCGGCGCCTGTTACTTTATGACCCAAAGGTATGAGCCGGCCATTGAAAACTTTGAAAAAGCCCTGGAGGTAGACCCGTCCCTGGCCATCAACTATGCCAATATCGGTTCCTGCTACAGGGAGCTTAAAGATGTGAAACTGGCAGTCAAATACTATGAAATGGCCCTGGAGATAGATCCGTCCATTGAATTTGCCAGGGACAATATTGAAAAATTGAAAAACAGATAGATCTATCGTATTATTCAGGCACCCGGAGGGTTCCGGGTGCCTGAAATTTTCTTCGGCCACCAATATGTTTAACGATTCATGGATAGATTTCTAAACATATGCACCCGTCTTTTTGACGATTTCCGCAGGTTCTGGCACAGGGACAAAACCCATAAAACCGTGTCCGGTATCCTGGTGCTGATCTTTGTGGCCAGCCTGGCCGTGATTGAGCTGAACCGCCAGGGCATGCTGCCGCCCTCCCTGTCAGCCAAGGTTCCGTACAGCCATTACATGGCCATCAACCTGGCCTTTCTCCTGGTATTGATCATGGAAGTGCTGGGAATGATATTCACCCTTCCCGGGTCCATGTCCAGGGCCCTGGGCAAACAATTTGAAATCCTGGCCCTGATCTTCCTGAGAAATGCATTCAAGGAGTTATCCGTGTTGCCCGAACCCATCTCCCTGAACCATAACAACGAGGTGCTGTGGCATATTCTTTCATACGGCTTCGGTGCGGTTGCCATCTTTGCCCTGCTGGGGGTGTACGCGGCCATGCAGAAAAACCTGGACAAGGCCATTAAACCGGGCCCCTCCCTGGACCGTTTCATCGCGGCAAAAAAGAGTGTGGCCCTCTGCATGCTGGTGACCTTCTTCGGCATGGGGGTTTACAATATTTTCCTCAAGCTCACCGGCCAGGAGGTATTCCACTTTTTCCAGTCATTTTATACTGTATTGATCTTTTCGGACATCCTGATGGTCCTGCTTGCCCAGACCTTTCTGCCCCAGTTTCCGGCGGTGTTCAGGAATTCGGGCTATGCCCTGGCCACCCTGCTTATCCGGCTGTCCCTGACCGCACCGGCATATTTTAACGTATTGATCGGACTTTCCTCGGTGATGCTGGCTGTATTCCTCACCCTGGTATATAATAAATTCTATACTCTGAAACCCCAAGGATAGATCTGAACCATGTTTAAAAAGAAAATACCCTCCTGGAAAAAAAATACAGTATCCACGGACAAGGTGCTGAAAAAGATAAAACCAGGCATGCATATATTCATAGGAACCGGGACCGCAGAACCCAGAACCCTGGTCAATGCCCTCATGAGTGCAGAGGGTCACCGCCTGGAGGACCTGACCCTGATCCAACTGCTCAGTTTCGGTGACGCCATCTCTTACAAAGCCCTGGAATCCCACAGATACCGGTTAAGAACCTTTTTCTCGGGCTGGGTCTCGGCCGAAGCCATTACAGCCGGCCGGGTGGACATGATCCCCTCAAGGTTTTCCGCCGTGCCCACCCTGATGAAAGAGGGGTTGATTCCCATTGACGTGGCCTTTATCCAGATCACGCCGCCCAACGACACCGGCTATTGCAGCCTGGGGATCGGGGTGGATGTGGCCAGGCGGGCCATGAAACATGCGGATATTGTCATTGGCGAGATCAACGAGGACACCCCCTTTACCCTGGGGGATACCTTTGTCCACATTGATGAGTTCGACATGCTTGTGGAATCCAATGTCCCCCCCTTTTACTTCCCCAGGTATCCGGTGGAGCCGGTATTTGACAGGATAGCGGAAAATGCGGCCTCGGTGATTGAAGACGGCTCCTGCCTGGCCTTTACCTATGGTCCGATCTTTGAAGCCCTGCCCAAGTACCTGTCCAGAAAAAAAGAACTGGGTATCCATACGCCGTTTTTCACGGATGCCCTGATGGAGCTGGCTGAGAGCGGCGCGGTGACCAACCGCCGGAAGGGTATGTTCAGGGGGCGGTCCCTTGCCACCTATGCCCTGGGCTCCAAAAAACTCATGGAGTGGCTGAACAAAAACCCCATGGTGGAATTCCAGGGTATTGAAAAAGTGTTCAACCCCATGGAGATCGGCCGGAACCGCAGGTTTGTCATGATGTTGCCGGTACGCCGGGTGGACCTGTCCGGCAGGGTGGCCCTGCACTCCAGTTCCGCCAATATTTCCGCAGGCCCGGGACAGATTGCCGACATCCTTAACGGGGCTGAGATCTCCATGGGCGGATATACCATTGTGGCCCTGCCCAGCAGGAACCGGGACGGGGTGGCCAATATCAGGCTCTTCCTGGATGATACACCGGATCTGCTCAGCCTGCCCGAATCAATAGACCTTGTGGTCACCGAATACGGTGTGGCTCACCTGAGGGGGCGCACCTTGAGGGAAAGGGCCCAGGCCCTCATCGAAATCGCCCATCCCGAAGACCGGCCGGGCCTTGTGGACGGCGGGAAAATGGAGAATCTTCTCTATCCGGACCAGATGTTCCTGGCAGATTCCTCCCATTTCTATCCAAAGGAGATTGAAACCCACCAGACGTTTAAGGATAACCTCCAGGTCAGGTTCAGGGCCATCAAGCCTTCGGACGAAGACCAGATGCGCAGGCTCTTTTACAGGTTCTCCGACAAGGCCATTTATTACAGGTATTTCAGCCCGATCAAAACCATGCCCCATGCCAAGATGCAGGCCTATGTCAATGTGGATTACAGGGATGTGATCTCCGTGGTGGGACTCATCGGGGAGCCCGGAAACCAGACCATCATCTCCGAAGCCAGGATAGCCAAACATCCGGACAATCCCTTTGTGGATATTGCCTTTGTCGTGGATGAGGCCTACCAGGGACACGGGATCGCCACCTTTCTGTTCCGGATGCTGGCCCGCCTGGGCAAGGAGAGGGGCGCGGTTAAAATGACGGCAGATGTGCTCTCATCCAACAGGGCCATGCTCAAGGTCTTTGAAAAAGGGGGGTATCCCGTGACAGCCAAGCTTGAGGGCGGCGCCTATGCCCTGAGCATCGACCTGACCAAGACCACCGGATAACAAGGCTATTGCAAACAGCCGCGGTTTATGGTTCACTTTGGAAAACCCTTTCAAAGGAGAGACCATGAGTGACAAAACCCATTTATACCTGCTCTGGACCAATGCCGACAAAATGACCGCCGAAAAAATGGTCTTCATGTATACCATCAACAGCCTGGCCCACGGCTGGTGGGAGGAGGTAACCCTGATCATCTGGGGGGCCACTGCCAGACTTGCCGCAGAAGACAATGATATCCGGGCCATGATCAGGGAGGCCATTGAAAAAGGGGTCCATGTGACAGCCTGCAAGGCCTGCACGGAGCAACTTGAGGTTACCCCTGAGATCGAAGCCCTCGGGGTTGAGGTAAAATACTGGGGTGCCCCCCTGACCGATATTCTTAAACAGGACGAAAAACTGCTCACAGTTTAATCTTTTAATTAAAGACCACCAAAGCTTATGGCTGTTACACTTATCTGCCCGGATAAAGACCCAAACCCGTGGATCAGGGCTCTGAACGCCCTTGATCCGGCACTTGACATCCGGGTCTGGCCGGATGACCACCCCCGTGATGATATTGACCTTGCCCTGACCTGGGCCCACCCTTCCGGCGTGTTAAAGGAATATCCCGGCCTTGGGTGTATCTCCTCCATGGGCGCGGGTGTTGATCATTTGCTTTCAGACCCCGGCCTGCCTGAAGCCGTGCCTGTGGTCAGGCTGGTGGATGACAACCTGGTCAGGGATATGGCTGAGTACCTTCTCCTGGCGGTGCTCTGCCACTTCAGGCAGTTTGACGTCTATCAGGCAGATCAGTCGGAAAAGACCTGGCATCCTCTGGACCCCATAAACAAACAGGATTGCCCGGTGGGTATCATGGGGCTTGGCCAGCTGGGACGGGCCGCCGCCCGGAGGCTTTCAAAAGAGGGATTCCCTGTACTGGGCTGGAAGAACAGCCCCGGGGCGCTTCCGGAAACAGAGACTTTTCACGGAGACGGTCAGTTAGCGGACTTTCTCGGCCGGACACGTATTCTGATCTGTCTTCTGCCCCTGACCCCCGCCACCCGGCATATACTGAACCTGGAGACCTTCTCCAAACTACACCCCGGTGCCTATCTCATCAATGTGGGCAGGGGAGGGCATCTCAGGGAAGAGGACCTGATGACCGCCCTGGATAGGGGAATTTTATCCGGTGCCTGCCTGGATGTATTTGAAACCGAGCCCCTGGGGACGGATCACCCCTTCTGGACCCATCCGAGGATCCGCATCACCCCGCATGTGTCCAGCCAGACAGATGTGTTCTCCGTTGCCCCCCAGGTCCTTGAAAACATCCGGCGGCTCAGGTCGGGCACCCCCCTTCTGAACCTTGTAGACCCGAAAAAAGGATACTGATACCATGTCTCTCCACTCCTGGCTCCTCTATCTCTCCTTTGTATTTGTGGCCACGGCAACCCCTGGGCCTGCCGTGTTCTTTATTATGAATAAATCCGGGTTATTCGGGTGGAGAAAGGCAAGCTTTTCAGCCCTTGGCAATATCACAGGACTTTTTGTGCTGGGACTTGTCACCGTTACCGGCTTAGGGGCGGTGCTAAAGGCCTCTGAAACCCTGTTTACCCTGGTCAGGTATGCTGGAGCGGCTTATCTTGTCTATCTGGGCCTGATGCAGATAATCCAGCAGCCCGGACGGACGCCGGAAGAGGAACGGAACGGGCTTCGCAGGGAATCCGGGCTTCGTATTTTTTTACAGGCATTCGGGGTGGCGGTTTCCAATCCCAAGGCCATTGTGTTTCTTACGGCCCTGTTTCCCCAGTTCATCGCTATCGACAGGGCATTGGCACCCCAGTTTACGGCATTGATACTGACCCTGATGGGATTTTCTTTTTTCTTTTTAATGGGCTATGCCCTGCTGGCCCACCAGGCCAGGCACTGGCTGAGCAGACCCGCCAGGCGGCAGTGGATGAACCGGGCCAGCGGCTCCCTGTTTATCGGATTCGGACTTCTCATGGCATCCTCATCCAGAAGATGAGCCGGAAGATGAATTAGTTAGCCAGTTCGGCCTGGATCACAACCTGGTTGCGGCCCTGGGCTTTGGCTTTATATAGAGCGGCATCTGCCCGGTGGATCACACTATTGTCCGATTCATCCATATCGTAGAGGGCAATGCCCATTGATGCGGTCACCAGGCCGATACTCTTTTTGGATTCCTTGATGGTCCACTCCTTGTTTAAAAGCGTGGTCCTTATTTTCTCGGCAACGGAATAGGCACCTGCAACATCTGTTTCCGGCAGAAGGATCAGGAATTCTTCCCCCCCGAACCTGGCCACCATATCATTCCTCCGGGTCTGGGACCTGAGCACCCTTGCCACCCCCTTGAGCAGACTGTCACCCACCAGGTGGCCGAACCTGTCATTCACCTTCTTGAAATAATCGATATCCACCAGGATAACGGAGAAAGGCGTGTTGTTCTGCCGGGCACGGATCCTTTCGATTTCCAGGCGCTTTTCAAGCCCGCGGCGGTTGGCCAGCCCTGTGAGGGCATCCGTTCTGGCCTCTTTCTGTGAAACCTCCAGCTCCCTGTGAAGCTGCTGCAGGTCTTTTGAAGAAACTTCCATCCGGTTCTGGAGCCTGGAGCCGGATTTGATAATGGCCTTTGTGGTATCGATCATCTGGTCAATGATATGCCTGACACCGTCAAAATCATCAACATCCTGAAGCTGGCCCGCCATCTTATCCAATGCCCGGCCGTGGCCTGCAAGATCACCCTCGGTCTCCGTGACATGGCTGGTAATCTCGCGAAGCATGAGATTCACCTTGGTCAGGATCCGGGAAATGACAATGCGGTCGCCGTCGGTTACAAATTTCTGATAGAGGCCCTCTATTTTCTGGTTGGTAAGGGGGGGACTTTCTCAAGCAGGAAATCAACCGCCTGTTTCAACTTAAGGTTTTTCCCGGATACGTATTCATACCATACCGTGTAATTCACGGGATTGGCAGACAGGTTGTGCTTTGCAATATGCGCCAGTGTCAATCTCAGGTATTCACCGGCTTTAGGCGTATTTTCTGTATAATTCATAAAGCTTTCCGCTTTTGGGTTCTTTCATAAATCGGCATGTTGTTCATAAATCTTGAGCTGTTCCGGAAAATTCTATAAAAACAAACCGTTAAACAGGATCATTCCCGGCCAGATGTTTTCCCAGCTGGCCGCAGCCCGCTGAGACCGACCTGCCCCTGCTCCACCGCTTAATTACAAAAACCCCTTTTTCGGTGAGCAGATCCGCAAATTCATGCATCTCCTTATCGCAGGGGCTGGCATGGCCAAAGGCATCAACAGGATTGTAGGGAATCAGGTTCAGGCGGACCGGCAGGGGGTGGATAAACCCGGCCAGGCGCCGGGCATGGTCCCGGGAGTCGTTTACCCCTTTGATCAGTATATATTCAAAGAGAAACACCCCCCTCTTAGGCAGGGGATACTTTAGAAGCGCCTCCTTCAATGCAGCCATGGGCCAGCGGTTGTTAACCGGCATAAGCCCCGACCTGATCCTGTCATCCGGTCCGTTCACCGAAACAGCCAGGCGGATCCCTGGCATATTCATCTCCGCCAGCATCTCTATCCCGGGCACCAGGCCGGCTGTGGACAGGGTAATGTGGCGCAGGGCAATATCAAACCCTTTCTGGGCGTTCATAATCCGGACCGCCGTCATGACCGCGTCGAAATTATCAAAGGGCTCACCCATGCCCATGAACACTATATTCTTAATCTTCTTTTTCAGCACATGGCGGGCATTGTAAAGCTGTCCGGTGATCTCGGATACCGTCAGGTTCCGCTTGAACCCCAGCCTGGCGGTTTCACAGAAGGCACATCCCATCCTGCACCCCACCTGGCTTGATACGCAAAGGGTATTGTGCCGGGTCATGGGGATGATCACGGATTCGACTTTCAGCCCGTCGGACAACCGGGTGATAAACTTGGTCAGGTTCTCCTCCCTGAAGGTGTCCGCGATCCGCCCGGGGTCAACAACAACCTGCCCTGCCAGGGCGGTTGAAAGTTTCGGCGATCCCAGGAACTCAGGGGCGGACAGCACATTCCGGTTTCCGTTTTTAAAGACCTCCCTGTACAGGGCCTCTGCATGGTAAAGGCCTTTACCGTAGTCCCTCTCCAGGGTGCGGACCAGGCGGTCCAGGGGGTATGCCAGTATATCTATCATTCTCATTATTCCTTGGTTGAACCGGTATAAGTATCATAAAACAGGGGGAAATTGCCATAAAATTCCTTTCCGGACAGATGGTTAGGGCTCACCGTCAAATTAAAGTCGTCCAAAATATGGCTTAGGATTTTTATTGACTTGCGCCAAAGATCCGGGCAAGGTGGATGAAGCCGGGACTATTCAACCAGATCCTTAGGAAAATTTTCCAATGCCCGTGAAAAAAATGTCCGTTAAAAACAAAATACAACTCGTCCTCCTGCTTATGGGGGTGTCTGTTTTTATGCTGCCACCGGAAGCTCTGGCCGGTAACAGGGGATGTACGGCAAAGGAATGCCATGCAGGCATAATGGATATTGTTCCCGCTGACCTGCCCATGATGACGCTTATCCGGCAGAACGGCATGCGCCACGGGGATATGGACGGCTGCGTGGTCTGCCACGGAGGAAATCCCGGGGTCCGCCGGAAGGAAAAAGCACACAAGGGCATACCTGCCAGCCTGAAAACAGCCCCCGGACCCAAAGGGTTTTACCCGGATCCGGGGAATGTCTGGATTGCCCAGAACACCTGCGGGGCCTGCCATGCAGGCTATGTCTACCGCACCAAACGCTCCCTGATGAACACGGAGGCGGGAAAAATCCGGGGCAACCTGACCACCTGGGGGATTAAACCGGATCCCGGGACAGCTCTGGGAAATCACGATGTGGATGACGACGACGGTCCGGTACCCCTGGGCACCACCCCTGCCTATGAAACCTATATGGCAGATATGAAACAAAACCATCCGGGCCAGTTCCCCGGCCGGCTAAACCGCCTGCCGGCCCCGTCTGTTCAAGATGTTGAAACCGATCCCAAGCTTGCGGCTTATACCTACCTGCGTCAGGAGTGCCAGCGGTGCCACATCGGCGTAAAGGGACGGAATATCCGGGGAGACCACAGGGGAACTGGCTGTTCAGCCTGCCACATGCCCTATGGAAACGAAGGGCTTTACCAGGGAAGGGATAAAAGCATCAGCAAGACTGAACCCGGCCATATTCTCAGGCACCGCATAGCCGGAAACCGGAAGACCGGGGGTATCCCTGTGGAAACCTGCAATACCTGCCACAACAGGGGCAAGCGGATCGGTGTCTCCTTTTCAGGCCTGATGGAATCCCCGTTTTCAGGCCCCTTTAACCTCAGCGGCGAGCCCCAGCCCCTGCTCCACGGCAAGACCTATACCCAGGTGTCTGAAGATCTCCACCACCGCTATCAAAGCCGTGAGGGAAACCCAGAAGGCGGCCTGCTCTGCCAGGACTGCCATACCAGCATGGATATCCACGGTGACGGTAATATCCAGGGCACCACCCTGGCCCAGGTTGAAATCGAATGTTCCGACTGTCACGGCACCCCGGACCAATACCCCTGGGAACTGCCCCTGGGACACGGAGATGAATTCGGGAGGCCTGCCGGGAAAGAACCGCGGGGCACAGCCGCGAACAGGCTGATGTCCGGCCAGCAGTTCGGGTTTGACTATCCGCCTTCCGACGGCTACATCCTGTCTGCAAGGGGCAATCCCCTGGGAAATGTTGTGAGGAAAGGCAACCGGGTCATGGTCCACTCCGCAACAGGCAGGGACTATTTTGTACCTGTACTGAAAAACCAGGGCAGTCCCTGGAAGACGCCTGCTGCAGCCGTTGCCATGGCAAAGGTATCCCGGCATATGGACAGAATGGAGTGCTATGCCTGCCACGGGGCATGGGCGCCGCAATGCTACGGCTGCCATGTAAAGGTGGATTACAGCAAAGGCCCCCGCACAGACTGGGTGGCCGTGTCCAATCAGCTTAAATCCGGCCACGAGTCCGGGAAAGCCTCACCGGTCCAGGATGTCGGCATTACCACCCCGGGCAGGATCACGGAACAGAACGGGTACATGCGGTGGGAAGACCCTGTGTTGGGAATCAACGGCGAAGGCAGGATATCGCCCCTCATACCCGGTTGCCAGGTCGTATACTCTGTTATCGGAAAGGGCGGAAAAACAATTGTCCATAACCGGGCCCCGGAAAATCCGGCTGAAGGCAAATCCATCGGCCAGGATCACATTCCCCTTGCCCTGGACATGGCCCCGGTTCAGCCCCATACGGCAAGTCCCGCAGCCAGATCCTGTGAAAGCTGTCATACCCGGCCCAAGACCCTTGGGTTAGGCATAAACCAGGGTCTTTTCAAAACAGTCCGGGAAAACGACAGGGTAATAGACATCAGGGACTCTGTCAGCGGCGCCCCTCTTCCGTCTGCCGCCCGTGTCCAGTTCCCGGGTATTGAAAACCTGACCTTTGACTGGTCAAAGATTGTTGACAAGGACGGCATCCAGGTGGCGACCGTTGGCACCCACTGGCCCCTGAGCCGGGCATTCAACAAAGAAGAACTCGGCAGGATTACCCGGACAGGCCTCTGTATCGGCTGCCACCAACACCAGGGAACCCCGGATATCTGGAAAAAAATATCCACGGACCCGGCCCTGGACACCCGTGGGCACACCAGGCTGATGGAAAAGATGCTTAAACAATTTTCCCAGAAAAATCAGTTGTAAAGAATTCTGTTCAGCCCAGGGTCAACGCATATAACTTTCAGACCCAATGACTCCAATAAGTTACTTTTGTACAGGCAATCGCAGGCAAAATTCGGATAAGGCATAAGTGCCCAAAATATTTAAAAATTAAAAACCGTGCCAAATTTATATGCGATTGCCCTGTGTTCAGCCCCTGGTCTTACCGCCCGGAACCTGATACCATGCCTTCCTGTGATTTATTATCATTTGCTTGTCAATACTATTACAAGGAGCTGCCATGACAGAATATGAATTTTACCGTGTTGAGAAAAAAGGGCCTGTGGCCTGGGTATACCTGAACCGTCCGGAGAAAAAAAATGCCATGAACCCGCCGGCGTGGAAAGAGCCTGTTGAAATATTTGAGGACCTTGACAATGATGATGAGATCCGGGTGGTTGTCATGGCGGGGGAAGGGCCCTGCTTTTCAGCCGGAATCGATCTTGTGGGCATGATGCCCGATCTTCCGGAACTGATGGACCAGGAACAGAAGGGCGGCG
>JAKSAX010000003.1 GCA_022361395.1 Desulfobacterales bacterium | reverse complement strand
CTTTATCATTTAGCGATCATGAATCGTGGATAGCGCAGTTGGAGTGATGCCGATATATGATCCTATTGTTTGATGACCTTCATACCCTCTTTGGAATCCTGGACCATATATCCCAATGCCAGGATCTCATCCCTGAGTTGATCGGACAATGCCCAGTTTTTATCCTCACGGGCTTTGATCCGGGCATCCACTTTTTCCTGAACCTCGGGCGGTATGGACGCTTTTTCCAGAACCTTATCCAGTTCAAGCCCTGTAACCCGATCAAAATCCACAACCGTCGCATACTTCTGGGCATCGGGCAGATCTGATTTCAGGGTCTCCTGGATCACGGCCATGGCCCGGGGCATGTTCAGGTCGTCGTTAATGGCGGCCACAAATTGCGCTTTCAATCCTTCATGGACGTCCGCCTTGTCATCACCGGCTGACTCTGCAATGGTCCGCACCTGGTTCCTCAGGTGCCTGTAGCCGTTTGTTGCAGATTCAATGGCATCATCACTGTACTCCATGGGTTTCCTGTAGTGGGTTTGAAAAGAGGCAAACCGGTAAACCAGGGGTGAAATGCCCCTGTCAATAAACGTGCTTGCAAGGGTAAGAAAATTCCCCTCGCTTTTGGCCATCTTTTTACCACCCGTGATGTTCAGAAAAGCGCCGTGCATCCAGAATTTAAAAAAATCATCCCCGGTAGCAGCTTCACTCTGTGCGATCTCATTGGTATGGTGAACATCAATATGATCAATCCCGCCACAGTGGATATCCAGATGATCCTTTAAATACATCATGCTCATGGCTGAACATTCAATGTGCCAGCCGGGAAACCCGGTTCCCCAGGGGGATTCCCACTCCATCTGGCGTTTTTGATCCTTGGGGGAAAACTTCCACAGGGCAAAATCCGTTGCATTCCTCTTCTCAATATTCTTTTCAACACGTGCCCCTTCCTGAAGCGCATCCAGGTTTTGATGGGACAACTTGGTATACTCAGGAAACTTGGATGTATCAAAGTATATGCCGTCATTAATCTTGTAGGTATACCCTTTTTCCTCAAGGGTCTGAATCAGTTCGATCTGTTCAGGAATGGAATCCGTTGCCTTGCACCAGACATCCGGATCAAGCACGTTGAGTTCCTTTAAATCCTTCTGAAAGGCCTCTGTATAAAATTCAGCAATATCCCAGGCAGACTTGCCCTCCCTGGCAGCCCCTTTTTCAAGCTTGTCCTCACCCATGTCCCGGTCACCGGTCAAATGCCCGACATCAGTGATATTCATGACATGTTTCACCTTGAAATCATTGTACAGCAGAACACGCTTCAGAACATCCTGGAACAGGTAGGTCCGCAAATTCCCGATATGGGCATAATTATAAACTGTAGGACCGCAGGTATAGAGCCCTGTATAGTCATCAAATAAGGGTTTGTATTCTTCCTTCTGCCTGGAAAGCGTGTTGTATAATTTTAAAGGCTGCATCATATTCATCTTCTCAATTTCAAAAAGTTATATTTAATCCCAAGTCTTTAATTCATACATTATATATGCTGATTTTGAAATACTTCAGGGCCAGATCTGAAATCTTTTTGTTGAAATACCTGTATGGGCCTTTAACAAAACTTAACAGACAAAAACGCATAGGTATTGCCGCCCCGTGGTTCAACCACGCATTCTGCACAGCGGGCAATCATTTTTTTACAGCCTCTGTCTGCTTTTCTCCTAATCCCCCAACAATTCTAAATCTTTAGAGAAAATC
The DNA here is from genome assembly GCA_022361395.1 of Desulfobacterales bacterium. Classification (GTDB taxonomy): domain Bacteria; phylum Desulfobacterota; class Desulfobacteria; order Desulfobacterales; family Desulfobacteraceae; genus Desulfobacter. The sequence continues at coordinate 125 of JAKSAX010000003.1, read as the reverse complement.
CCCTCCCCTATCTGTTTTTCTTTAAACCGCCTGTAACCACTATAGGTCTCAACAGTCTGGTCAGCCAGTGATATTTTCCAAATCTTATCCATATTCAGTTTTAATGCTATGTAAACAGCATTTGT
>JAKSAX010000004.1 GCA_022361395.1 Desulfobacterales bacterium | reverse complement strand
CTTGTCGTTGATATGGGCCATGTTCTGCATGCATTCCCTTAAGCTGTGGCCTGCCGGGGCGACCTCTGCGCCGAAGCAGGCATCCACAGCCTTGGTGGAGGAGAGGTGGTGGTGCCAGGGGCAGATCCCACAGATCCGGGTGACGATTCTTGTCACCTCTTCGGCGGGTTTGCCCTGGACGTATTTTTCAAAGCCCCGGATGGAGTTGAAATGGGTGACGGCTGAGGTCACCTCTCCTGCATCGTCAAGCTGGATCTTTATATTGGCGTGCCCCTCGATTCTGGAGAGGGGCTGGATATTGATGGTTTTTCCCATTATCTGCCTCCTTCTTTCGTATGGACCAGGCGGTTATGGGCCCCTGAAAAGCGCAGGAGACTGTCCCGGTCCGGGATGGTGTTGATGTCGATACCGTTTGAGGCCAGGGCGTTGAGCATGTCCAGGAGCTGGTTGCCCTCCTGGCGGACCGGGCCGTAACATCCCCTGCAGGGAACCCTGGCTGAGATGCATCTTGGGGCCTCGCCGTTGTTTCCGGCGCAGCCGGCCCGGGTGACCGGGCCGGTGCAGAGATACCCCTGTTCCAGGAGGCAGCGCATCTGGTCCACGGGTTCGTCCGGGTTAAAGTCGGGCCTGCTGGTAAAGCGTTTGATGGCAGATACCCTGCCCTTGCCTTCCCGCCTTGTGGGGCAGGTGTCGCAAACGGAGCGGAAGGGCAGCTCCGGGGTCTCCCCGTTGAGCAGGGCCAGGACGGCAGTGGCAATCTGGTCCGGATGGGGCGGGCACCCCGGCAGGTAGATGTCCACATCAATGTGCTCGTCCAGGGCATAACAGCGGTCCAGCAGGGGGGAGAGGCCGTTTGCCGGTACTGCTGCACCGGGGTCCGTGCTCTCTGTGTGATAGTATCGGTCAAATAGTTCCCGGTTGGAGAAGCGGTTGATCAGGGCGGGGATACCGCCGTGGGTGGCGCAGGTGCCAAGGGCGATGAGGATGTCGCATTTTTTACGCATCTCACGGGCAACCTCCAGGTGCTCCTCATTACGGATGCCGCCAGACACGAGGCCCACAACCGCCTTGGGGATATCAATTTCGGTTTTCTCCCCGAGCTGGCCGAAATGCTTGTGGTCTATGAGAACCGGGATGTGTACGAATTCCAGCTGGGGCAAAAGGTCCAGAAGGGTTTCCCCCAGGTTGAGAATGGCGATCTCGCAGCCGGAACAGGAGTTGAGCCATTCCCCGGCGATTTTTACCGGCATGGGATCACCTCCTTTACCTTGTGGGCAAAATCGTTGGGACCAAGGCTTCTGATCTTTTGGGTGAACCCGGTTACCTTTTCGGCAAATCTCGGGCCTTCGGCGCCTGAGACCCATTCAATGGCCACCCGTTCCGGGTTGATGCCGGCATCTTCTGCCATGAGTTTGACAACGGAAATCCTGGCTTCTGCTTTTTTATTACCATCCTGGTAATGACATTCACCCGGATGTCAGCCCATGACCATGACGCCGTCCGCGCCTTTTTTCAGGCTGTCCAGGACAAGGTCGGGGTGGACCATGCCCGTGCACATCACACGGATAGCCTTCATATTGGAAGGGTATTGAAGCCGGGAGACCCCGGCAAGGTCGCCTCCGGCGTAGGAGCACCAATTGCATAGAAAACCGATAATGGTGGGTTCAAATGTATCTAACATAATATATAAAAATCTCCATAGATTTTGAAAAATTATAATTTTAAAAGACACGACGAGAGAAACGACGCGTGTCATAAGTATCATCCGGCCATGCTTGAATGAAGATTGGTCCGTATACGAGGTGCCAGGAAATCTGATACCGGAGCGTACTATCAGTACGTGAGGATATCAGGTTTCCGCAGCAACGAAGCAGACGGGCGGATATTCATTTAAGCTTCCAGGATGGCGTCCACTTGTGCCCGCAGCTGTCCCGGCGTAAACCCGTTAACCACAACACCCTCCTTGGGACAGGTGGCCGCACAGATCCCGCAGCCCTTGCAGAGCGCCTGCCGGGTCCGGATCCTCCTGCGGGATTTTCTGTCCTCTGCCTTGTATTCCACAAGTTCAATGGCATTGTAGGGACAGATATCCAGGCACAAGGCGCAGCCGTCGCAGTTATGGGTAACGCTGGACTTTATGGCGTCCAGCTTGAGCGTGGTCTTGGAGAGGATCACGCTGGCCCGTGATGCGGCGGCCCGGCCCTGGGCTATGGCTTCGTCAATGGGTTTGGGATAGTGGCAGGTACCGGCCAGGAAGACCCCGTCTACGGTGGAATCCACCGGGCGCAGCTTGGGGTGGGCCTCCATGAGAAAGCCGTCGGCATTGGCCGAAGCCTTGAACAGGTCCACAAAAGGGGCGGTGGCATTGGGCGCGATGGCCGTTGCCAGCACCAGGGCATCGGTCCGGATCTCCACGGGAAGCCGGAGGACCGGATCAAAGGTGTTTACCAGCAGGCCGCCGTTTTCCTCCCGGACTTCGGGAAGCCGGTCACGGGTGTATTTGATGAAAATAATCCCCAGGTTCCTGGCCTGGTGGTAGATGTCCTCCTTGTCCGCATAGGTGCGGATATCCCGGTAGAGGACAAAGACATCCATTTCCGGTTTACCGGTTTTAAGACTGACAGCCTTTTTGATGGACTGGGTACAGCATACCCTTGAACAGTAGGGATGTTCCTCGTTTCTTGACCCAACGCACTGGATAAATACGGCTGTGTTGAGCCCCGGAGCGAATCCCGGGTCGGCGGTTATCCTGGCGTTGAAGTCCAGGCTTGTCATTACCCGGTGGTTTCGGCCGTAGAGGTATTGGGCGGGCTTGGTCTCCCTGCCGCCGGTGGCGATGACGCAGGCGCCGAACTCGATGTCTTCGGTCCGGCCGTCCGTGGTGAGTTCTCCTGTGAAGCTGCCCACAAAGCCGGACACGGCAGTGAGGCTGGTGCCGGTCATTACCCGGATTTTCCCGTGGGAGGTGACTGCCGCTTTCATCTCGGCAAGATGGGGCTGGATATTTTCGTCCTTCCAGGTATATTGCAGATGATTGGCCACACCGCCGAGTTCCCCGTCTTTTTCCGCCAGAACGGTTTCATATCCCTGGTCTGCCAGGTTCCTGGCCGCACTCATGCCGGCCAGGCCGCCCCCGATCACCAGGGCCCTGGGGGTGATATTGACCTGGATATCCTCCAGGGGAAAGTTGCGGGTAACCTTGGCCACGGCCATTTTGACCTGGTCTTTGGCTTTGGCTGTTGCCTTTTCAGGTTTGCCGGGATGGACCCAGGCGTTCATGTTGCGGATATTTGCCATCTCCACCATGTACTTGTTGAGTCCCGTGTTCTGGAGGGTCTCCTGGAACAGGGGCTCGTGGGTCCTGGGGGTACAGGCCGCCACCACCACGGCGTTAAGGTTTTTTTCCAGTATGGTTTTGGCAATCAGGTCCTGGGTGTCTGAAGAGCAGGTGAACAGGTTGTTCTCCACATAGGCCACGTGGGGCAGGGTCCGGGCATATTCGGCCACCTGCCGTACATCCACCACGGAGGCGATGTTGGTGCCGCAGGAACAGACAAAGACGCCGATCCGCCTTTCCTGGTCCGAGATGTCAAACTCCTCCACAAAGCGTTTTTCCACGGCCTGGGTACCGCGTGCTTCAGCAAGGTCGGACTTGACCCGGGCCGCTGCCGTGGAGGCAATGGCCACGGACTGGGGAATGGCCTTGGGACTCTGGAAGCTGCCCGTTACATAGATGCCCTTCCGGCTGGTGGCCGAAGGGGCAAAGCTTGTGGTCCGGGCAAACCCGTATTTGTCCAGTTCGATATCGCATTTTTTCGCAAGATCAACGGCATCCTTTGGCGCTTCAAGACCGATGGAGAGCACCACCATGTCGAAAAATTCCTCATGGGTGGCGCCTTTGTCGTCGGCCCAGGACAGGGTTACGCCGTGGCCGCCGGGCCCTGCCAGCAGGGTATGGGGACGGGCCTTTACAAAAGAGACCCCGTTCTCCCGGGCGCTTTCATAGTACCGCTCGTACTCCTTGCCGGGTGTCCGGATGTCCATATAGAACACCGTCTGTTCCCCATGGCCGTCGTGCATATGGGCCCGGGTCATGACGGCCTGCTTGATGGCATACATACAGCAGACGCTGGAGCAATAGCCGTTGTCCCCGCAGTTGTAGTTCCTGGACCCCACGCACTGGATCCAGGCGACCCTGGCGGGTTCCTTACCGTCGGAGGCTTTCTGCAGGTGGCCCATGGAGGGGCCTGAGGCTGACAGCATCCGCTCGTACTCAAGGCTGGTAACCACATCCGGGATGGTGTCGTAACCGTAGTAGTCAATGCCTTTGGGGGAGAAGGGGGTAAAGCCAGGGGCAAGGATCAGGGCGCCTACGGAAAGATCTATATACTCGGTCTTCATGTCGTGGTTAATGGCGCCCGCGGGACAGACCTTGGCGCAGACCCCGCATTTGCCGCGGGTCTGATAGATACAGTGTTCGGGATCAATGGCGTATTTCAGGGGGACGGTCTGGCCGTATTTGAGGTAAGCGGCCCTCCGCTTGTTCAGTCCCTCGTTGTACTCGTCATCAACCTTTTTCGGACATTTTTCCGCGCAGAGTCCGCAGGCGATACATTTTTCCTCGTCCACGAACCTGGGGTGTTTTTTTATCCTGACGTGAAAGTCACCGGCCTCTCCGGAAACGGAATCGATCTCGGAAAGGGTCAGTAACTCGATATTCAAGTGCCGACCGCACTCAACCAGCTTGGGTGAGATAATTCACATGGCACAGTCGTTGGTGGGAAAGGTCTTGTCCAGCTGCGACATGGCCCCCCCGATTCCCGCCGTCTTCTCCACAAGGTAAACGTAAAACCCGGAATCCGCCATATCCAGTGCAGCCTGGATACCGGCAATTCCGCCTCCTGCCATCAAAACAGAACCTCTTGGTTGTTTTGCCATACACACCTCTTGTCAATTTAGCAGTTAACGTATTTTATATAATTAAAAGCAACACGGCTTTTTAATTCAGCGTAACGCAGTATAGCTTAATGCATTGCGGCTTTTGAGTTCCAGCAAGACCCGGGATGCCGCCTCCTTTACAGCCTTTTTTGCTTCAGGGCACAGGCCCGGGCTGATTTCATTGGGGATGGATTCTGTGTGCATGGCAATTACTTTCACGTCGATACCGCGCTCCGTCAGCTGGGAGAGCAGGTTGGAAGAGGGGGACTGGTGCAGTGAAAAATCCGACAGCTTTTCCCTGGGCACTTTTGAGAGTTCCATCTCAAATACCTCACCCTGTCCACGGCCTTCAACCGTGACGGCATCTATGACAATGACCAGTTCCGGGGGAGTCTCCACCAGCAACAGGTCAAAGACAAGGTCGCGGATGCCGGTGCCGGCATCCAGGATCAGAACAGAATCCGGCAGGGTGTGGGCAGCATTGATCTCGTTGACAACTTCAGGGCCAAATCCGTCATTGCCGAACAGCGTGTTTCCGCACCCGAAAACTAAATACTTCTTGTCATATACTTGTGTGGTTACAGATCTTATTCAATTCAAATTTATTTTATAATTTAAAATT
>JAKSAX010000376.1 GCA_022361395.1 Desulfobacterales bacterium | reverse complement strand
ACCAGAGGGATAAGGCGCTGATACTGCTGATTACTGCCATTCTCTGGAACCTGCGGTCTTTGAACAGGTAAAAAAAGCACATCAGGAAAATAAAAGAGGAACAGATGAATCCCAGGTAGTTGAGCAGCCAGATATGAACGATGGCTGCCGCCGTTACCTTAACCAGCAGCGGGGCTGCCTTTTTCAATCCCTCAAAGGCCATGCCGCGTCTTGGAATGACAAGGTAGAGCAGGGAAAGGAAAAGCCAGATGATTATCAATGCCCTTGGATAATCCATCGGTTCAAGCGCTCCGCTGGCAAACAAGATGTCATTGTAGTAGGTCTGGTAAAGAAAGCAGGCCCCCAGCACAATAAACCCCATGCCGAGGATATGCCTTGATTTAAAAAACGAACGCATAACACACCCCTCTTTTTATAAAATCTTTATTACAGATCCCGGTTTCCTTATTTATTCTCCCTGTGCGTTGGAATACCCAATTGATTCCGGCAGAAATCAATACTCTTTTCAATTGCCCGGGTTTCCATGTCCAGTGCCTGTTGCATCCTGTCTGCCGGCGCATCCAATGCAATTTCAATATTCAGCCGGTCCAGGTTCGGCGCATTTTTTAACAGGTCATAGGCCTGTTTCAGATCCAGGTCCCCGTCACCCAGGGCACATCCTGCGATACGGCACCCGTATCGGGTCTGGTCGATGACGGAATCCCTGAAATGATTGGTAAAAGCATAGGGTGTCAGTGCTTCTATGGCCTGCATGGGGTCTTCCCCCACCATCATGGGGTTGACCGTGTCCACACAAGCCCCCACCAGGGGGTGGTCCACTGCCTCGATCAGCCAGATGACCTCCGAGGCATAGGCATCGGTGTGGTTTTCCAGGGCCAGGCGGATGCCGGTCTGATCCAGAAGCGGCAGGATCCCGGTGATCTGGTCTCTTACAGACACAAGCTGGCCCATGATTTCAGGGGCATGCCGGCTTCCCATCACCGGCCTGGGACGGGTCAGGTTCAGGCTCAGTTTTCCAAGATCCGCACCAAGCTGCCGGCAGATGTCAATCCCTGAAGCCAGGTCAAACTGGAGGCGGAGGTCTGCACCGGGCTTGGGAAGCCCCCAGTTAAACTCCATGAACAGGCCCCTGTCCCGTGCATCTTTACCCACCCTGTCAAGGTGATCCGGTTCAGTAGACCCAATGGCCGCCATATCCAGGTGGACACCGTCCAGATCCAGTTGCGCGGCTTTTTCCTGGAGGCCGAAGATATCCATGGGATTGGGCCATGGCGGTTTAAATCCCATCCATCGCCCCCCAAGCCCATGCATGTAAAAGGAGTAGTTGTGAATGCCAAGTTTCATTGACCTGTCCTTATTTTTTGGTTTAATCTTTTGGTTTAATTTTTTGGTTTAATCCTTTTTAATTCTTTCCAGAACTTCCTTTTCCATTATATCCAGTTCATCGGTCACCGCCCGGGGCAGGGGGGCCGGCTTGTGGTTGTCCAGGATATCCTTTATTTTCTCATAGGCTTTTTCTTCAAGGCTGACCCTGCCTTTATCATTCCAGTTGGCATAGCTCTGGGTGTCTGCAAGGTCTGCGATAAAGTGCTCTTTTTTAAAGGAGTGAAAGGTGTGGGGATGGGAGAGGTATGTCCCGCCCGGGCCCACGGCATTGACCACTTCATAGGCCAGGGCCTCTTCATCCACACGGATGCCTTCCATGCAGCGGATGACCGAGCCCAGCATTTCATGGTCAATCATTACCTTGCGGTAGCTCACCGATAGCCCCATATCCATGCCGCCCACGGACTGGGTCATATAGTTTACGCCGGCAAGGGCGGAAATCATGACATTCAGTGCCACCTCGTACCCGGCCTGCATGTCCAGCTCCTTTGAATCACAGCACCCGGCAGCGCCCCTGCTGGGCAGCCCGTAGTAACGGGCCAGCTGGGCGGTTCCCGCATTGACCAGGGCCATTTCAGGAGCACCGTAGCGGAGCATGGAGGTTTTCATGTCCATGATTGAAGAGGTGGTGCCGTAAATGATGGGGGTGTCCGGGTTGAGCTTGTAACACAGCACGATGTGTGACAGGATTTCCGCGTTCTGCAATGCCAGGGCCCCTGCAATGGTTGCAGGACCTGTTGCACCGGCCATCATCTCGGCGGACAGGATGACGGGAAACCCTTCTTTTACAAATTCAATGATGCCGTCCACGATCTCGTCATCGGTCCGCAACGGAGAGATGGTATCTGTAAGGGCGATCATGTTGGGCCCTTCAGGGGTCACCCCTGTTGCTTCGGTGATTTTATTCATGATCCGGATGGAATCCCTGGCCACTTCAGTGCCGGTGATTCTTCCCCTCAGGCATTTATCGGAATTTTCCACCATGGCCCGCATCATGTAAAAATGTTCCGATCCCGTGGGCACATCGGTTGGAAAAACCGGGCAGAAGCAGTCGGAAACCCGTTCCAGGGCATCATTGATCTTAACCATGTTACAGCAGTCCCGGTAGGTGGTGGGCCGCTGTTCCCCGGTGTCAAGATCCCTGACAAAGGGAGGGCAGGCTGCCGGGGAAAAATGGACCAGGGTATCTTTCATGATCAGGTTCTTTTCAGGGTCCCTTGCCTGCCAGATAAACCCCTTGGGTGTGCCTGCAAGGGCTTCTTCAACCATGGTTTCCGGAAATTTGACCACCCGGGTCTCCCGGTCCGCATCCGTACCTATTGCGGCAAATATCTCAAAGGCCTGGTCATTGGTCACCTTCAGGCCCACCTCTTTGAGGATTTTGACAGAGGTCCTGTGGATACTGTCCATATCCGCCCTGGTGAAAAACTCCAGATAATCCCCTTTTAAACTATTCCAATCCATTTATCTTTCCTTCATTGTTTATCAGATTATCGTTTTTGCCTGATCAGGCACATTCCCTGTCAAGGAGTTCGTTATAAAGCCTGCCCAGTCTCTCCGTAACCGGTCCTTTTTCACCGCTGCCCAGGGTCCGGCCGTCCACGGACGCCACCTGTTTTACACCACCGAAGGTTCCGGTGACAAAGGATTCATCCGCCGAGTAGACATCTACCAGGGAAAAATCCTTTTCATACACCTCAATCCCGTTCTCTTTGCACAGGCGGATAATATTGCCCCGGGTCACACCGTGAAGACAGTACTTACCTGTTGATGTCCATACCTGTCCATCCCTTACAATGAAAAAACTGGTGGAGTTGCATGCAGCCACAAAACCGTGGGGATCAAGCATCAGGCCTTCGTCCGCCCCTGCATGATTGACCTGGATACAGGCCAGGATACAGTTCAGTTTACTCAGGGGATGAAGCTTGGGGTCAACAACGTCCGGCTGCCCCCGTCTCACATAAACGGTATACAGGTTTAAGGGATCGTCAGCACCGGTTGTGGTCTTGTATTCGGGAATAATCACCAGGGTGGGATCACCATAGTTTACCCGGGGGTCCTGGAACGGGGTTGATTTGAGCCCTCTTGAAACGATCATCCGGATATGAACATCGGTTTCCATCCCATTGGCCCGGACCGTGTCGTAAATTTTCTCAACGATCTGGTCATCATTCATCACCATGTTGATATCAAGGGCCTTGGCATTTTCATGGAGGCGTTTCATATGCTCTTTGACAAATGCAAGTTTTTTGTTATGCAGCCTGAAGCTTTCCCACATCCCGTCACCCAGCAGGAAGCCGCTGTCAAATACGGAGACCTTTGCCTGATCCCTGGGTACAATCTCACCGTTTACATAAATCTTTATATTTCTGTTTCTGTCGTCAGCCTTGAAAGTATGGGTTCCCCCCATGACCAATCTCCTTTAAGCAGTTAGGGTGTTCTCATGTTTGAAACCATCTTATTTCGTATCCAATATAGTTGTCAAAATAATTTTCTTTTCACACAACTATCTGAATTGTTTATCTATTTGACACAACTCACATACCATACTCACTATAAAGTTGACATTTAATGTCATTTTATTTAATGCTTAGTTATCATTTTTTCCTAACAGGGGACGAGAATATGACAATAAATAAAACCACCCGCAGTTCCTCGGTGATCGTTGATGTTGAAAAGCTCAGGCTTCAGGTGGAAAACCGGCCGAGAAACATGCTCCTTCTTGAATTCATTTTAATGACCACGGCAACGATTCCGGAAATTTTATCCCTTAAGGTGGAGGATCTCAAAGAGATGAAGGCAGGGGAACGGCTTCCGGCATACCTTGGCACAGGGGCCGACCCGTCCCCGGTCTTTACCACGGAAATGAAACAAGGGTTTGAAAAATTATGTACAAAATACCAACCGCCGATGGAAGAGTTCCTGTTCAAATCCGGCAAAGGTAAAAATGCGCTTTCCGTTACCAGCGTATCCCGGCTGGTGCGCACCTGGCTGACCCAAAGCGGTATGTCAGACAGATATAACGGGGTAAGGGGGCTGCGGTCCCACATGGGCAAAATGCTTGTAAACCCGGAAAAATCCCTTCCGCAAAAAAAGAATACCAGGCCTTCCCGGGGTTACACCCTTCCCAGGGTAAAGACCAAGCCCCTTCACGAATTTGTTTTTCAGGAGCTGGAAAAGGCGATTATCTCAGGAAGAATCCCGCCCGGCCAAAGACTGGCCACAGAGGCCATTGCCAGGGACATGGGGGTCAGCCGCATACCTGTCAGAGAGGCCCTGAGGCGGCTGGAAGCCAGGGGGTTCATCACCACCCGGCCGAACTGGGGGAGCGTTGTAAATACCCTGTCCCGGGAAAATCTCCAGGAAATTTTACACATACGCCTGCTTTTGGAATGTGAAGCCATTGAAAAGGCCGCTGTCCGGGTCAAAGCAACCACCATTTCCAGGCTGAAGGCAATAAATGCCATGTTTGCCAGGTTGCGGGTGCAAAATGATCCGGGCAAACTGCTTGCGGCAAACAGGGAATTTCATCTGATGGCCTACCGGGATGCCGACTCTCCCATACTCCTGGAGATCATCAACCAGCTGTGGGACAGGGTGAATCCCTATTACAATATCATGTTCAGGCAATCCATTATCCCGCATCCCAAGGCAGGCATCGATTACCATGCCCAGCTGATAAAGGCCATGGCCGGCCGGGACAGTGAAAAGTCAAAACACTGGATAAAAGCGGATTTGATACGTTCTGCCGATTTTGTCCTCAAGCTTTTTGACCTGCACCAGGAAAAAAGCTGGCAAATGGATTGAACGGACAGCCGGGTGCAGCTCACTCTATGCTTAATTTTTGCTATCTCAGGGAAAATCCCCCCAGCTTTGTTTCCAGGTATTCGTCCATGCCTTCTGCCGCGCCTTCCCGGCCAAGACCGCTCTCCTTCATACCGCCGAAGGGGGCGGCCGCAGAGGTGGGATTGATGTCGTTGATACCGATGATGCCGAAGTTGAGGCCTTCGAACATGGTAAAGGCATTGGCCACATCCCTTGTATAGACATAGGCGGCCAGGCCGTAACGGGTGTCATTGGCCATTCTTAACAGGTCCTCCTCATCCTCGTAGGTAATCACCGGGGCCACGGGGCCGAAGGTCTCCTGGCTGTAGATCAGCATCTCTTCGGTCACATT
>JAKSAX010000005.1 GCA_022361395.1 Desulfobacterales bacterium | reverse complement strand
GGATATCTTTTACGATAAAAACCGGAAAGCCGAGGACAAAACCTATACTGATCTTGCCGGCCACGTGGATCATTTTGAGTTTGATGCCAAACGGTTCGGCTATGACGAGGGTAAAGATAAAAAACTGTCCAGGAGCCAGAAGATGGTGTTGGCCACTGCCTACAAGGCAGTGGAAAGTGCAGGGCTGCTCGATGAAGACGACCGGATGACCTGCGAGGATCCCAGACGGACTGCGGTTATTATCGCCACCTGTCTTTCCAATGAGCTGGGAAATGATCTCCAGCTTAAATACTGGTATCCTGAAGTTCTTTCCATGCTGGAGAAAACCCCTGCCTTTTCCGGCCTTGCCGATGATGACAAGGCAAAGGTCAGGCAGACCCTTCTGGACGGTATGGAAGGGGAGAACAAAGGGTATGATCCGGTTCACGGTATCCTGCTGAACATTGAAGCCTCACGGGTGGCCCGTCACCTGGGAGCCAGGGGAACCAACTATATAGTGGATGCCGCCTGTGCCTCATCCATCACTGCCATTGAGGCGGCCTGCGGTGAACTCCTTTCCGGTGATCACGACCAGGTGGTGGTCGGCGGGGTCAACACCCACCTGGCCCCTGAGTCTTTTATCGGGTTTGCCAAAATGGGGACCCTGTCCGAAGTAGGGTCCTATCCCTTTGATGACCGGGCCGACGGATTTGTCCTTGGAGAAGGGTCGGTTGTTTACGTCCTCAAACGGATGAAGGACGCCATCAGGGACAACAATAAGATTTACGGGGTGATCAACGCCATCGGGTCCAGTTCCGACGGTAAGGGCAAGGCCATTGCAGCTCCCAACCCCAAAGGCCAGATCATGAGCCTTGAGCGGTGCTTTGAGGCGATCCGTGAGGAAATAAAACCTGAAGATGTCGGGTTCATAGAAGCCCACGGAACCTCCACCATTGTCGGTGACCAGGTAGAGCTTAACACCCTGGACACCATGTACAACCGGTCAAATGCCGGGATCTCTTCCATCAAATCCCAGATCGGCCACCTGCTGGGCTGCGCCGGTGCCGCAGGTATGCTCAAAGCCCTGCTTGCGGTGAACAAAGGGATCCTGCCGCCCAACGGGCAGTTTGAAAAGCTGTCCAGGAACCATGACCTGGGCAGCTCCACCATGTTTATCGTGGAAGATGCCAAACCCTGGACCCCGGAAGCCGGCAATACCCGGAAAGCCGGGGTATCGTCCTACGGGTTCGGCGGTATCAACTACCATGCGGTTGTGGAAGAGATGACGGAGAGCTATGTGCCCATGAAACGGGATATCTTCTCTGACACCTCATATGACTTCAACGATGATCGGATTGTGGTGGCCGGCCTTGGCGTATTCCTGCCCGGGGCTAAAAATACGGACGAGTTCTGGGAAAAACTGAAAACAGGCGAAAAACAGCTCAGTGAAATTCCGTCAGACCGGTTTGACAATGATATTTATTCCGCCCAGGGCAAGGATTCTTTTTTCTATCTGCCAAAGGTAAAGGCCGGCCTGGTTAAGGATTATAAATTTAACAACCTGAAATACCGCATGCCCCCGAAAATGGTGGAATCCATTGAACGGGGACAGATCTTCGGCCTGGAAGCCGCCAATGAGGCACTGACCTCAGCAGGGCTTCTGGATATGGACGGGGCAGCTGCCCGCACAGGTGTTATCCTGGGCACCATTGCAGGAGAACGCCAGAGTAAAAATATCATCCGGGTGCGTAAGGATTATATCGGCCGGGTGATTGAACAATCTGACGGACTGGACAGGGAAACCGCCCTGACCGTTTCCAAGGCCCTGGTCAATGCCATCCGGGAAGAGATTCCGGAAAACAACGAAGATACCACGCCGGGGCTGCTGTCCAATATCATTTCCGGCAGGATAGCCAACTTCTTCGGGCTGAACGGTGCCAACTACGTACTGGATGCCTCCTGCGCCTCAGCCACCATTGCCATTAAAAACGGGATCCGTCATCTTAAGACCAAGGATCTGGATTTTGTCCTGGCCGGCGGGGTGGACTGCAACCTGTATCCGGCAGTACTCATGGCTTTTAAACGTTTAGGGCTTCTGTCCGAAGGGGACTGCAACTTCTTTGATTCCAGGGCGGACGGTTATGTCATGGGCGAAGGGGCTGCCATTCATGTGGTCACCACCCTGAAAAAAGCCCGTGAGGCCAAGATGGAGATCTACGGTGAGATCAACGCCTGCACGGTCCGTTCCTCAGTGCCGGATCATCTGCTGGCCCCGTCCGAACAGACCTTTGTGGATGTGATCAATGAAGCCTATGAAACCTCCGGGGTGCGCAAATCCGATGTCAACCATCTGGATCTTTTTGCCTTTTCCAATATTTTCGGTGATATCATTGAGAAACAGGTGACCCAGGCGTGCTTCAATCATGAGATGCACTGCGGCAACATCAAACCCCAGTTCGGGTATTTCAAAGCGGCCAATCCGGCCGTGGCCCTGGCAAAACTCATGCTGATGAACGCCAAGGGGAAGATCCTGCCGGATTACAACTATGATGAGGAACACTCCATTCTTAAGGAGTGCAGGATTCTGAAACCGGCCCGGCAGATTATTGACCGGACACCGGGGCATCCCCTGCGGTTTGCCGCCAATGTCAACGGCATCGGCGGCAACCACAGCCATCTGGTTATGGGATGCCTGCCGCGGGTGCTTGAAAAAGAGAACGAACAGGCCGGAACTGTTGTTGAAGCGGAATTCCGGGAAGTGCCGGTGGCGGCATCTGCTGTACCTGCGGCCGCTGCTTCGGCAGCAGTAATGACAGAGGACATTGTCCTTGCTGACACGGCCCATTCCGCAGATCCCAAAGGCAAAAAACTGCGCATGGTGGCCCTGCTCTCCGGCCAGGGGGCCCAGCGCCCGGGCATGATGAAGGATCTCTACGATGCAGACGACCATATCCGGACGGTTCTGGATAAGGGAGAGGCCATCTTCAAAGCCGAGCGGGGATACTCGCTGCTGGACCTGATGTTCGGGGATGATGACGCCCTGAACTCCACCCAGAATACCCAGCCTTCGGTTTTTCTCTCTTCTGCAGCGGTCTGCAGCCGCCTGTCCATGGAAGGGTTCTCCCCGGATTATTTTATCGGGCACAGTGTGGGTGAATACACCGCCCTGTTCTGCTCCGGCATCCTGGGATTTGAAGATGCCATGCGTTTGATCATCAAACGGTCGGATCTCATGTTTGAAAGTACCCTGAAAAACCCGGGCAAGATCATGGTGGTCTTTAAAAATGAAAAAGAGACCGCGGCCCTGATCCGCAAATCTTTTGTATCCAACATCTGGATCACCAATAAGAACTCTGAGAAGCAGACCGCCGTATCCGGCCGGGCAGAAGATATTGAAACCTTCTGCCAGTTCCTGACCCGGGAAGGGGCGGTGTATAAAAAACTGAATCTTACCGGGGCGTTCCACACCCCCATGCTGGAAGAGGCGGCCAGGGAACTTAGGACCTATCTGGATACCCTGACCTTTAACCGGACCCGGTACGGCAAGATCATTTCCAATACCCTGGCCCAGCCCTATCCGGAAGATCCGGAAAGCGTCAAAGACCTGCTGGCCCGCCAGATAACAAGTCCTGTGGAATTTATTAAATCCATAGAGTCGGTTTATGTTTCCGGGCGGACACACTTTATTGAAATCGGTCCGTCCAGGCTTCTGGTCAACCTGCTGAAAAATATTAATATCGGGGAATTCGGAACCGCTGTATCAGTGGATGCCCGCCAGGGTGAAACCGAGGCCTTTGAGGCTTGCCGCCAGTATCTGATCGGCTGCAACAGCCTGTTTGAACCCCGGCCTGTCACAACACCTGTTGCGGATTCTCCGGCAACGCAGGAATTGATCCCCGGTGAAACAGAGGAAAAAGAGGAGTTACCTGAAATAGAGATGTCAGAAGATTTTGAGTCATTTAAACAGAACAACAAGTCCGTGATCGACAGGATTCTGTACAAGGAATTCCAGGCACGGAAAAAACAGGCTGCCGTGGATGCCATGGAGCGGTTTGAATTCAACACAGACGGTATCCTGATTTCCGGTGTGTCTGTGGGGCTTCCCGGTAAAGCCCGGCACGTGTTTGCCAAGGATAATTTTGATGCCATCCTCAACGGCAGGAATTTTATCGAACCCCTGGATACCGATGAGATGGGCAAGATCACTGACAAGAACATCACCAAGCTTTTCAAACAACCGGACGGCAATGCCCGGTTTGTCCAGATTACCAAAACCGAAGACGTGATTCATCTGGCCGGCCAGCTCGGTTACTTTGACCTCACCGACGAGTACGGGATAAAAGAGCAGTATGACGTGGCTATGGGCATGGGTATCGCAGCCGGTATTGAGGCGCTTAAAGATGCCAATATTCCGCTGGTCATGCAGTACAAGAAGATGAAAGACGGAAGAACAATGATTCCGGACGGCTTTGCCCTGCCCGAGGAAATGCAGGAGGAAACCGGTGTCATCATCACCTCGCTGTGGCCCAACGGCGAGACCCTAATCTCCGAGCTTGAAAAGTATTTTTACGAGAAGCTGTTCCTCAAACCCTACGAGGAGTTTGAAAAGATTTACTACTACCTCATGGAAAAGGTGGACAACCTGGAGATCAAAGAAGAGCTGACCGACTGGTTCTTCAAGGCCAAGTCCAGGAAAAGAGCGGATATCCAGCCCTACAAGTTTGACAGGAACTTCCTGCTCAACGCCTGTCCCCTGGGATCGGCACACCTGGCCCAGATTATCAAGGCCAAAGGGCCGAACACACTTGTTTCTTCTGCCTGCGCCTCAACCACACTGGCCATGGGAATTGCCGAAGACTGGATCCGGGTGGGACGGTGTAAACGGGTATTGGTGGTGGGCGGTGAAAACGCCACATCCGTCAACCAGAACCAGTGGATCGGTTCCGGGTTCCTGGCACTGGGTGCCGCCACCATTAAGAAACGGGTCTCCGAGGCAGCCAAGCCCTTTGACCAGGACAGGAACGGAACTATCCTGGGTGCCGGTGCTGTCGGTCTTGTGGTTGAAGACAAGGCCTCTGCCGCCAGACGCGGGATGAACGGCCAGTGCGAGATTCTGGGTACCCATATCGCCAACTCTGCCTATCACGCCTATAATATTGACGTGCCCCACATGTCCCTGGAGATGAAAAAGTTCATCACCAAGGTGGAACGCCAGACCGGCCTGACCAAAGAGGATTATGCGGACAAACTGCTGTTCATGTCCCATGAAACTTACACACCGGCCCGGGGCGGCAGTGCCGATGCCGAGGTCCAGGCCCTTGAGACGGCCTTTTCAAGCTACCTGAACAAGATCTGTATCTCCAATACCAAGGGATTTACCGGTCATACCCTGGGGGCAGCCATCGAAGACGTGGTCATGGTCAAGGCCCTTCAGAAGAGAAAGGCCCCGCCCATTGCCAATCTTTCCAAAATTCCCAGTGAGTTCCGGAAATTGAACTTCTCGGGCCAGGATAAGATTGATTCCGAATACGGCCTGCATCTCTCCGCCGGTTTCGGTTCCCACTTTGCCTTTATGTTTGTCAAACGTGTGGAAGAGAATCCGGTCCGCGGCAACCTGGCCTACCAGAAATGGCTGCGGAAGATCACCGGTGCCCAGAATCCCGAGCTTAAAATCATTGACAACACCCTCTGCGTGGTTGCCGGCGGCCAGGATGCCCCGGCTGTGGCACCGCCTGAACCTGTTCCGGCACCGGCTCCTGTTGCCGCCCCTGCACCGGTGGCGGCTGTTGCCGCTCCCGCAGCCCCTGCCGCCCAGGTCCTTGAACCCGCGGCCCGGCCCGTGGCAAAGGTGAAAGCCATTATTGCCGAGCAGACCGGTTATGCAGAAGATATGCTGGAAGAGGATCTGGACCTTGAGGCGGACCTGGGTATTGACACGGTAAAACAGGTGGAGATTTTCGGCAATGTTGCCTCTGCATTTGACTTTGCCGTGCCTGACGACCTGAAACTCCGGGATCTGAATACCATTGCAAAGCTTGCCGCCTATATTGCGGATAAAACAGGTATCCCGGCCGATGCCCAGGCAGCCGCAGTCCAGCCTGCTGCCGCTCCTGCAGCTCCGGTTGCACCAGCAGCGGACGGGACACAGATTGCCGGCCGGGTCAAAGCCGTGATTGCCGAACAGACCGGTTATGCGGAAGACATGCTGGAGGATGATCTTGACCTTGAAGCGGATCTTGGGATCGACACGGTAAAACAGGTGGAGATCTTCGGCAAGGTGGCGTCTACCTTCGGCTTTTCAGTGCCTGATGATCTGAAACTCAGAGACCTTAACACCATTGCCAAGCTGGCCGAATATGTCACGGCTCAGACCGGAGCCGGGGCATCTCCTGTACAGACGCCGGCCGCCTCTGTTGCTGAAGTCTCTGCAGCCCCTGTTGTACCTGCGGCTGAGGCTGGTGACTCCCCGGCCCAGGCAGTGAAAG
>JAKSAX010000056.1 GCA_022361395.1 Desulfobacterales bacterium | reverse complement strand
GGTCACCGTGTTAAAAGGGCCGGATCCCGGGGAGTCTTACTCCATGGAGGAGATTGTTTCCGGGATGGAGTGGCTGCGGGGGGAATTTGCCGCAATACTGGGCCGTGAAATCCTTGCCCGGGGAAATGCCCGTTGATGGAGAAGAGCCGTCATAGGGCTTCTTTTTCCCCTTGCAGCCTGTTATGCACCTTTTTTGTTCTCTTCAGCCTCACCGCCGGGCTGTCCCCTTCCCGGCTTATGGCGGCCCCCCAGGCAAAAGAGGGGCTGACAGGGGCGCAGGTCATAACCGAGGCAGTCACCCGCCACAGCGGGTTTCCATGGATTTATGAGGAGCAGACCCTGGTGCTCAGGGATAACACCGGCCGGAAAAATGTCAGAAAGCTGAGAAAATTTTCCAGGATAGAATCCGACCAGACGGTTAAGCTGATGATGGTCTTTGATTTTCCCAGGGAGGTCAGGGGAATGGCTCTGACCTCTGTTCTAGACCCCTCCGGCGGGGTGGAAAACCGCATCTACCTGCCCGGCCTGGGCAGGACCCTTTTAACGGGAAAAGGCCGGGGGAATCAGTTTTTAGGCACGGATTTCACCATTGAGGACCTGGTGGAGTTTGTAAACCGGTACCGGTATCAGCGGACACCGGACCGGGTAATTGACAAGGTGGCGTATTTTGTTGTGGAGGCCTTTGACAGGAACGGGGAGCAGTCCGGGGGAAAAATCCCCAACGGGAGTGCCTATGGCAAACGCAGGCTATTTGTGCGGAAAGATATCTTTTTTATTGTCCGGACGGATTTTTTTGACCGGGCAGGACGGATGATAAAACAGCTCACCCGCCACGATATAAAAAAAACACACCAGGACATGTGGCAGGCCGGTATGCTGTTGATGAACAACAAACGGCTGAACCACTCCACACTGATAAAAACAGATAAGCGGATTTTATCCAGGGACCTGGTTCCTGCGGAGATATTTACCCAGGCCTGGCTGGACACGTACCGGCATCTCCGGCCGGAGCACAGGCCCGGGCCCGGGGAGGGCAAGGAAGATGCCGCGGAAACAAATGACACAGGAAATTAAGCCATGTTTATCAGATGTTTGATGGTAGGGGTGCACCACCGCCTGGCCACCTTTTTGTTTCTGGTTGCCGCAACCCTGGTCTCCGGGATGGGGCTGGCACAACTGCAGATAGACACGGGGTTTCAGAGCCTTATCCCTGCCTCCCACCCTGACAGGCGCTTATATGAACAGGTTGTCCGGGAGTTCGGGACAGACAACCGGGCCATTGTTTATGTGGCGGATAATGACCTGTGGACCCGGGAAAAACTCAAGGCCCTGGAGGATCTTCACTATGCCCTTGAAGCCCTTGAATTTGTCAGGCAGGTGGAGGACCTGTTCACCACCCGCAGTATCCGGGGCAGCCGGGACAAGGTCGAGTCCGGAATTATCCTGGCCCGGGCCCCTAAAACCCGTGCCGGTCTTGACCGGGCCTGGGATCAGGCGCGTAACCACCCGCTCCTGATCGAAAACCTGATGGCAAAAGACGGCAGGGCCGTGGCCCTGGTGGTTTCCATCTACGATGATATTGATGCCGGGGATCCGGACAGGTTGATCAACCGGGAACTGGAGGAGGTCCTGGACCGGTTCCGCCCGGTATTCACAGAGCTGTTCCAGGTGGGAAAAGCCAGGATCAACACGGATCTCCGGGATGTGCTGTTCAAGGATATGCGTGGGCTGGCCCCCCTGTCCGCCCTGGTGCTTGTCACTGCCATTCTTGTTTTTCTCGGCAGCGGGTTTGCCGCACTGGTCCCCCTGGTAACCTCAGGGTTAAGTATCCTGTGGACCTTCGGGATAATGGGCTGGGCCGGTATCCCCCTGAACATCCTGTCGGCCATGCTGCCCTCCCTCATTGCCGTAATCGGCTCCACCGAAGATACCCATATGATCGCCTGTTACTTCCAGGGACTGGGCCGGGACAGCAAAGATGCCTCACCGGTGGGGCAGGGACCTTCCCATGCCGGTGCAAGATACCCAGCCACCCGGCTCATGATGCGTCACCTTGGGGTTCCCCTGATACTCACCGTGTTTACAACCGCCATGGGATTTGCCAGTAACCTGGTCAGCAGCCTCGGGCTGATCCGGGAGTTTGCCCTGGCCGCCACCATTGCCGTCCTGGCCAACGGTGTGATTACCCTTACCCTGGTGCCCATGGCATTGTCCGTTATGGGGCCGGAATCAAAACCCGGTTCAGCCGGAAATATCTTTAACAGGCTTCCGGGGTTGTTTACCTGGCTCTTCGGGTTTACCAGGGAGAAATTCCCCCGGGCAATCCTGGCGGCAATGGCCCTGGTATGCGGGTTTTTCCTGTTTCAGTGCACAAAGCTTTATGTGACTAATGACCCGCTGTCCTACTTCCGGGATGACCAGCCCCTGGTCCGGGACACCCGCACCATCCACCGGAACCTGGCCGGCATGAAGTTTTTTTATATCACCCTGGCCGCTGAAAAGGGATCAGGACAGGACAGTGCTTTCCTGGCGCCAGCCAATATCAGAAAGCTGGCAGAGATCCAGAATTTCATGGAGAAACAGGGGGTGTTTGACGCCAGCCTCTCCCTTGCCGACCATCTTTCCCTTGTGAACCAGGCTTTCAACGGGGGCGATCCTGCCCAATACCGCGTGCCGGGGCAGCGGACACTGGTGGCCCAGTACCTGACCTTTTTTCACCGCAGGGACCTGAAAAACTACGTGAACCATGAGCTGGACAAGGCCTGTATTGTGGTGCGGCACCATATAACGGACGCATCAAAGCTGAACCGGTACATCCGGGAACTGGAGCAGGTGCTGCCGGATATTGCAGGCCCGGGCATGCGGGCGGATGTTGTGGGGGAAAACCTTATGATCAGTGCGGCTGCCCGGGACCTGCTCAGCGCCCAGGCCAAATCCCTTATCCTGCTCCTGGCGGTGATTTTCCTGATCACCTCTATCATGTTTACCTCAGTCAAAGGGGGAATGATTGCCCTGGTCCCCAGCCTGATACCGGTGATTCTCATGTTCGGCATCATGGGGTTCCTGGGAATCCCGCTGAACCCGGGAACAGCCATGGTGGCCGTGATCTCCATCGGTATTGCCATTGACAACACCCTGCATCTTTTCTCCAGGTACAATGAACTCTGCCGCAGGACCTCCGATTACGGCGGGGCGGTGATGGAGACGGTCCGCCAGGAGGCCACGCCCATGGTCACCACCAGCCTGGCCCTGGCACTGGGGTTTGGCGTTCTCTTGTTCTCAGATTTTACCATCATCGCCCAGTTCGGCGCCCTGTCCGCAGCCACCATGATTATTGCCCTGTTTACCAATCTTCTGATCACCCCCGTCATCATGTCAAAGGTCCGCCTGGTGGCCCTCTACCAGATTCTCGCCCTGAAGATGCACAAGGATGTCCTGGAAAAAAGCCCCCTGTTCCGGGGCATGACCCAGTATCAGATGCGCAAGGCCATACTGATCTCGGAACTAAATGAGTTTGACCGGGGCCAGATGCTGGTGGAACGGGGAACCATGGGCAGGAGCATGTATCTGATTCTTTCCGGCCGGGCAGAGGTGATCAGGAAAAAGGGCAGGGATGAGCGCTGTCTCGCCCGCCTGGGCCCGGGACAGATCTTCGGGGAGATCGGTTTTGTCAGGGAGATCTGCCGGACAGCGGATGTCAGGGCAGTAACCCCGGTTGAGGTGCTGCGGTTTGACTATGAGAAGCTGGAGGCGGATTTAAAGTTTTTCCCCTATATTGTGGCGAAATTGAATTTTAACATCAGCAGGGTTCTGGGAGAGCGCCTTGCCGATACCATTGAAGCCCTTGACAATGAATACGAACTCCCGGCGCCTTCAAAGGACGGTCCTGAAAATATAACCGGATGAAATTTTTGCCAAACCAGTGTATAAGGGGGCGCGTAATAATTAGTTCACATTCTGTTTGCAAAATACCCGATGTTTTGAGTTTTTTTATAAACAGATTATGTG
>JAKSAX010000006.1 GCA_022361395.1 Desulfobacterales bacterium | reverse complement strand
CCCCGTAGGCTCACCAGTGACAGACAAAGCCTATGATGTGCGGCTTAAACTCAAAACCCATTGACCGTACCTCTTATTATAAGTTTGTTGGTTTTTATAATTCTGCCGGTGCTTATGATTGTCATGCCTGTTCCTTTTCGGCGTTTATCTCAGTCGTCTCTTCATCGGTTCCATTGGCATCAATTGCCTCTATGGCTGCAGGCGCGTCTATCGCGGCGTCGATCTGGCTGTGCAGGGCATTGTCCGTGAAATGCTTAAGACCGATGGCGCTGGTGGGACACTTGGTGGTGCACAGGCCGTCCCCCTTGCAGAGGATGGGATTGACCATTGCCTTCTTACCCTTGGGCGTATTTACAAACTCTATGGCTTCATAAGAGCAGACCGTGATACATGCCCCGCAGGAGACGCAGTCCTCTTCAATCACGCGGCAGAAAGATCCCGAGGCAATTGCCGTGTCCTTTGACAGGAGGGTGAGCACCCTTCCGGCCGCGCCTTTGGCCTGGTTGATGGTCTCCTGGATGTGTTTGGGATAGTGGGCGGTGCCGCAGAGGAAGACCCCGTCAGCGGCGAATTCCACAGGCTTGAGCTTTACATGGGCCTCTTTAAAGAAGTCATCCGGACTTAAGGTCACTTTAAACTTCCCTGCAATGTCGTGGATGGATTCAGGCGGAATCACGGCAGCGGCAAGGGATAAAATATCCGCATCCAGTTCAAGCTTCTGTCCCAGGATATAGTCTGGGACCGTGATCCTTATGACATCTCTTCCGTCTTCAGCCTGGGCGGTTTCAACCTCGGGCGGTTCCTCGGGCTCATAGCGGATGAACTTGACGCCCTTGTCCGAGGCATCCCGGTAATAATCTTCCTTGAGTCCGTAGGTCCGCATATCCCGGAACAGGATATGAATATCCATATCCGGGTTTACCTTTTTAAGGGCCAGTGCGTTTTTGACGCCGTGGCTGCAGCAGACTCTGGAGCAGTAGTCCCGGTCTTCGTTCCTGCATCCCACACACTGGATCATCACAAGGCTCTGAGCACCTGTCACAGCCTCATTTCCTTTGGCGATCTCTCCGCCCAGGTCAATGTGGGTAAATACCTTGTCGCTTTCTCCGTAGAGGTACTCCGAAGGTTTATATACATCGGCGCCGATGGCCAGCACCGATGCCCCGTGTTTTATGGTTTTTACCTGCCCCCGGCTTTTCACTGTTGTGGTGAAATTGCCAAGGAAACCTGCCACATCAGTGATGTCCGCCTCATGGGTGATATGGATTTTCGGGTTGGCATAGACCGCTTTGACGGTTTGGTCCAGCAGGGCCTGTACATCCATTCCTTCGATGGTCTTGTGAAGCCTTCTGGCCATGCCCCCGAGATCTTTGGCCTTTTCAACGATGTGGACCTCATGTCCCTGTTCGGCAATGGACAAGGCGCAGGTCATACCCGCAATACCGCCGCCCACCACAAGGGCTGTCTTGTTGACGGGCAGGTCAAACTCCCGCAGCGGCTCCAGGAACCTTGCCCTGGCAACGGACATCCGGATGATATCCTGTGCCTTTTTGGTGGCAGCTTCCTTTTCCCGGGAATGGACCCAGGAGCAATGCTCCCTGATATTGGCCATGTCCATGTAATACTGGTTGAGTCCGGCTTCCCTGAGGGTGTCCCTGAATAACGGTTCCAGGGTTCTCGGGGAGCAGGCGGCAATCACCACCCGGTTGAGCCCGAGTTCTGCGGAAAGGTCGGTGATCTCCTTGGCCGAATTTGTGGCGCATGAGAAAAGCTGTTCCTGGGCATATACCACATCGGGAAGTGTTTTGACGTATTCAACCGTGGAGGGGATGTCCACCACGCTGGAGATATTGGCCCCGCAATGGCAGACAAAAACACCGATTTTAGGTTCTTCCCCGGACCTGTCCTGCTCCTCGGGATACTGCCGTTCCCGGGCCAGCTTGCCCCGCCTGTAGTCCAAAAGTTCTCCGCACTGGCTTCCTGCGGCACTGGCGGAAAAAACCGATTCAGGTATGTCCGTGGGACCCTGGAAGGCGCCGCTGACAAAAATGCCTTTTCTGTTGGTTACCACCGGATTGGTATGATCGGGTTTGTTGAATCCGTGGGTGTTGAGATCTATGCCGAACTGGTCGGCTAATCGGGCATATTCATCAGGCGGGGTCAGGCCCACAGACAGGACCACCATGTCGAACTCTTCCTCTTTTACCCCGTCGGTGTTGGTGGCATACCGGATGATGACATTTTTATTCTCAGGGTTTTCCCCGGCGATGGAGGGGTAACTCCTGATAAACTCCACCCCGTCCAGCTGATCGGCGCGCCTGAAGTACCGCTCGAAATCCTTGCCGTGGGAACGGATATCGTTGTGGAATACCGTGCACCGGGTGTCCGGCTCGTGGTCTTTGGTTAAGATGACCTGCTTCTGGGTGTAGGTACAGCAGACACCTGAGCAATAGCTGTTGTCGCCCTCGGTGACACGGCGGGATCCCACGCACTGGATCCAGGCAATGTTTTTCGGATGCTTTTTGTCCGAGGCCCGCAAGACTTTTCCTTCATAAGGACCGGTGGAGGAGAGCAGCCGTTCAAAATCCATGGATGTGACCACATTCTCCATGACCCCGTATCCGTACTCCGGCTTTTCACCCGGATTAAAGGGGGTGATGCCGGGGGAGAGGATGACGGCGCCCACTTTGATGTCAACACTCTGTTGGGTCTGCCTGAAATCAATGGCATCGGCCTGGCAGACGCCGCGGCAGATATCGCATTTTTCCTCTTTGAGAAAAAGGCAGGTCTCGTCAATATAGGCAACCAGGGGGATGGCCTGG
>JAKSAX010000007.1 GCA_022361395.1 Desulfobacterales bacterium | reverse complement strand
CGTTCTCCGGCCGGTGCGGCTTATTGCATAAACCCTGCTTCCTTATAGTACTTCTCCGCACCGGGGTGAAGGGGGAGGGCCACATTTTTCCATCCGGTTTCAGGGATGAAGTTCTTGTTGGCGGGATTGATTTTGTACAGTTCTTCCGTGTTTTCACAGATGATCCGGGTAATGGCATAGGCGATGTTCTCCGGTACATTCTTGTTAGCAATGAGCTCGCCCGCCGATACCACCGTGGGGATGTCTGCTGTCTGGCCCTTGTAAGTCCCTTTCGGAATAAAGCTTCTGCCGGATTCCCTGGACAGGGTGCCCAGTTCAGCATTGAGATGGTCCAGACATTTGTCTGAGAGTGAAATAAGGGAGGAGTCCCTGCTGACTGACATTTCGGTAATGGCGGCGCCCGGAAGGCCCAGGTGGGTAAAAACAAAATCCACATGCTTGTCTTTATACAGGTTGACCATATCTGAGTACACGGCATGGAATACTTTGCCTCCGGCCTTTTTAATGGCATCCAGGGAGATACCGTAAAAATCCAGGATGGTATTCATCAGGGGCAGGTCCGAAGTCCCTTTCATGGGGGCGGCCACCCTTATTTTTTTTCCGGCCTTAACCATATCGGTCAGCTGGGCCATGGTGGTGACGCCTTTATCTGCCGCACCCAGTACATGGATATGGTAGATGCCGAAAATTCCGCCCAGGGAGCGGACATCCGGGTTCGGTTTTTTATAGACCGGTGCCAGGCCTTTAAGGGCCATTTTGTCAACAAAGGTAATTCCCCATCCGATATCGTCCTTGCCCTTGGAAACCCGGACCGGATTGACCACACCGCCTCCGGGAACCACCTTCAGGATCAGGTTCGGCTCTGTTTCGGCAATCATTCTGGCAATACCGCCGGCCTGGACATACCATCCCCCGCCAACGCCGCCGGCCACCCAGGTCATGGTGGTGGGTTTGGACACCCCATAGTCGCCTGCAAAAACAGAAGACGGCAGGGTAAAGGTCAACAGAACCAGAAGCCCCAGCAGCAAACGGATAGATTTTTTCATTTTTTCCTCCCTTTTGGGATCGCTAAAAAATAACTTCACCCGGAATGTGAACTGATTCTTACGCGATCCCTTTGTTATGGTTGCGGTTAAATTTTTATCATTGCAAATTATCGGGCATCTTCAGTCTCTGAGGCATCCCTGGCTTTTATCCATGAAAACACAGGGGGGATGTCTTCTGATTCAGGCTCGCTTTTAATATCCAGAAAAACCGGGCCCCGGGATTTGAAAGCCTGTTCAAACCCCTGCTCCAGATCGGAAATACTCTCAATGGATATGGCCGGGATGCCGAACCCTTCGGCAACACGGGCGGGATTGTTGGCATTGAAATCCACTGACATGTATTTTTCCCGGCAGTGGAGCTTCTGAAGCGCCTTGATCCAGCCGAAGGCTGAATTGTTGAAATGGATGAGCACGGCAGGGATGTTCAGCCGGGAAATGGTCTCAAGCTCTCCTGCGGACATGCCGAAGGACCCGTCTCCGAACAGCCCCACAAGTTTTGCGTCTTTCCTTGCATAATGGGCACCCACAACGGCCGGTATGGCATAGCCCAGCCCGCCGTATGCCCTCGGGATAATAAACCTTGAGTTGTCATGGGCCAGTTTCAGATAACGAGTGATATAGGGGGTGGGGGTGCCGGCGTCGGAAATAACAATGGTGGTCTCCGTGAGGTGACGGTTGAGTTCCGCAATGATCCGCATGGGTTTCAGGGGGAGGCTTCCGGATTTCATATCCTCTTGGGCCTCAGCCCAGAATTCCTGCCGCTGCCTGTTTAAATCCGTCACCCATTGAGACATTGGTTTTTGGCTGGTTTTTCCCTTGAGCAGGGTAAGCAGGTCTTCAACCACCAGGCGGGCATCGCCTGCCACGCTGATGGTGTTTTTATAGTTGTTTCCCAGCATTTCCGGGTTTAAGTCGATCTGCAGGATTTTGCGCCCCTCTTTTGCAGAGGGCAGGGTCCAGTTAATGGTGGAGACCGATCCCATTTTGCAGCCGATATACAATAGGGTGTCTGCCTCTTCAACCGCCCGGATGGCATGGGGATGAAAGCCGTTGTCACCGATGACGCCCAGGGCCAGGGGGTGGTCGTCTGCCATGATGCCCTGGCCCGAAATGGTGGAGACCACCGGTGCGGCCATCCACTCGGCCATGGCCCGAATCCCTTCACCTGCCTGGGAATGATTGGCGCCGCCTCCCACAATGATGACAAAGTTTTCTGCCGCCATAAGGCCGGACGCCAGTTCCTCAAGTTCAGTCCTTGCCCCCCGGGTTCTGAATGCCGGATAGGACCGGCAGTTTTTATCTGCATAAATCTGATCCGGTGTCTGGCTTGTCTCATGGGTCAGGGCCTCTTTGGGAATGGCCAGGTGTACGGCCCCGGGCCGTCCGGTTACTGCAATCCTGAAAGCCCGGCGTATCACTTCGGGTATTTTGTCAACATGTTTCACCACAGCCGACCACTTGGTGATGGAGTCAAATAGTTTTTCCGTATCAAGTTCGGTGATGGTCTGTTTACCCTCACCTGCCAGGGGGATGTCCGAGGTAATGGCCAGTACCGGAATGGAAGAGGCATTGGCCTCGGCTATCCCCGGAACCGTATAGAGGGGGCCAGCGCCGCTGGGACATTCACAGACACCGGGCCTGTGACTCAGCCTGGCATAGGCGTCAGCCATGAAGGAGGCGCTGCGCTCATCCCTGGCCATGATATGGGTAATGGCGGACCTGTTATCGTAAAGGGCTTCATAGAGCTTGATACTGGTATCTCCGGGAACTCCGAATATATACTCCACCCCGTATTCTTCGAGCATTTTTACGACTAACCTGGCTCCGTTCATCGTCAATTCTCCCATAAATATTTTTAATGAAAAAATTTATTAAATATTTTATTAAAAGTAGAATTTTCACAAAAACGCTTTGGTGTCAAGTTATTCATTAAAAAAGATTTCATCAGGATAATTTAAGAATTACCCTTGCTAATTAATTAAATTTTTAATAATCAATTCAGGTAAGGGATCGCGTAAGAATTAATTCACATTCTGTTTGCAAAATACCCATTGTTTTAAGGGTTTTTATAAACAGACTAGGTGAAGTTACTTTTACGCGATCCCTAAATGACAATTCAACCAAGGACCCACATGCCAAAGAAAAAACAGGTTTCCCGGAAAAACAGCAGCCAGGATCTTACCCAGAAGGCCTATCAAGCCATCAGGCAGATGCTCTTTTACAATGAGATCATGCCCGGCCAGAAAATAAAGTATAAAGATCTTGCCGGGCGGATCGGCGTCAGCATGACCCCTGTGATCCAGGCCCTGAAATGGCTGGAATTTCGAAATATAGTCCGTCACGAGCCCAACAGGGGATATTATATAAATGAAGTCAGTCTTAAAGAGATTCGCGAGGTCTACGATACCCGGTTATTGATAGAGGTCTCTTTGATTCCTGAAATTATGAGCCGTCTTGATGATTCCGGGCTTGGGAAGCTGAAAGATGCGCTTGAAAACTATAAGGCTGCGGTGGCAGAGGACAAATACCACAAGCGGATCATGACGGACATGGAGTTTCACATGTGCCTGGCCTCCCTGTCAGACTGCCAGATCCAGCTTAAAATGCTCAATGAGCTCTTTGACGTCCTGCTTCTCCGGTACTCAAGAAACCTGTTTTTTTTCAGTGTGATGGACAGCTCTTTAGATGAGCATTTGGATATTTTCGCCGCCCTTGAAAAACGGGATGAAAAAGGGGTGATCGAGGCGGTTTCCCACCATATTAAACATGTCCGGGAAAACATTGTCCGCGGGATGAGCAGGCTTGTGGCGGATGATAAGGAGACCCTTCCGGACAGGTACCTGTTCTGAGCCGTTGCCGCAATTCCTGATGGCCGCCGGACATTCCGGGGGATTGGCAAAGGCCGGGGAAGGGATCAGCCTCTCTTCCCCGGCCTCACAGGGGGGCGCTTTATTTATTTCCCTCCTTTTTACGGGAGTACATAAATAGATACACCTTGTGCATCATCCAGGCCTCAACCTTGTTAATGCCTTTGGCCCCTCCGATAAACTCCGCATAAATAAAGGCCTTGCAGGCTTTTTCAAGGACCAGGGCGGCAGTAATGGCCTCTTCCATGGTCCGTCCCAGTGTTATGGCGCCGTGGTTGGCCATAAGGGCGGCATACCGGCCTTTGAGGGCCTTGACCGCTGTTTTAACGATTTTTTTGGTGTTGGGCAGGGCATAATCGGCGCACCGGACGCTGGGCCCCAGGATCTGTGCCTGGTCATCCAGGATGGGCGGGACTTCCCGCCGCGCTGCCGCCACAGTGGATGCATGGGGCTGGTGGGTGTGGATAACGGCATTGACCTCTTTCCGGGTTTTGTACAGCTCGGCATGCACCTTCTTCTCTGAAGAGGGCTTAATATCCCCGAACACGTCAAGGGTATGATAATCCATGACCACAATATCATTCTCGGTCATATCCTCGTACCGCCTGCCGCTCGGGGTTATGGCCATGAGGCGGTCATCAATCCTGAGGCTGCAGTTGCCCCATGTTCCTTCCACCAGGCCCCTCTCCATGAGCTGACGTCCGGCTTCGCAGACAATCTTTTTTTCTTTTGAATATTTATCCATGATCACACACCTTCAATATTTTTAAACACCCGTTCAAACCTGACCAGGGCGTCGTCTATGATTTCGTCGGTATCTGCAGCAGATGTATATAACCTGGAACCTGCCAGGCTGACAATACCCTCTGCCATGTATGCCGCCCCCATCTCTTCCATAACCTCTTTTCTGGCGTGGATCTCCTTGATGGTGCCGGGAATTTTCCAGGGCCGGTTCCAGGGGATGTGAAAGAGCATGGTGCCCACGGTCTCAAGGTGGCATACCGATCCCTGGTTAAAGGCCACAAAGGGGAGGTCGTACTTCCTTATGAGACGGTCAAGCCCTTTGGTAAGCCTGTCTCCGGCCCGGCCTGCCTTTACGGCGGCATTGGTCTTTTCGATTTCGCAGAGGGTGAGATACCCGGCAGCGGCACTTAAGGGATTGGCTGCCATGGTACCGCCGACCAGGGCTTTCTTTTTTCCGCTCTGGATACCGGCGGCCAGGTATTCCATGTACTCGCGTTTACCGCCGAGCCCGCCTGCCGAAGGATAACCGCCGGCAATGATCTTGCCGAACACGGTGAGATCCGGGGTTACGTTGAAGTATCCCTGGGCCCCGCCCATGCCCATGCGGAAGGCCGTGACCACCTCGTCAAAGATCAGCAGCGCCCCGTATCGGTCACAGAGGTCTCTTACCTTCCGGTTGAAATCCCTGTCCAGGGGACGGGTGCCGCTTTCAGGCCCGATGGGTTCCATGATGACGGCGGCTGTACCGCCCCGGAATCTGTTCCGCCAGAGTTTTTTTTCAAGATCCCTGATGTTGTTGGGGAAAAACTCCTGGGTATATTTAAAGCAGTTTTTCGGCACCCCGTGGGCTTCCATGTGTTTGATTCCCGGCAGCCGGATGCCGTAGGCAAGCTGGTCGCTCCAGCCGTGGTAGGCCCCGCCCATTTTCAGTATATACTTCTTTTTTGTGGCAAGCCGGGCAATACGGACGGCAGCCATATCCGCCTCAGTGCCTGACCCCAGCATCCGGAACATGTCTACCCCCTGCATGTGCTCTGCCACTTTCCGGGCCAGTTTGAGCTCATACTCATGGAAAAGTCCGGTCACCGGACCGCAGGTATTGAGCAGGTCAATAACCTGTTCCCTGATGGTCTCCGGGTTGCTTCCCAGAAGGGTCGGGCCGCCTGCCTGCAAAAAATCGATGTAGCGGTTGCCGTCAAGGTCCTTAAGATAAGCCCCGTTGGCCTCGGTAAAGACCAGGGGGAAGGGATAGTTGAAGGCCAGGTTGTGCTGGACGCCGCCCGGAATAAAGGCCTTTGCCTGGTCAATCCGCGCTTTTGATTTCTGGCATTGGGTATCAAACCAGTCCCTGTATGAGTCCAGGGCCTGCTTTTTCAGCCGCCGTATGGGCTGGTTTATAAGGGCATTGAGCTGTTTCATCACAGCCGCGGTATCATGGTAGTCGGATATGGCATATCCGGCATCAGGCCTGTTGTTGTCAGCAGTCGTGTTCATGTGTCATTCCTTATGGTTGAAAAAAGTTTTATACTGACCAGTCAGTTTATAAAAAATCAAAATATTGGATTATTGTCAAGGGAAAAATAATTTCACGGAATCCGCATTGAAGGTAAGCCCTTGAACTGATAGCGTGGAAAGGATGTTTGTCCGGAAAATAAAATTCTTGACCGAACTGACCAGTCAGTATATTCAATTGTATTGAATCAAGGGTTTCATAAAAAAGGAGTGGCTCATGACGCATCACATTATGGCTTACGACGTCGGCACAACCGGTGCCAAAACCTGCCTGTTCCGGCTTGGCAGTGAATTGACCCTGATTGACTCCCAGGTGGTGGGATATCCCTTATTAACCACACCGGACGGCGGGTCCGAGCAGCGGGTGGATGACTGGTGGCAGGCGTTGTGCCGGGGAACCCGTGCGGTGCTGTCAAGAAGCGGATGTGATAAAAACAAGATTGAGGCCATCTCTTTCTGCTGTCAGATGCAGGCATTGATTCTGGTGGACGAGGACGGGAATGCCATCCGGAATCCCATGGGGTACATGGACGGCAGGGCCACAAAAACCTTTAAGGAAAATTTCGGTTCGGGCTTTCCGAGGATTCAAAATATGAATGCCTATAAGCTGCTGACCTCCCTTTACATTACCGGCGGGGCCGCGGCCACGGCCAAAGATCCCCTGTGGAAGTATCACTGGGTCAGGGAAAACGAGCCGGAAAATTTTTCAAAAGCCTATAAATGGCTGGATGTCAGAGATTACCTGGCCCTGCGGTGTACAGGCCGGTTTGCCATGACCCGGGATTCAGCCAACCTGACCTTTTTGTACAATACCCGGCCGGGGCATGAGGGGTGGTCGGAACGCCTGTGCCGGATGTTTGATGTTGATGCGGATCACCTGCCGGAAGTCCAGGCATCAACAGATACGGCCGGCAGCCTCACGGAAGGCGCTGCAGGTGAGCTTGGTCTGCCCGGGGGAATCCCGGTATTTGCCGGGGGCGGTGATATCACCCTGATACCCCTTGGCAGCGGGTGTATGGATCTTTATGACACCCATGCCTATGTGGGGACTTCAGGCTGGGTGGTCTCCAATGTGGATAAACGGATGGTTGATCTGAATAATTTCATTGCATCCATTTCCGGAGCGATTCCGGGCCACTATAATTTCGTGGCCGAACAGGAGACCTCCGGCCTCTGTCTGCAATGGGTCCGGGATCATCTGGCCCTGGATGCCATCGGCATCTACCTGAAAGAAGATGAGGATAATGCAGATGTGCTTGAAAACAACAATCTCTATGACCTGATGAACCGGAAGGTGGCTGAGATTGAGGCCGGATCCGGCGGGGTCATATTCACCCCCTGGCTCCACGGCAACCGGGCGCCGAAAGAGGATCCCTACGCCAGGGGCATGTTTTTCAATATCGGGCTTAAGACCGGAAAGCGGGCCATGATCCGGTCTGTGCTTGAGGGGATTGCCTTTCATAAACGGTGGATGTTAGAGGCCATTGAAAAGAAGGTGCCGAGGCAACAGACCCTGCGGCTTGTGGGCGGCGGTGCCAAATCCGAAGTCCTGTGCCAGATCATGGCAGATGCCACCCATCATGATATCAAGGTGCCCGAAGATCCCCAGAATGCCGGTGCGGCAGGGGCTGCGATTATCTGTGCCCTGGGCCTGAATCTTATCGGGTCTGTGGGAGAGGCCAAGGCGCTTATCCGTATCCGTTCCGTCTACAGGCCTCAGCCTTCCGCCCAAAAAGTATACGACCGGATGTTCCCGGTATTTAAAAAGCTCTACGAAAAAAATAAAAAACTATTCTGGGAGTTGAATATGAAATCATAGCCCGGTTATATCTGCGCCAGGCCCTTGGATAGAATCGTATAAACGGTATCTGTTATCTCTTCGAGGGTATCATGTTCCGGATCTTCGAGGTAATGGCTGCACAATGTATCAATGATACCGATGACCGCCATGGCGGAAAGATGCGGGGGCAGGGGGCGGAAATATCCTTTTTCCTGGCCGAGTTTAAGCTGGGTTTCAATAAATGCATTGAATTTTTTGCGGACGTTTTTTATTTCGACCAGGACCTCGTCATCAATACCGCTGGACATCTCATTGGCATAGATCCGGGTAACCTCGCTGTTTGAGATGTACAGGCGGATCAGGGTGGAAAGGATACCGTGAAAATGTTCCTGAAAGGGAAGGTCTGACTCTATATTTTCCTCAATGGCCTCCATAATCCGGTTCAGCCCCTGGGTAACGGTGGCGGCAAACAACTTGGATTTGCTGGAGTAGTTATAGTAGAGGGTGCCTTTGGCCACCTTGGCCATTTCTGCTATTTCATCCATCTTGGCCTGATGGAATCCTTTTTTGGAGAAGACAATGCCGGCGGCTTCTATGATTTTTTCTTTTTTTTGTTCGTGATTTTTGGCCACTATGGTTAAATACCTCAATTTTATGGGTGGTTATAGTAAATGATGCAAAGCAGAACTATATTAAACAGGAGAATGTCTGTCAATGTGTAAACTGACCGGTCAATACAAATGCCGTGGTGTGGATCCGGCTGCACTTCAAGGTACCGGCGCCAGACAGGCCGCTTTTTTTGATGTGGACAGAACCTTGATAAGGGGGGACAGCCAGGAGCTGGAGGCCCGTTTTTTCATGAAGCAGTATAACCCGTCCATGAACTATTACCTTACCATGATGCTGACCATGGCTTCCATTCAACTGAACCGCCTGGGCTGGCTCTCCCTGATCCGCCAGAATGAAATTTACCTTAGATCCTACCGGGGAAGGACCAGAGGTGAATTAAATAAACTGGGTGCAGCGCTTTTCGATGAGGTGATCCGCAGGGATTTTCTGGATGGCGCCCTTGATATTCTGGAGCAGCACAGACGCAGGGGGGACCTCATTGTTCTGGTCTCCGCCACCACCCGTCACCTCCTGCTTCCATTTGAATCTTTTATTGAACCGGATTATATCTTCTGTACAGACCTTGAATTTGACAATTCAGGGCGGTGCACCGGAAAGGCATTGGACGGGATTTGCGGCCAGGAGAAAAAAGAGGCCGTGGTCAGGGCGTTTGCCCGGGAAAACCACATAGACCTGTCCTCCTCCCATGCCTATTCAGACCACCATTCGGATATCCCCTTTCTCTCTTCCGTGGGGCACCCGGCCGTGATCAATCCCACCGGGCAGATGTCCGGATATGCACGGAAAATGGGGTGGCCCGTCCACAGGTTTCACTGAAGCTGGTTAATATAGGCTTTTATTTCATGGCCCAGGTGCTGGTCCGGATAGTTCTCTATGAGCCTTTCCGCTATTTCCATGGCTTTGCCGGGCCTGCTGGTTTTTAAATAAAAATCAGCCATGGCCCACAGGTAGTCAAAATTGTCCGGATCCAGAGAGAGGGCTTTTACAAGGGCTTTTTCCGCCTCTTCCCCGTTGTTCAGGGAACTGAGCAGCAATCCCAGATTATAATGAACCCGGGCCCGTCCCGGAAGGCCTCCGGCTGCTTTTTTAAGGTAAACCGCCGCTTCCCGGAACTTCTTCAGTTCCGTCAGGAGCAACCCCAGGGAGTATGCCGCCTCATACAGCTTAGGCCGGTCTTCAAGAATCTCTTTTAACAGCTGTTCGGCCTCACGGTTTTGTCCTGTCCGGTTGTACAGCATGGCCAGGTTGTTTTTGGCCGGAACAAACTTATCGTCCAGCCGGATGGCACCACGGTAGGCGTCCATTGCCTTTCCTGTCTGCCCCAGTGCACTGAACATCAGCCCCAGGTTGTAACGGCCGGCCGGAAAATCCGATGTGTATCTCATTGCCCGTATATATTCGTCCAGCCCGGCCCGGAATTTTGCCTGCTGGACCGGGGTAAGGTCAAGATCCCGTATGGAGGCAACCCCCAGGGCGGCCTGTAAGCGCACGGCCCTGACCGGGTCGTAAAGAAGGGGAAATATAAGGTCTGCCTTTTTGGGGAACCTGTGCTGGTTGATCACTGTGATGGCGGTATGCCTCATCAGTGGGGCCGGATCCATGAGTGCCTGTTCCAGGGCGGCAAGGCCGTCCGGTCCCGGATAATGCCGGAGCAATGACAGGGCCGTGGCCCTGACTATGACAGGTGTCAGGCTGTCCCGGGACAGGCGTACCAAACCGGACAGCGCCTCCGGGGCACCCTTTTGTCCCTCCGCCAGGGTATAGGCATAATGGGGGCGTTTTCTTTCCCCGTACCATTTTCTGAGGTGCCGGCCGGACCACTCCGCTGTCTTGTCTCCGTGACAGGCTGCCGCGTTGCAGGCGTTCGGGATACCATAGGCCAGGGTCAGATCGGGTCTGGGGATTCTCAGGCTGTGGTCTGCCCGGTTGTCA
Organism: Desulfobacterales bacterium; assembly: GCA_022361395.1. Lineage (GTDB taxonomy): Bacteria > Desulfobacterota > Desulfobacteria > Desulfobacterales > Desulfobacteraceae > Desulfobacter. The sequence goes on along the minus strand of JAKSAX010000007.1, from coordinate 5,787 downwards.
ATGCCCATGTATGTCCGTTCGGGCATATGGCATTGGATACAATCATCACCGGGGCTGTCTTTGCCCTCATGGGTCTTCTTGTGAAAGTGGTGGTCCGGGGTGTCGTAGGTATCTTTCCTGTGACAGGACAGGCAGAGCGTATTTCCCCCCTGTTTCAGGCTGAGGCTGTGGACATCATGGCAGTCGCTGCACTTGACCCCCCTCAGGTACATCTTGCTCTGGGTAAAAGAGCCCATGACATAGACCTCATCCAGGATCTGGCCGTCGGGAAAGTAAAGTTCGGGTTCCAGAAGGCCCGGGATCAGGTAGTCCATCAGATTTTCGTGTTTGTAGGTATAATCATCAATGGTGCCCCGCCTGGAGTGGCACCGAAAACAGATGGCGGCCAATTGCGCTGATGAGAGGTCCCGTGTATTCACCGCCATCCGCGGGTTTTCATCCCTGCCCCGTGCCAGGGCCGGCAGGGAGGCCCATCGGACATGGTCCGAGCCCGGTCCGTGGCAGGCTTCGCAGCTGACATCCATCTCGGACCAGGTGGTGTTGTAGGTGTCTGTTTCGCTGTCATACCCTTTTTTCAAGTTGGTCAGGTGGCACTCCGCACACATGGTGTTCCAGTTCTGACCCGGTTTTGTCCAGTGGAGCCAGTCTGAAGAATCGTCAGTATAGGTGGGCAGGGCATACCACCGGCCCTTTTCCACATCCCAGGCAACGGGGAGGCACTGGAGCCGTCCCCCGGGAAAGGGAACCAGGTATTGCTGGAGGGGATAGGCCCCGAATACATGGGTGACCCGGAACTCTTCCGCCTTGCCCCGGGGCCCTGCTGTATGGACGAAAAAACGGCCTCCTCTTTTGTAAAACCGGGTGCGTTCTCCCCTGATTCTTATTTCGGTATTGTTGAAATCTCCCAATACCGTCCCTTCGGCAGCCATATCCATGGCCAGGTCATGGTGGGAGTTTTTCCACCTGTCATACTCCGGCTTATGGCATTCCATACATTTTTGAGCCCCCACAAATCCGGGAGCTGCGGGGACTGAATCTGCCGGCTGTTTTTCCGTATTCTCCCTGACAAAGAGATAAAGGGGCAGGCTGAGAATGATGATAAGGGCGGCAATGATGCCCGTAGCAGTCCATCTTTTTTTCAGGGCCGTGTTCCGGTTAAAATCAAGGGTCATGACTGTTCCCCGTCTCCCGTTTTAACCTGGTCCGCATAGACGACATCCCCCGGATGAAACTCTTTTCTCTTTATTTTCCGGCTGGTATCCACATAGATCATTCCGTTTTCAATCTTTACCCGGTACCTGTCCAGGGGCCTTGGGGCAGGGGCGGAGACAACAAGGCCGCGGATGTCAAATGAGGAGGCGTGGCAGGGACAGATGAATAATTTTTCATTCTCATTCCAGGGCAGGGTGCACCCCAGGTGGGTGCATCTGCTTGAATATGCCAGAAATCCGCCGTCTTCCTGACAGGCCAGGTAGAAGAACCCCCGCGTAAATGCCGTGACCGAGCCTGGGCGGTAATTGCCGACCGCACCTGCGGGAAACATTGCCGTCCCCTGTTTTTTTTGATTTTTCCCGGGGGGAAGCAGGAAGGAGAAGTAGAGAAAAATAACCTCTGCCAATGCAACAAGGCCTAAAGATGTCCAGATGAATTTTAAAAAGGAGCGCCTGGGCCTGTGCCGGATTTTCGATTCTGCTCGGAGGGCCCCCTCCTTTTGTCTCTGCTTCATTCAGAAGGGCCCTCCGGTAAGTCTCATGCCTTCCCCCCTGAATATGGAACCTGTCAGGGCCAGGGTGAGGTAAATGGTCACAATCTGGATGACTAATGTCTGGATAACTTCGTTAAGGCGGAGCCTGAATTGAGTTTTAAGCCAGATGGTAAGGGCCGGTATACCGGCAACAAGGACCAGCCAGGCCGGGCCTGTCCCCCCTTGTCCGGCAACCACCATAACCAGGGTGAGCAGGAGGCTTGCAAAAAAGGCGATCCCTCCCGTTATCCTGCCCGGTCCGGAAATGAACCAGGGGCAGGGTGAGGTGACCGGGTAGTTGAGATAGGGAATCGTCAGGAATAAAATCAGCAGGGCCAGGGGAGCCGCCAGTACTGCAACAACCGGGGGAAAATGGAGCAGCATCTCCTGGAACCCCATGAAATACCAGGGCGCCTTGGCAGGGTTGGGGCTGAGCCCCGGGTTTGCCATTCCGCCGAGAGGGGCCTTAAAAAGTGCGGCAAGCACCATGACCAGGGCAATAAGTAAAAGGCCTGCTGTCAGCTCTCTGGGCACCAGGTTGTCCACGGCCGGGACAGGGGAACGGCCGTATGATCCTTTATCCTCTTCCGGCAGGCCTATGCCCCGGGCTTTACGTATTTTCCAGAAGTGCAGGGGTAAAAACACCATAAAGAAGATGGGGATCAGGGTGGTGTGCAGGGTAAAAAATACCTGCAGTGTTCGGAGAGTGGTTTCCAGGGATACGGGGACCGGCAGATACTCGAACATGGACAGGCAGACGGTAACCGCCCAGTAGGCGGTCTGATCCCAGGGCAGAAGATAGCCTGTGAAGCAGGAAAAAAGGACGGCCAGGAGAAGGGCCAGTCCGATGATCCAGTTGGATTTCCTTGGGCCGTGGAAGCTCTGGGTGAAAAATACCCGGAGCATGTGGGCAGCAGAGGTGATGACCAGGAGGTTGGCGCAAAAATAGTGGAGGGCCCGGACAAACCTGCCGAATACATAGGCCTCCTGGAGGAGAACGACGGATTCATACGCCTCCCGGGGAAAGGGCTTGTATACAAACAGCATCATGGAGCCTGACAGGGCCAGGAGCAGTATCAGAACCAGGCTCATGCCTCCCAGGCCGAATGTCCGTTTTAAATCCAGAGCAGCTTCCGGGATTTTTATCGGGTGAAGATGGTAAAGAAGCCGCGCAAAGGTTGCCCTTTGGAAACTGCTGCCGGAAGTTTTACGGGGTCCTGGTGCCATCTGAGTTCAATACTATAAAATAGGAATTCCCACAATGCATTAACAGCGCTCTTTCCCGGCTTCCGGAATAATGGGGGATTCTTTCAGGGCCATGGCCGGGCAAGTGATGATTTTCATCTTAGCAGCATTAATCCATCCGGTCTGCTGCAATCTGGTTTCTGCCAAGGGATTTTGCCTGATACAGGAGCCGGTCACAGGCATCCACAAACTCTCCCGGACTTAGGTTGTCGCAGGCATCCAGAGTGAGGAGTCCGAGACTTACGGTGACGGAATCCGCAACTGGAGAGCCTTTGTGGGGGATGGCCAGGGCTTCCACTCCGGCCCTGATTTCTCCGGCAATTTTCATGGCGCCGCAAAAATCAGTATCCGGCAGGATGCAGGCAAACTCCTGGTTTCCGTATCGTGCGGCTGTGTCTGACGGCCGTTTGACAATGGTGCCGATGACCTGGGAAATCCCCCTGAGACAGTCATCTCCTGAGGCATGACCGTAAATATCGTTGTACGCTTTGAAATGATCGGCATCCAGAAGAATCAGGGACAGTGGGGAGTAGCTTCTCAGGCGCCGCCGGAGTTCCCCGGCCAGGTTTTCGTTAAACCGTCTTCTGTTGGCAAGCCCTGTGAGGGAATCCTTTCTTGCGAGCCCTGCCAGTTCACGGGTGATGGTTTCGATTTCCCCGGCAGAGGTGTCTATGAGGCGGTGAAGTACCCGAAGGGTTCTCAATTCCCTGGATTCATCCGGCTGGTGATCTGGCTTTGAGACCGGGGCAGCCCGGTGGTGTTTACCGGGTTCGGTTTCAGACAGGGTGAGTATTGTCATGGTCTGGCTGAAAAAATATGCCTTTCGCGTGTTATGGGAAAAATACTCCCCATAGGCAAAGAAACCGGCTGAGGGTGCCAGATCCGATACGGCGGCCAGTTCAATGGAGATCTCTTCCCCCAATATCCGCTTGCGGGCCGCACAGGAGTAGACAAATATGGCCTCTGCTTCTAATTTTCGGAGTTTATTACGGGTGATTTCGCCTTCCAGGGCCAAAAGGCCTCTATGGCAGAATCCGAATTGTAATTGCTCGCCTGCATGACAATCGTGGATATAGTCAAAGGAGCCGTCTTCATTTACCCCTGTTGCATGCAAGGCCATGGGTATCCCGTCCCGGTTGATGATCAGGGGAAAATCTGCGGCAGAGAGGGGAAGATTATCAGCGACTTCCCTGCCGAGACAGTGGCAGTACAAGTCGTAGACAGACCGGTTGTCAATGGTGTATACCCGGGGCCCTTTTGCCCGGGTGATGGTCAGCTTTTTACCGATGGGCACCCAGCTTAGATTGCAGGTGTTGTTGACCCTGAGCCTGCTGCCGGACAGGGCGGCCGCCGCCACCCCTGTCCGGGTGATTCCCTCCTCCGTAAAGACGAATGTGAACCTTCCTTTGCCGTTGTCTCCGGCCTGTGCGCCGGCGATGACCACCCCCGGCATCCGGGATTGAATGTCGGCCAGAAGTGGGGTCCCGTTTATGAGCTTACCCTTTTTGAGTCCGCATCCGAACAGGATCAGGGCCTTTGTGTCCTCCTGCTTGACAGAGGTGGCGATGTCCTTGCCGGCCTGTGCAAGATCGTCATTCCGGGTGATGAGTGTTGTCCGTACCCTGGTATGGGAGAAAAAACTGAAACTGACAATGATCTCTTCATCAAGAGCCTGGCCATCCATAATTTCACCTGCCGTGGATGTTCCTATGATGGCTGTCCCAGGAAACGAGGAGCGGATTTCCTCAATTAAATTTTCCGCAACCTTTGTATCCGGAACACCGCAAAACACCTGGAGCAATATCTGATCAGAACCATAGCCTTCCGCTGTTTCCCGGGCAGGCAAAAGGTCCCCTTTACCGCGGTATCTGATATTCAGACTTTTAATCATGATATTGTCCTTTAAAACAGTCTGATGTGAATGGATCTTTTCTATTTAGTATAATGCAGGCGGGCAGAAAATCCAGGTGTGCGATTTATATCACCTGCATCTCCGGCGGGTTGGGGATAAATCCGGGGCCGGGCGAATTGAAGTTTTGTCGTTGGTTTTTATCTGAACAGGCAAGGCAAACAAAAAGGGCATGCCGTTACAGCATGCCCTTTAACGTTTATCTTGTGACGGCCGGTTATTTTTTCAGGCGTTTCCGTCCTATGCCTGCAAGTCCGAGTAGTCCTATACCCAGGAGGGCCATGGTCGCGGGTTCGGGCACGGGATTCATTCCGTCCCAGCTGCCGCCGATAAGATCGTTGGCACAATAGGGGGCAAATGCGATTCCGAATCCGTGGGACAGGTCAATGTCCAGTCCCTCAATGCCTTCAAAACTATAGGACATCAGGTAGGGATCCAGGTCTGAACGTTCCCAGCCCCGGCCGTCATATCCGGCTATGGCATTCAGGTCATTCTTGTTGATCCCGTTGGGATTGTTGCTCCGCACCTGGTTTGAATCCTTAGTCATTGAATAGCGGTATCCGTCCGTGTCAACCGTGTAAATTCCGTCACCGGGCACAACCTTTGTTCCGCCCTGGGTATATTTGGCATTGCGTGATCCGCCGTCATGGGCAAAGAAATCCCAGTCATCCCACTGGGTGGAATTGGAAGTAACGGCATGGGAGTTAATGAACAATGAGTTGAACTCGATCCAGGTGGTGGAATCGTGGAGCTGAATATCAACGGATTTTAATTTTCCGGTCTGGCTTAGGTGAACACTCAGGCTTTCGATCTTGGGTGTGCCGTATTCGTCTCCCTGGTCACTGGTGTAGCCGGGCCAGTTTACCCAGGAATCTTTAAATGTAATGGT
>JAKSAX010000389.1 GCA_022361395.1 Desulfobacterales bacterium | reverse complement strand
AAGTATGCTCAATTTACGTTTGATCAATTTTTCTTGGGTGGTCATTTCATTCTCCTTTTTGGATTAATTTGCGTTAATCCAGGGAATATGTGACCACCCATTTTATTCCGGAAGTGTCAACTCAAGTTCGTCTTCGGGCAATTCAAAGTATTCCGGAAATATGTTTTTTCCTTTATGGTGTTGGCATGATGATTTTCAATCCATGGGTTTTCGTTCCGCCATCTTTTCGAATTGTTCCAGTTTTTCTTCCAGAAGGTTGACCCGCTTGCTTAACTCCGCAACCTGGTCTTTTGTGGCCAGGTTTGTGGCGGACAGCACCTCTTTCAGCCTGGTGTCCACGGTATCTGAAATCCAGTCCTTGATGGAGGTGGTGTATCCGGTAATTTCCTTTTTCAGTCGATTTCCCTCGGATTTGGTCAATTCCTTGTTTTTTACAAGGGATTTAACCATGCTGTCGATTTCATCTTCTGCCAGGGTAAGGGATTTCTGCCAGAGGGAGACGTACCGCTTTGCATAGTCGGTCAGGGCGCTTCCCCCCTTCCGGAAGAGCTGGATCAGGACGCCGGAGGAGACGCTGCCGCCTGCCTTTCCGCTGGTTGTTGCAATCAGTCCAGACACAATGGATGCGGTGAGGTCCTCCCCGGTTTCATTGTCTGTAATGACAATGTCCTGGCCCTGTTTGATCAGTTCGGAAAGCCGTTTCCTGGAGATATATCGTTTATCTGTTGTGTCGTAAAGTTTCCTGTTTGCATACTTTTTTATACGGTGCATGTTCTCCTCCAAAGCAACCCTGGTGTTGTTTTAAATGCAGGGCTATATTTCTATGCTCTGGCAGTAATTGTCAAGGCGCGGTGCAGTTTCTGGTCAGGCCTTAGGCGCCTCTTTTTTTCCGGCAGCCGGCTTTTTGCCGGTTTTGGAGGATGCCGGTTTTGCAGGCGCGGCTTTTTTCTTGGGTGCGGCCTTTTTTGGTGCAGCTTTTTCCTGGGACAATTTCAGGGCGTCTATCTTTTTGTTCAGTTCCCGGATGTTTTTATCCAGTGTGACAACCTGGTCCCGGGAGGGCAGGTTTACGATATCCATGACCTTTTCGATTTTTGAATCAATCATGTCGCCCACCCATTTTACCAGCTTGTCGGTTTTCAGGAAGGGAAGTTCGGGTTTCTCTTTGGGCTTTTTAGTTTCCTCTTTTTTGGAAAACTGGGCAATGACCTTATCGGTTATGTCTTTCCCGGTCTTGGTCAGGGTGACCTTTATCTCTTCACCCTTTTCTATCATCTCGGCAAGTTTCTCAGGCTTGATGTATTTTTTCTCATCTGTGTTGAAAAAACGGCCGTTTGCATATTTTTTAATGTTCAGCATGATATTTTCCTTTTCTTAAATAAGGTTTGGATTCAGGTTTTTGCAAATCCTTTATTGATGGCATCCACTTTTTTATTCACCCCGTCTATGCCGGTAACCAGGTTGTCGATTTCGTCTTTTGAGGGAAGATTCAGTTTTGAAGGGATGGCGTCAATGCCTTTTGTTATCTTTTTTTCAATTGCCTTTTTCATGGGAATTCTGTCCAGCTGCTTTTTTCCCATCTCCTTGGCATCCTTGACCAGCAGTTTTGCGTCGCTGTTGATGCCGGCATATACTTTTTTTGCCTCCGCGTTGAGTTTGTCCATCTTTTTACGCACAGCCTGCTTTTTACCGTCAATACTTTTCCGGAAAGCTTTGATCCTGGCCTTTTTCTCCTTTTCAATGGCCTCCTTGCCGTCGTCGATGAGATCGTCAATGGTTTTAACCGGATCTGCCTTAAGATCCGAGAGGAATTCGCGGCTGGATTCTACTGGTTTTTTTATAAATTTTTCATTGTATTCGTTTACCCTGTCTTCAATTTTTCCCCTTACCTCGCCTATGGTTTTCGTCACATAAAACCTGGGAGCGCCTTTGCCGGTTTTTGGTGATTTTTTCGTGGCCATTGTTTTTATCTCCTGGAAAAATTCGTATTAAACACAGATGGTATATAACGCATTGTGTCATGACGAAAATATGATGCACTGCGTTATAAATGTCAACCCTCTTTCTTCTGTTTCTTAAAAAACATCCGGACTCCTGGCTGAGTGGTGGTTTGAAAGTCTTTGATATAAAATATTTTTCAGGGTCTTTAGAAAATAGTGGTTCGTTTTTTTACCCCCGGGATCTCATCTGCTCTGTGCTTGACAGAATCATAGGAAAGATATGGGGAGACCGGTTCTGTGAAGCCCACGCCAGGGCCTTTCCGGACATATCCCAATGTGGGGCTGGGATTGATCTGGTCGGGCAATAATTGAGGTATACCGCCGGAAGGTTGTGCTTAAGCCTGAAATCTTGCCCGGGAAGGAAAATGGCTATTTTTTCGGGGGCCTGGCGTGCGCAGTATCGAGTAGGCGCTGGACGGAAAGGGCCATCGCTTAATCTCATCCGGTCGTCCTGACCGTCTGAGAAGCGGGCGGAACGGAGTTGCCTGTCCATGGCACCTTCCGCCCCGCACGCCGCTCCAACCCTTTCCCCCCAGCGCCTGGAACCCTCCTGGTTTGTGAATGTTGTCCAAAACGCATGATTATCTCCTCTTAAGTTGCTTTTAAAAAAAATCTGATTTATAGATAGGGTAAAAAGGATCAGTCACCCTTTTATCAGAAAGGTATTCAGAATTGAGCGGAACATGTGAATGGTACGATTCGTTTTTTCTTGATGGCTCCGATCTAAAACCTCTGGGATTTTTAATGACAACGAGGGGTGGAGTCACTGAAATCCCATATTGTGCGCATCCAAATAATCGTAAATTTCCAAGAGAAAAATTTTTCGAAGTTACAATTCCTCGAAATAAATGGACTAAGTGCGAAGGGAACCAAGATTCATCTTCGTGTGAGGTAGTAGGAACGGGATTGTCTGATATATCTGAATTATTATCCATGGAATTCTCCTAAACATAATGTAGTGAACTAAACCTGGTGAAAACAGATAGTTAAGCCAGGAGTGTTGTCTATGGGGATTGTCGAATGGGCTGAAAGACACGGAAATTTTCGCGGTCCTGGCGGTCAGGACGACCGGCAGGAGTGTAGCGGAGTGCCACCGCGCCTTCTCCTGCCGGGTTTGGACTCGGTAGCCGCGTGCGTTTT
>JAKSAX010000008.1 GCA_022361395.1 Desulfobacterales bacterium | reverse complement strand
CCTCCCGGCCCGGCTGATCCACCCGGATCCGGTCACGCCCCTCAAGGGCTGCCCTTCCATGTATCAGCTTTACCCCGTTCTTTTCCATGAGCCCTGCCACCCCCTTTTGCTGGGCGGCAATGATGCCCTTTTTACGGGTCTGGACCCCGGCCATATCCAGTTCAGTCTCCCGGGCGCTGATGCCGAAGGTATCGGATTCCCTGATCTCCCTGAACAGGCCCGTGGATTTACGCAGAATCTTGGACGGGATGCATCCGGTATTAAGGCAGGTGCCGCCCAGGGCCAGGGTCTCCACCAGGGTGGTGTCGCACCCTTTGGCAGCGGCCAGGGCAGCGGCGGCATATCCTCCCGGCCCTGCCCCGATCACCACCAGGCGCAGTCCTTTGCCGGTCTCTTGTGCCATGGCTATTCCCCCAGCATGTTCAGATATTGGCCGGACAGAAGAAGGTCCTGGAACTGGTCCGGCTCCCCTGCCCTGAGTTTGAGCATCCACCCTTCCCCAAAGGGAGAGGAGTTGACCAGGTCAGGGGCGGACTCCAGGGCCGTGTTTACCTCGACAATTTCACCGCCCATGGGAATGAAGAGTTCGGAAACAGCCTTTACCGATTCCACAGACCCGAATTCCTCACCCCGGGAAAAACTGTCTCCCGGCTCAGGTAATTCCACATAGACCACCTCCCCGAGCTGGTCCTGGGCATAATCGCTGATGCCGATGATGAAGAGATCACCCTCTTTTTTTACCCATTCATGGTCCCGGGAAAATTTCACATCCCCGGGAAAACTCAGCTTGCTCAGATCTTTCATTATTCTCCTTTATCTGCCGAATCTTTCAAAATGTCTGCTTTTACCTGCCACCTGCGTGCCGCGGTCCTGTATTTAAACAACAGGGGGGGGTCATCACCGTCAGCGGCAAAGAGATAAGGCATGGTTTTCACTCCGGAGGCTTCTGCCAGCCATTGGGCAGCCTGGCCCGCCTCCTCAGGCGTGATGCACCGGTCCTGCCCGTCCAGGTCAAGGGGGGCGATCCGGGTGATCACCCGAAGTTCCGGAAACCGGTCCAGGCAGGCCATGGAAGCCGCCACTGCTTCGGGGTCCGTTCCCAGGGCCCGGTAAACCGTTGCCGGGCCCGTCAGGGAGAATTCCAGCCGGTCCACAAGGCCTGCTCCGCCGAGCCTGGCCAATAGATCGGGGTTGTTGCCGTTGGTCCGGACAAAGGTGGACAGGCCCCCGGCCTTGAGCCGTTCCATGACCTGGAAAAAAACATCTGCAAGATCCGGGGAGAGATCAGGGGAAAGGGAGAGCCCGCCGGTCCATCCGTGGCCCATGTTATTGGGGGTGATGGCATGGTCCAGCCTGTCACCGGCCATAAACCATGACAGGCAGGGGCCGGCATCCTGGCGGATCACCCCGTCCCCCTGGAAGATGGGAAAAAAGATTCCGCCCTTGTCCCGGTTCACGGATTTGCGGTTCTCCCGGTAAAAGGGTTTAAAGGCGGCATCCCCTTCAAGGGTGCGGATATCATGCTCAACAAAGGCTTTGCCTTTTTCCTTAAGATAGGCTTTGACAATATTGCACCGGATGCACCCGGTGGCTGAATAAATTACAGTCTCCATAACAGCCCTCCTTAATCCTCGTCATCCATATCCGTGGCCACGCAGATGCCTGATCCGCTGAAAAAGGGCTTTACCCCTTCTACATCCACCTGGGTTTGGGCGCCCATTGCCGATGCCCCCGGCATCCTGTAGGTGGTTACATCAGGTTTGATGATGGCGGTCTCCTTTGGGGGATCCACCTGGGGGATCCACTCATAGGGCACCCGGTAGGCCCGGTAGACCTGGTTGATGGGGAGGATCTTGCCCCAGTAAGGGCTGATGTATTCCCAGACAATCTCATGGTCCCGGGTCACTTCAAATATCTTTCCGCTGGCCCCTTCCGTAATCAGGGTATTGCCGTTGGGCAGACGCTGGGCAGAGCTGACAAAGGGGCTGTAAAACCTGTTGTAATCCACGGGAAAGACCAGGCCCAGTTCCCCGGGGCTGAACTGCCATTTGATCTCAAGGGTGACCGGATCGATCTCAATGACCCGTGAATAATCCCGCAGCGCTGACCTGAACCCTGTGGGGGACAGGGGATTGGGCGCGCCGTAACCGGCCCACCCCCCGTTGTCAAAGATCATGATGTTGCCGGCCCCGGGCAATCCCTTGGGAATCATATGGGCGTGGTGCTGGCCGATGATCCACCCCAGTTTTTTCAGCTCAGGGCTGGTATCGTAGTCAGGTCCCAGCCTCCAGACGATCTTGCCAGTCTCCTTGGAGATGATGAGGGAGATATTGGT
>JAKSAX010000009.1 GCA_022361395.1 Desulfobacterales bacterium | reverse complement strand
GTCATACTCGGTAATCTCGGAGGTGTTCTCTTTCCATCCCGGGTGGGACTCGTACACCGGTGTGCATTTTTCAAGTATTTTGATTTCCGGCGGAAAGTGTTCAATGACTTTGCCCTCATACTCATAACCGGTGCAGATTTTGATCTCATCCAGGTCATCCAGGACATCCAGCTTGGTAATGGCAAGTCCTGTGAGGCTGTTCAGACGGGCCGCATTTTTCAATACCACCATGTCAAGCCAGCCGCAACGCCTTTTCCTGCCTGTGGTTGCGCCGAATTCCGCACCGGTCTTCTGGATTTTGTCCCCGATTTCATCAAAGAGTTCAGTGGGGAAGGGGCCTGCGCCGACACGGGTGGTATAGGCTTTGACAATCCCGATGATTTCATTCAACTGGCCGGGACCAACGCCGGAACCGTTGGCTGCGTTTCCGGAAACGGTTGAAGATGAGGTAACAAACGGGTAGGTGCCGTGCTCAATATCAAGGTGAGTGCCCTGGGCGCCTTCAAACAGAACCGTCTTGCCCTGGTTAATATTTTCAAACAGGGTCACGGACACATCTGCAATATATGGAATAAGGCGTTCCCGGATGGTCATGAACTGGTCAATAACCACCTGGGGATCCATGGTTTCTGCTTTAAAATAATGCTCCAGGTAGAAGTTCTTCTCTTCCATCAGGGTAGTGACTTTTTCCTTGAACAACTCCAGGTCAATGAGGTCGCAGAACCGGATTCCCCTGCGGGTGGCCTTGTCTTCGTAGCAGGGGCCGATACCGCGGCCTGTGGTTCCGATTTTATTTTTTCCCTTTTTCTCTTCCCTGGCCTTGTCGATTTCCTGGTGGTAGGGCATGATGATGTGGGCCCGGTTGCTGACCTGGAGCATTTCCGGTGATACGTCAATATTATTGTCCGTCAGATAATCAATTTCATCCAGAAGGACAAACGGATCCACAACCACACCATTGCCGATAAAGCATTTTTTTGCCTGGATGATTCCTGAGGGGATCAAATGGCTGATGATCTCTTTGCCGTTGACCACCATGGTGTGCCCTGCATTGTTTCCGCCTTGAAATCTGACCACGCAATCCGCATGCTCACTGAGCAGGTCAACGATTTTTCCCTTTCCTTCATCACCCCATTGGGTACCGACAACAACTGTATTAGTCACGATGTCTCCTTTTTTTCCTGAAAAAGCCCTTTATAAGTGCTCTTGTTTCTTCTTCACATATGCCTGACACAATCTCAGGGCAGTGGTTTAACCGATGATCAGATGCCATCTCATACAGGGAAACAACAGCTCCCCACTTAGGATCGGATGCACCAAAAACAACACGGTTGATTCTGGCATGGATAATGGCACCCATACACATGATGCAGGGTTCAATGGTCACATAGAGGCAGGTCTGTGTCAGGCGGTAATTGCTCAGGCGGTCAGCAGCCATGCGCATGGCATTGATTTCAGCATGGCTTGTGGGATCATTGGTTGATATGGGGCGGTTAAACCCCCTTCCGATAACCTCTCCGGCGTCATCCACAATGACAGCCCCCACCGGGACTTCATCTATCTCTTCAGCTTTTTGTGCCTCCCCAATGGCAAGCATCATGTAGTGTTCATCATTCATCTCCAACCTACCCTTATATAAGCCTTTTTCTATAAGGTCAAATCATTATCAGCAATGCCATAAAAAAAATGATGAATTATTCAGGTGTCCCGGATTGAACCCCTGCTTCCGGCTGTCAGGATATGCCACTATCATGCCCGGGAGACCTCCCTGGCAAAACGGTGATTTTGGCAGACGCTTAAAAAAATGACACTTTCCAAGAAAAAATCTTGAATTCCCGGGAAAAGGTTGATATATATCCCTGGTTGTTTGGGCGCCCGTAGCTCAGCTGGATAGAGTACCTGACTACGAATCAGGGGGTCGCGTGTTCGAATCGCGCCGGGCGCGCCACAAATAGCAAGGGTTTTCAGTTTTTGGCTGAAAGCCTTTTTTATTTGGGGTGGGGCTTAGGGTGAGACTTTTTAGAATCCGAATCCAAAACTCCGATCATTTCCCTTTCTGAATTGCCAATTGAATGAAGGTAAATTTCAGTGGTCTGTCTGTTCTCATGACCAAGAAATCTTTGAATTGATCCGAGAGGAACATTGGCATCATCAAGCAGAGAAGCACCGCAATGTCTTAAGGCGTGATACCTGAAATATTTAACCCCGGCTTTTTTACAGAGCGATTCCATAATTTTCTTTCGGTCAGCGTATGGGCCTTCAACCCATTCCTTGGTTTTCTTGCTCCAATAGCGGTGCCAGAATACCCAGGGTTTTCTTTTATCACGATGCTTAAAACGATATGACAAGACATCAAACAGTTTATCAGTCATCGGTACCTTACGGGGGGTTAAATGACCGCCTCTTTTCTTTCTGGTGTATAGGATCAGGCTTTTGTCATCAAAATTGATGTCCTGCCAGGTTAAGCGGTTAATCTCAGACATTCTTCCCATTGAATGAAAGATCGTCCAAAGATAATCCTGTGTGTCTTTGTCGGCTGCAAGGATGACCTTTAAAACATCTTCTTTTGGCGGGACATATTTAATTCTTTTCTCAACGGGGAAAAACTCAATCCCTGCAGTTGGATTGGTCATAATCCATCTTCGCTTTGGGTGCAGACCAAAATTAAATAATGCCCGTAGGTTCCTAAGATCGTGGTTGGCCGTGCTTGCTGATGTTTCCCGACGTCGATTCAAAAGGTGGTGTTCAACCATTTCAAGTGTGATCTGGCTGCAACGCATTTTTCCCCATTGTCTTACCCATCTTTTGGCGAGATAGGTTTGGTCCTTATAGTGGCTTTGAGAATTGTATGCCTGCATATGATCCAGGCGTTTATTAACCAGATTCAAGAAGACCATGTCTGTTAGGGCTGTCATCTCTTCCAGTTGCATCATGGGACTGTCCAGTTCTTCCCGCTTTTGAGCTTCGGCTTTTTTGGCGTCTCGTTTGGTTTTGTAACCCGATTGGGTGTACCGAATTCCTTTTCGGGTGAAATCGTACCTCCATCCTTTGTTCTGTCTGAAATATACACTCATAGAGATCCTCCTTGTTTGGAAAAAATAGAGAACCTCCGAGTTTCCTGCCACCCAAGATCTTCCAGTTTTTATAAACCCAGCTATTGGATTTATGGAGAAAATGGGCCACCTCTTTAACAGTCATTATCCCTGTTGGATTATGTATGTCAATATATTGGGATCTCATGGTTCTCTGTATCGCTTTATTTAAAATGGGATTCCAGAATCCTGGTTGATATCCACGCCTATGGACATTAAAAACCGCAATAGCGTGGTTTCATCGGAGAACAGGTAAGTAGAATACCCATTGGTTACCTGTTCATAGGTTCCGATAAATTTCTCATTTGGTCGGAGCCGTTTATATTTTTTTAAGAACCGCCTGAACTTGATGGCCTCGTCTTTATTTAGGAACAAGTGATGTGGGGCAGGGATCTCTTTTCTTAAGACCTTTGCATATCCCCAGGCCCGGCCAATAGAAATTACTTCCCCGTTTTCGTCTTCAACTTCACTGGTTTTAGAGAAGTATTTTCCGATGTAGGATATGGCCTGCCGGGAGTGGTGGATCTGCCTGAATGATTTTTTATGACAGGCAACGACCAAGGCGTTTTCATCTTCGGTGCCGATGATTTCAACCCATTTGACCAGGATCATGATGCAGGTCATCTGCCAGTTTTTTGCCTGTTTAGGGGTAAGCCCTGCAAAGGCACTGTGGTAATGAGGCAGATAAAGCCCTTTTAGCTTGCCGGATTTCCGGTCTG
>JAKSAX010000010.1 GCA_022361395.1 Desulfobacterales bacterium | reverse complement strand
CCTGCAGCTCCGGTTGCACCAGCAGCGGACGGGACACAGACTGCCGGCCGGGACAAAGCCGTGATTGACGAACAGACCGGTTATGCGGAAGACATGCTGGAGGATGATCTTGATCTTGAAGCAGATCTTGGGATCGACACGGTAAAACAGGTGGAAATCTTCGGCAAGGTAGCGTCTACCTTCGGCTTTTCAGTGCCTGATGATCTGAAACTCAGGGACCTTAACACCATTGCCAAGCTGGCCGAATATGTCACGGCCCAGACCGGAGCCGGTGCATCTCCTGTACAGACGCCGGCCGCCTCTGTTGCTGAAGTCTCTGCAGCCCCTGTTGTCCCTGCGGCTGAGGCCGGTGACTCCCCGGCCCGGGCAGTGAAAGCCGTGATTGCCGAGCAGACCGGTTATGCAGAAGATATGCTGGAGGATGATCTTGACCTTGAGGCAGATCTTGGGATTGATACGGTAAAACAGGTGGAGATCTTTGCAAAGATCGCCTCCAACTTTAACTTTGCCGTGCCTGATGACCTGAAGCTCCGGGATCTGAACACTATCGCCAAACTGGCCGGTTATATTGCAGAGAAAACCGGAACCACCGGTACTTCCGCCGGAGCACCTGCTGAGGCACCGGCCGTACCTGAGGCATCTGCCCCGGTTACGCCTGCAACCGGCTCCGAAGTGCCGGGCAACAATGTGGCAGATACGGTAAAAGAGGTGATTGCCGTCCAGACCGGATATACGGCGGATATGCTGGAAGATGACCTGGATCTTGAAGCGGATCTTGGAATTGACACGGTAAAACAGGTGGAGATCTTTGCCAAGGTGGCCTCAACCTTCGGGTTTCCCGTACCGGAAGACCTGAAACTCCGGGACCTGAATACCATTGCCAAACTGGCGGCATATATCGATCAGAGAACCGCTGCTTCCGTTCCTGAAACCATTCCTGCAACAGGGTCCGGTACCGAGCCGGCTGCCGCTGCTCCTGCCGAGCCTGTTGAGGCCCCTGCCTCCGGGGATATCTTCCCGGATCCTGCCTCGCCCATTAAACGGCTGGTGGTAAGGGCGGATGAAGCGGAGATGCCCGGGAAACAGATGGCAGACCTCAAGAACAAGACCATCCTGGTCTCCCTGGACAACCACGGCTTTGCAAAGGCCGTGATTAAAAAGATCAAATCCCTTGGCGGAAAAACCGTAACACTGGCCCATACCCCGGAGGGTAAAAAAGGCCGGAAGGCCGACCTGACCCTTGACCTTTCCGATGTAAAGGCGCTGGAAGAGCGGATGGAAACCCTGAAAACCGAACTTGAAGGCCTTAACGGGTTCATCCACCTGGCCTCCCTGGATTACTATTTTGATCGGGAAAAGTCTGAATTCGCCTCTGACGAGGAACTGGCTGTCACTGTCAAATCCGCCTTTGTCCTGGTCAAGCATCTGTTTGACGACCTGAACCGGCCGGGCAATATCATGGGCACCATCGGGTTTGACTCTGTGGTTTTTCCCTATATGGAAGGGTTTGGTGAGATTCATCCCATGTTTGCCGGGCTTGCGGGGTTGATGAAAACCGTGAACAAGGAGATGCCCGACACCCGGGTTAAGGTGGTTGACTTCTCCTATAAACAGCCCAAAAACAGCATCAAACGGATCGTTGACCTGTTCATGGGCGAGCTTCTGGGGGATGATCCAAGGTGCGAGGTGGGCTACGGCAATAAAAAGCGGTATGTCCTGTCCATGCACCAGTCCATTGCCGACCGCACCGAGCAGGTGGTTGACGAGAATGACACCCTCCTGGTCACCGGCGGTGCAGGGGGGATCACCTATGAGATTCTCAAACAGGTGGTTAAAACCTATAAGACCAACCTGGTGATCCTGGATATCAACGATATCTATGCCACGGATCCCAAGTTCCTGGAAAAGGGAGCTTCCCAGCCGGAGCTGATGGCGCTTCTCAGGGAAGATATGCCCGGGGTCAAACCTGTTGAAATCAAACGGGCCCTGGACCGGATCATGCGGGTCCGCCAGTCTGTGGAGAACATCGAATACCTGAAATCCCTGGGGATCTCCGTGGAATATATCTGCACCGATGTTACCGACTATGAGGCCGTGAAACGGGCAGTGGATTCATGTGAGCGCATCGACGGGATCTTCCATGCCGCCGGCATGGAGATGAGCCAGTTCATTCCCAAGAAGGAACTCTGGTCCTTTGAACTGGTGGTTGATGTAAAGGTAAAAGGGATGCGGAATCTGCTCCGGGCCACCCGGGAAAGGGATTACAAGTTTTTCTTTACCTTTTCCTCGGTGACGGCAAGGTTCGGTAACCAGGGACAGGTGGACTATACGGCTGCCAACGATTTTCTCGGCAAAACCCTGTTCCTTGAGAATCAGAAACACCCGGAACGGACCTATAAGGTCTATGCCTGGACAGCCTGGGGCGGTGTGGGCATGGCCACAAACCCAACGGTGAAAAAAGTCCTGGAAGACAGGGGGATCCAGTTCCTGCCCATGGACCAGGGTGTGAAATTTTTCATGGCAGACCTGCTGGATAAAACCGAGTCTGAAATGGTATTTTCCGGAATGGATTATGATTTTGACGTGGACGGCCTTTTAGGGGATCCGTCGGATAAAGCCTATCCTTTCCTGGATGACATCTTGGAACAGACCAAAACATCGGTTACCTACGGCAGGACCCTGGAGCTGGAGCGTGATCTCTTCCTCCATGACCATACCATGGGAGATGTGCCCCTGTTCCTCGGATCCACCGGTATTGAAACCATGGCTGAGGTGGCACGGTCGCAGTCTGAAGATACCCCCTGGTTTACCGGGTTGTCAGACTTCCATATTCCCTATGGGATCAAACTGCTCAAAGGGCGGCCCAAAGACCTGATGATTTCCGGAGAGGCCACAGGTGAAGGGGAGTTCCGGTGTGAGATTTCCTCGGTGTTCAAAAACCCCAAAGGGGTGGTCATGGGGGATCCGAAGATCCACTACCAGGGAACCTACACCTTTGGTAAAGCACCGCTGGCGTCAAAGACCATTGACCTGCCGGAATTCTCCGATATCAGCTGGGAAGGGGATATGGAGTCCCTGGTATACCACCCCAGCCGCTTGTTCATGTTCGGACTCTTCGGCACCATCGTGGATATCAACTCCTTTGACGGCACCACATTGGTCACCACCCTTGAAGACAGGAGCGAGGCTGAATTCTTTAAAGGGGTGAAAGACCCGAAATTTGTTGCCGCCCCGGTTCTGGTGGATGCCATGTTCCAGACCGGCGGTCTTCTGGAGTTCTTTACCTCTTCAAGAACCGTACTGCCCTATAAAATAAAATCCATGGATTTTTACGGTACACCGGAGAGGAAAACCCCTTACTATTGTATTACCCGGAAAAAAGAATCAGGGGAAGAGACCAATGTCTACGACCTGAGCCTCTGCGATACCAGCGGCAAGCTTTTCGTTGATATAAAGGGGTTTGAGATGGTCAAACTCAATCAGCTTGAAGAGAAAGACCGGATTTCGGACAAGGTAAGTTTTTCAAATGAGCCTGCAAAGAAAAACAAGGTCAGGTCCTGATCTGACCAAGGCAATCTGACCTGAAAAACCTGTAAAAGGAAAAGGCGGTTCCCCTGTTTTAGGGGCCGCCTTTTTTAGTATCATACCAAAGAATTTTTTTTCTATATCCCCATAGGGATCGCGGAAAAATAACTTCATCTGATCTGTTTATAAAACCCTTTAAAACATTGGGCATTTTGCAAACAGAATGTGAACTAATTCTTGCGCGATCCCTTACCTATTTAAACGGTCAGTCTTGAATCCATTTGCCTGGCGCAT
>JAKSAX010000602.1 GCA_022361395.1 Desulfobacterales bacterium | reverse complement strand
TACGGTGATGCCCAGACAAAATACGACACCCACAATACGGTACAATCCATCCCCACTGCCATGGTGGGGTATGAAAACGGGATTCCGGTCGCCTGCGGCTGCTTTAAAAAGATATCCAGGGGAAGGGTTGAAATAAAACGGATGTATGTGGCCCCTGATTTCAGGGGAGAGGGCATGGCCCAGACCCTGCTCACCGCTCTGGAATACTGGGCGGCCCGCCTGGGGTACGAAAAAGTGCGCCTTGAAACCGGCAAGGGGCAGCCCGAAGCCATTGGGCTGTACAAAAAAGCCGGTTATTCGGTAATCCCCAACTACGGCCCCTATAAAAAACTTGAAAACTCCGTCTGCATGGAAAAAACAATCTGAAGGCCTAAAATGAAAATAACCTGTCTTGTGGAAAACTCCGGTGACGCCCCCGGTCTTACCGCCCGTCACGGGCTCTGCCTTTTCATGGAGACCCGTGACCACACCCTGCTCTTTGACATGGGGCCGGACCATACGCTGATACACAATGCCCGGAACCTTGGCATTGATCTGGCCGGGGTGGACCTGGCATTTCTCTCCCACGGCCACCGGGACCACGGCGGGGGGCTTGCGGATTTTAGGGCAGCCAATCCCCGTGCTGAAATTTTCATGGCAGAGGGTGCCGCGGACCGGTTTTATGCCCGGCTGCTCTGGCTGTTCACCAAGGAGATCGGGCTGGAAGCGGATTCCTTAGACGCAAAGCAATGCAGATCCGTTACAGCAGACACCCGCATTTCAGATTCACTGGAGATCTTTACCGGGTTTGACTCAGACGGGTTTGTTCCCAGAGGAAATAAAAACCTTTACAGGCAGGATGCCCGCGGTAAAAAGGCAAAAGACGACTTCTCCCATGAACTGGCCCTGTTGGTCAGGGAAGAGGATAAAACCATACTTATCACAGGCTGCTCCCACTCTGGCATAGGGAATATGGTGACCACGGTGCTGAGACGGACCGGACTGGCCCGCATTGATCATGTTGTGGGAGGATTTCATCTGTTCAACCCCGTTACCCGGCAGACAGAGCCGCCCGGCCGTCTTGACCTTCTGGCCGAAGAACTCCTGGCCTTTCAGGGAACAGAATTTCACACCGGCCATTGTACCGGCCCCAAAGCCTATGCCTATCTGAAAAATATACTGAAAGACCGGATATCCGGATTCTCCACAGGCTCAAAAATAGTAGTTTAAAAGAAAAAAGGCTGCCGGTGGCAAATCCGGCAGCCTTTAGACTATGAAGGAGGCTATTTAAACCAATGTCGTACTGTTGAATGGGTTTAGATACAACCTACCTAATATTTTTCAGCATGTCAACAAAAAGTTTTGCAAACAAAACTTTTTGTTGTTTTAGTTAATCTTCCCGAGAATCCGGGATGCCCAATTGGAATCATCCAAGCGGTTGGCAACACTGGTTCCCAGCTGTGAAAGCGCACCGTTTGACAGAGCTTTTCCTTCAGCTTCCTCATATACTGCAACTGCGGTTTCTGCATCACCCGCCACCAGGAGATAGGTTTCAGCCAGGAAGATCATATCGCTGAATCCGGTCAGTTTTTTCCGGGCCAGGTTCAGCAGGTAAGAGAGGATTCCCTTATCCGTGGTCTGCTCTTTAACAATACCCACCAGCCTTGCATATTCCTGCTTGTCGTTGCACAGGCCCTCGGCAGCTTCGTAGAGTTTCAATGCACGGTCGCGGTCACCAAGCAGGTTGAGTGCAGCACCGGCCACAAAGGTAAAATCATAAAGTGTGGCGCACTCTTTTTCAGCGGCATCAACAAGGCTGCTAGCCCAGTCTTTGTCGTTGAATTTTTCCATGGCAACAGCGGCAAGTTTAATCCGGTCACTGTTGGTGGCAGCTTTGTCGCCGAGGCCTGTGTAAATCTCTTTTGCCCATGCATCATCTTTCAGGGTGGCGATAATGGCGCCGGTCAGGGTATTGTAATCGCCAAGCCCCTTGCACTTGTCAACAAGGCCCGTATAGATTTCCCGGATCCACTCTTCGTTGCCGAGATCTTCACTGATGGCGGCAGCCAGCTTGATGAAATCGCTGAAATGCAGGGTAAGGTCCTGGGCCAGTTTATAAAGTTTTGCAGCATAGTAGGTATCACCGGTTTCCCTGACCACTTCATTGGCCAGCTGACGCATGGGGAAGCAGGTTTTGCTCTCGGCTTCCCTGAGGCTGAACCCTTCGTACAACTTCTTAAACTCTTCACGTTTTTCTTTCTGGAATGAAACCGCCTCTGCCCATTCCTTGTCATCAGCAGCGATATCAACGATGGCATCTGCTGTCTTAATAAAATCATCGTTGTTCTTGATGGCGCCTTCCGCCTGTTTGAGAACGGGAATGGCTGCCTCGGTATCACCGAGATCCTTTGCCAGGGCAACGGCAAGGGCCACAAGCTGACCGCAGTCAGGATTGGTGGCAGCGGCTTTCTGGTATACGCTTGAAGCAAAGGCTTTATCTTCTGTGTTTTCGTATCCGGCCTTGGCCAGTTTCAGGTAGTCACTGAAATCCGTGTACTGCTCTTCTGCCTTTTTGTAGACAGAGAGGAGGAAGGTCTTGTCATCCAGCTGTTCTTTGACGATTTCGGCAAATTTGAGAAGCTCATCCCCTTTTTCAAGGGAGGCAAGGGCTTTTTCAAAAATGGCACGGGCAAGGTCCTTGTCATCCAGGTCGGCAATGGCGCCGGCTGCCAGGGCGTTGAAATCCGCAGCAGTTTTGGCGGCATCCATACCCTTGGCATAGATCTCTTTTGCCTTGTCTTTATCCCCGGACATCTCCAGGATGGACTTGGCAAAGGAGACAAAATCCTCGGGCTTGGTACATTTATCAAAGGCTTTGTCCAGAACAGCCTGGGCCATTTCAGGATCACTGTCTGCCAGGCTGTTGCTCAACTCCAGAAAGTCGGTCAGCTTGGTGCATTTGCCCATGGCAGCTTCGCCGATTTCCTTGGCCAGATCGTCCAGGCCCAGTTTACCGGCGGCAGCGCCCAGTGCCAGGAAGTCGGCCGGAGAGTTGCAGAGCATTTTGCCGTTTTCAAGAAAGGTGGTGGCCACTTCGTCATCCCCGAGGATCTCTTTGGCAGCACCGGCATAGGTTACGGAGTCCTCATAGGTTTCCGCCCATTCCGCACCTTCCTCAAGAAGTTCAGCCGCCCATTCCTTATCGTCAAGGCCAGCGACGATCTCTTTGGCCACACCGATATATTCTTCCGGCGCATCACACTCTTCTGCTTTTTCTTCCAGTTCTTCTTTCAGACTCATGATGATCTCCTTATCTTTGCTGTATTGGCTCGCAAGCCCATTATATATCTGATTAAATTCAGTATCCTATATCACAAGCCATGCCTAAGAACAATTCCCATCCTGTGAATTCTCCCGGGATTTCTCACAAACGTCCGATTCCAAAATAAAAACGGAACGTTACCACAGGACAGGCAGGCCCGTATCCCCGGAAAGTGTTGAAAACAGGGCCGGTTCCGTATTATAACCCTTGTATGAACCGCGCATTGCCCACCCCCTGCTTTATGGAAATCACCCCTCGGCCCGGAAGATGCACCGCCCTGGCCGCAGGCCTTTTCTTTTTTTTCGCACTGGTATTGTTCCCCGGCATTTCCGGCCGGGCCCTTGCCCATCCCCATGTGTTTATCGAACAGCACCTGGCGGTTGTG
>JAKSAX010000011.1 GCA_022361395.1 Desulfobacterales bacterium | reverse complement strand
TTTACTGAGAATGACAGGCTCTGCCTCCCCGTTCCCCTTTTCCACTGCTTCGGATGTGTACTGGGGGTGCTTGCCGCGGTAAACCACGGCACCTGCATGGTGGTCCTGGAAGGGTTTGATCCTATCCAGGTCATGGCTTCGGTGGAACAGGAAAAATGTACGGCCCTCTACGGGGTACCCACCATGTTCATTGCCGTGCTGGATCATTCCATGTTCAGCAAATTCGACTTTTCATCCCTTCGCACAGGCATCATGGCCGGCTCCAACTGCCCGGTCCACGTCATGGAGCAGGTAATCGAAAAGATGCACATGACAGATGTCACCATCTGTTACGGCCTCACCGAGGCCTCACCGGTGATGACCTATACCCGGATCAATGATGATGTCCGGGTACGGGTGGAGACAGTCGGCCGGGCCCTGCCCCATATAGAGGTGAAAGTCATTGATCCGGAAACCGGCAGCGAACTGCCAACCGGCGCCCAGGGGGAGGTCTGCTGCCGGGGCTACTCCGTAATGAAGGGATATTACAACAACCCGGAAGCCACCGCGGAAACCATTGACGGCGACGGCTGGCTTCACTCAGGCGATTTAGGGGTTCTTGACCGGGACGGCAACCTTTCCATCACGGGCCGCCACAAGGACATGATCATCCGGGGCGGTGAAAACATCTATCCCAAGGAGATAGAAGAGTTCCTCTACCGCATGGATGAAATCCTGGATGTCCAGGTGGCAGCCGTGCCCAGCAAAAAATACGGGGAAGAGGTCGGGGCCTTTGTCATCCTCAAGGAAGGGGCGGATCTTCTGCCCTCGGATGTCAGTGATTTCTGCAGGGGCAAAATCAGCCGCTACAAGATCCCCAGGTATGTCCATTTCTGCACTGAATACCCCATGACCGCCTCAGGCAAGATCCAGAAGTATAAACTGTCCGAGATGTCCTGCGACATCTGGCCGGACAGGAGATAGGCAACCGGGCCCGGCCGTTTCCGGCCGGGCCGGATTATTTCAGCAGACTTTCTTCCTTCTTTTCTTTTTTTATTGACAATGGTTTTTATTGTCTCTATTTTGTCACCAGTGGTGACTTTTATTATAAGAGGATATCATGACCGATAAAAAAGAAGAGACCAAAAAACGGTTGATAGATGCTGTGGGCAAACTCCTTTCCAAGGGCGGATTTAAAGGCCTGGGGGTGAACAAGGTGGCCAGGGAAGCCGGTGTGGACAAGGTATTGATCTACCGCTACTTCAACGGCATGCCCGGCCTTGTGGCAGCCTTCAGCCGGACGGTTGATTTCTGGCCCGGCGTGGATGAGCTTATGGGAACGGAGCCTGAAAAGGTAAAGGCCATGCCGCCGGACGCCCAGGTGGCCCATTTTTTTAAGGCCTATGCCGCAGCACTCAGAAAACGCCCGGTTACCCAGGATATCCTGGCCTGGGAGCTGCTTGAAAAAAACGAGCTTTCCGAGCAGCTGGAGTACATCCGGGTCAGAACCATACTTGAGTATTTCGACGCCCTGGACAGGATTCCGGATGCCCCGGTGCTGTCGTCCATTGTCATCCTGATGGGCGGGGCAGTCAACCATCTCATCATCAAGTCAAGAATCTACCCGGTTGTGGGCGGCATTGACATGAGAACCCGGAAAGGCTGGAAATCAATAGAACAGGGGATCGACCTGCTGCTCAAAGGCATTTTCTCCCGGTAAGGGATCGCGTAAGATCAAATCCGGGGCTTCCCGGTATTTTTTTATCCAAAAAGTCACCAGTAGTGACAAACAATAAACGCTGAAAAGGAACCCATCATGACAAAATCACACAATGCGGTTGACTATCTCATGGCAGGACATTCCTGCTCACAGGCAATGATCATGGCCTATTCAAGCAAATTCAACATTTCACAGGAGACAGCCTCAATGCTTGCCACCGGTTTTGCCGGCGGCATCTCCCAGGGACTGACCTGCGGGGCCGTGGCCGGGGCCATTATGGTTGCGGGTTTGAAATTCGGCAGCAGCACATCCTGGGACCGGTACACCAATGAACATTGCGCCCTGGTAACCCAGGAGTTCTGCCACAGGTTCAAGTGCCGCAGGAAAACCATTGAATGCCGCGAAATCCTGATGGAAAACCAGGTTAATCCCGGCGACCCCGGACAGATGGGGAAACTGAGGGAAAGCGGGCTGTGTGCAGGAATAGTGGCAGACGCCCAGGAGATTCTGGATCAGCTGCTTGATGAAGAGGTGTAATAACAAAGGGGGGCTGAACAGCCCCCCTTGTAAATCAATCCCCGGACCGCATCAGGCAAAGGCCTTCCTGATCTTTTCCATGGCCCAGTCAATATCCGCCCTGGTAATGACCAGGGGGGGAGCGAACCGGATGGTATAGGTATGGGTCTCTTTACAGAGGATACCCATCTCCATCAGGGCTTCGCAGATGGCCCTGGCACCGCCCGGTGCCCCCTCTTTCAGCTCAATGGCGATCATGAGACCGATACCGCGGACCTCTTTGATGGCGTCGTTTTCAATGGTTCTAAGCTGATCAAGGAAATAGGCACCCATCTCTTCGGCATTTTCAATCATCTTCTCGTCCACCAGAACCTTCAGGGCCGCCCGTGCCACGGCACAGGCCAGGGGATTGCCGCCAAAGGTGGAGCCGTGCTGCCCGGGCTGGAGAAGCCCCAGGACCTCGTCATTGGACAATACGGCTGACACGGGATAGAACCCGCCGGACAGGGCCTTGCCGATGAGGGTCAGGTCCGCCTGCACCCCGTCATGCTCTTCGGCCAGCATCTTTCCGGTCCGGCCCAGGCCGGTCTGAATCTCATCCAGAATCATCAGGACATTTTTTTCCGTGCAGATGCGGCGGACATCCCGGAGATATCCCTCAGGCGGGATAATGACGCCGGCCTCGCCCTGGACCGGCTCTACCATAAAGGCAACGGTATTGGGGGTGATGGCATCTTCAAGCGCTCTTGCATCGCCAAACGGTATGGTCTTGAAACCCGGGGTAAAGGGGCCGAAGTTCTGGCGGGCATTCTCATCCGTGGAAAATCCGATAATGGACAGGGTCCGGCCGTGGAAATTGTCTTTACAGACAATGATCTCTGCCTGGCCCTCTAAAACACCCTTTGATTCATAGCCCCATTTCCTGGCGCATTTAATCACGGTTTCAACGGCTTCCGCCCCGGAGTTCATGGGCAGCATCTTATGGGAATCGGTGAGTTCGCAGAGTTCTTCGTAAAGAAGGGCCAGCTGGTCATTGCGAAATGCCCGGGATGTCAGCGTCAGTTTTTCCGCCTGGTCCACAAGGGCCTGACGGATTTTCGGGTGGCAATGCCCCTGGTTGACGGCGGAATATGCAGAGAGGCAGTCCATGTATTTGTTTCCCTCCACATCCCATACCCAGATACCCTCGCCCTTGGAAAGAACCACATCCAGGGGTTTATAGTTTTTTGCCCCGAACTTGTCTTCAAGGTCAATTAATTCTTTGGCTTTCATGTGTCACATCCTTATGTTTTCTTTAAGGATCGTTACTCCCCTCTGGGTCTTTTGTAAAAATATCCCAACCGGATCTTTTAAAAAAAATCCGGTAATTTGGGAGCCGATCCTTAGATGATTTTTTATGGGCTACCCCTGTGGCTCACCCCGGTGCTTGATTTTATATTAAAACCATATTAATAGATGCCGTCAAACGATTTTAACACATGGGATGGATGATTAAAACTCATGCAAGACAAAAACAACACCACCCTGCCCTCCCTCAATGCCCTCCGGGTCTTTGAGGCGGCGGCCAGGCACGGAAGCTTCACCCTGGCAGCCAGGGAACTCTCCGTTACCCAGGGTGCAGTCAGCAGGCAGGTCAAACAGCTGGAAGCCCAGCTGGGCGTCATCCTCTTTCACAGGATGCACAAGCGCCTTAAGCTCACGGACCAGGGCCTGCTGCTCCTGCCCCCCCTTACCCAGGCCTTTGGCATCATGACAGGGGCCGTGGAAAAGCTGAAAAACCAGGGCCGGGACCTGAGCCTGAAAGTCCATCCCACCTTTGCCATCCGGTGGCTTATCCCGCGGCTCCATCACTTCCAGTCCCTTTACCCGGATATCCGGGTCCGCCTGACCACCTCAGGCATTAATGCGGATTTTGCCCGTGAAAACTTTGATGCCGGAATTACCCACCTGGGTATTGACATTCCCGGTGTCAGCCGTGAAAAAATCCTCAGGGAACAACTGGTGCCGGTCTGTTCCCCTGCCCTTTTAAAGGAAGGCCGCGCCATCAACACCCCGGAGGACCTCCGCAACCACACCTTGCTCCACAACAGCCCGGATTTAAAAGAGTGGCAGACCTGGGCCGAACAGCAGGGGGTTGAAGGGCTTTCCCTGGAGCGGGGCCAGGTATTTGAGGTGGATGATGCCGCCCTCCAGGCAGCCACGGCAGGTCTTGGCGTGGCCCTGGGAGATCTTTTCCTGATAAGGGATGAGCTGGATTCAGGCCGCCTGGTCGCTCCCCTTGGGCACAGGCCCATCCGGACCGGGAAC
>JAKSAX010000341.1 GCA_022361395.1 Desulfobacterales bacterium | reverse complement strand
ATTTTCATCCGGACCTGGTGATCCTTGATATCATGATGCCGGATATCAAGGGGTATGAGGTCTGTAAAGAGATCAAAACCAAGGCAAAGACCAAAGATACGAAAATTATTGTGTTGTCAGCCTATCTTGATGACGAGAAATTTGCCCAGATGAAGGAAAACGGGGCAGATGTCTGCTTTTCCAAACCCCTGCCGCTTCCCCAGCTCAAAGACGAAGTGGCTAAATTGCTTGGATTAAAATAATAAAGGAGGCAGATCATGAATTTAAAGGAATCTTTGGAAAAAAAGAGATTTGTGGTTACCTCTGAGATCCAGGCCCCGCTCGGTGATGAAGAGCCCCAGGCCCTTATTGAGAGTTTAAGTAAGGTCAGGGGACGGGTTGACGGGGTCTCTATCCAGGAAACCGAACTGGAAGGCGTGGTCGGTGACAGCATTAAAACCTGTGAGCTGCTTAAGGAACACCGGTTCAATGCCATTTTCCAGACCACCACCCGGGACAAGAACCGGTATCAGCTCCAGAAAGATCTGACCCAGGCCCATGAGACCGGGGTGGATAATCTTCTGGTCTTTACCGAGGACTACCGGATTTCGGGCAACACCCTCCAGGAGGACATGTTTTTTCACGTGGATTCAGGCAAACTGGGGTCGGTGCTGGATCATCTCAAGCAGGGGGTGACCATAGAGGGCAACGAACTTGACACCAAGATGGATTTCATGGTGGGCTCGGGCGTTGAAA
The DNA here is from genome assembly GCA_022361395.1 of Desulfobacterales bacterium. Classification (GTDB taxonomy): domain Bacteria; phylum Desulfobacterota; class Desulfobacteria; order Desulfobacterales; family Desulfobacteraceae; genus Desulfobacter. The sequence goes on along the minus strand of JAKSAX010000341.1, from coordinate 2,577 downwards.
CCCCCTGGGGCAGGAACATGCCCAAAAAGGGGATGGAGGAAATGGAGGATATGATCAATGTGGGCGCAGGGTATTTTCTGACCACCCCCATATTTGACGTGGATCAATTCGAAAAATTCATGAAACAGGTCAACCCCTTCAGGGTGCCTGTCATTGCCGAGGTGATGATTCTTCGCACCGCCGGCATGGGTAAATTCTTAAATCGGCATTTTAAATCCGGACTTGTTCCTGAGTGGGTAATCCAGAAGCTGTTAAAATCACCGGACAAACAAAAAGCAAGTATTGAGTTATTTGCAGATACGGTCAACAGCTTAAAGGACATCTGCCAGGGTGTTCATATTATCACCATTGGCGGGGAAGATAAGCTGGGCCAGTATCTTAATGCGGCAAAATTAAGATAGAGGCCGCCACCCTTGGGGGTGCGGTCGCAAAGGAGAGCTTTCAATGGTTGAGGCAATCAAAATTGACAGGCTGGATGTCGAGCTGAAAGAGGAGGTGCTGGATAAAATACCGGATGCGAATTTCGATCTCTGTCTGACCTGCGGTACATGCACGGGCGGCTGCCCTGCTTCGGAGCAGTTCGGGATGGATCCGAGAAAACTGATTCGCATGCTGAACTTCGGAATGGATGAGGAAATCTTAAAATCGGACTGGAAGTGGGTCTGCTCCATGTGCGGACGCTGCCAGCTGGCCTGTCCGATGAACATCAACATTCCAAAACTTATTTTCAATATTCGTTCTAAAATTCCAAGGGAAAAACGGCCCAGGGGAATCCTGGGCTCCTGCGACCAGCATATCAGGACCGGGTCTGCCATGGGCGCGGCCAAGGAGGACTTTGAATTCACGGTTCTGGATGTGGCAGAGGAGATCCGGGAAGACCATGAGGGGTTCGAGGACCTTGAGGTCACGGTGGACCGGGTGGGCGCCACCATGGTGCTGAACCAGAACTCCAGGGAGCCGGTAACCGAGCCCGAAGAGATGGGGCCCCTGTGGAAGGTGCTTCACAAGGTCGGTGCGGACTGGACCTATCCGTCGGTGATGTGGGCAGGTGAAAATTACTGCATGTTCATGGCCGATGATGAAGGCTGGAAGTATATTATCGAGGAATTCGTCCTCCATGTGGACAACAACCTGAAAAGCCCCATGGTGGTCAACACCGAGTGAGGGCACTCATACTTTGCAATCCTGGAAGGATTGCGCAAATTCAAGATACCCCACAAGTTTGAACTGATAACCATTATCGAACTCTACGCCCAGTGGATCCGTGACGGCAAGCTGGAGGTCAATTCCGACTGGAACAAGGACATCGGTGCCAAGTTCACGGTTCAGGATCCCTGTAATATAGGCAGGAAGAGCGGGTCCAACAAGATTGTTGACGACCTTCGCTTCGTGATCAAGACCGTTGTGGGCGAAGAGAATTTCATTGATACGGTTCCCAACCGGATAAACAACTTCTGCTGCGGCGGCGGGGGAGGGGCCCTCCAGGCCGGATTCCCGGATCAGCGGCGGGCCTACGGCAAAACCAAATTCAATCAGATCATGGCCACAGGGGCTGATTATGTGATCGCTCCCTGTCACAACTGCCACGGGCAGGTCGAGGATATCGGTCATCAGTTCGGCGGCAATTACCATGTGGTCCACCTGTGGACCATACTCTGTCTTGCCATGGGATGTCTGGCAGATACTGAACGTACCTATCTCGGGCCGGATCTGGCCGAGGTCGGACTATAAAAGGAGGGATGCAATGGCTAAAAACGGTAACGGGTCGGTAATGGTTGTTGGTGCCGGCATTGCCGGTATCCAGGCATCCCTGGATCTGGCAGATTCGGGATATCTGGTATACCTGGTCGATAAAAACACTGCCATTGGCGGCACAATGGCGCAATTGGATAAAACCTTTCCCACAAATGACTGTTCGATGTGTATTATCTCTCCCAAGCTGGTTGAGGCCGGCCGTCATCTGAACATTGAACTGCTCACCATGTCGGAAATTGAGTCAGTGGAAGGCGAAGAAGGCGATTTTACCGTAAAGGTAAGGGAAGAACCCAGATTCATAGACCCTGAAAAATGTACGGCATGCGGGGAGTGTTCCGATGCCTGTCCTGTGGAGCTGCCCAGCCAGTTTGATGAGGAACTCAGGGACAGGAAGGCGGCATTCAAGCTTTATCCCCAGGCCATGCCCTCAGCCTATTCCATCGAGAAAACGGACAAGGCCCCCTGCCGGCTGACATGCCCTGCCGGTCTTAATGTCCAGGGCTATGTCCAGATGGTGAAAGAGGGCAGGTTCAAGGAATCCCTTGAAATTATCATGGAACAGCTTCCCCTGCCGGGCGTTCTGGGAAGGGTTTGTCCCCACGAGTGTGAGGATGCCTGCCGCAGGTGCCAGGTGGACGACCCCGTGGCCATCCGTGATCTGAAACGGCTGGCAGCGGATAATTTTGATCCCAGGGAAGTTGAAATTCCCTGCGCGGAAAAAATCAATAAAAAGGTGGCCATCATCGGTTCCGGGCCCGCAGGGCTTTCAGCCGGTTACCATCTGGCCCGCCAGGGTGTTGATGCCACGATCTTCGAGGCCCT
>JAKSAX010000565.1 GCA_022361395.1 Desulfobacterales bacterium | reverse complement strand
GAGACCCTCAACTCCATGAAGGCCATCTGGGCCAAGTCCAAGGACGATGTCACCGATGAGGAACACCAGGAGTTCTACCGTCACATCTCCCACAACTGGGACGAGCCCGCCCACATCATCCACAAGCGCTTTGAAGGGGTGACCGAGTACGATGTGCTCATGTATCTGCCGTCAAAAGCCCCCATGGACCTGTTCCGGCCGGAACGCAAACACGGGATGCAGCTGTACTGCAAACGTGTCTTTATCATGGATGACTGTAAAGAGCTTCTGCCCGAGTACCTGGGATTTGTCCAGGGTGTTGTGGACGCCCCGGACCTGAACCTCAACGTGAGCCGCGAGATCCTCCAGGAAGACCGTCTGGTCAGGAATATCCAGAAAAACCTGACCAAACAGATCTTCTCCCTGCTGGAATCCATGGAAGAGGAAAAATATATCGAGTTCTACGAGGAATTCGGCCAGGCCCTGAAAGCCGGTATCCCCACGGATTTCACCAACAAGGAACGCCTGGCAGCCCTGATGCGTTACAAAACCACCAAGTCCGGCGACAAATATGTGACCCTGGACCAGTACATTGAGAACATGAAAGAGGACCAGAAGGAGATCTACTACCTCACCGGTGAAAGCCTGACCTCCCTGGTTAACTCTCCCCTGCTGGAATCCCTCAAGGCCAAGGACTACGAAGTCCTGCTCATGGTGGATCCCATTGACGAGTGGGTTACCCAGTCACTTCCCGAGTATAAGGAAAAGAAACTCAAGAGTGCTGAAAAGGGCGACCTGGATGTGGATAAGGTGGATGACGAAAAGAAAAACGAGTACTCTGCCCTGCTTTCCTTCCTCAAAGGCAAGCTGGAAGAAAAGGTCAAGGATGTTGTTGTGTCCAACCGCCTTAAGGATTCCGTTTCCTGCCTGTCCGGTGACGATTACGGCATGAGCGCCTATATGGAGAAGATCCTCAAGGCCTCCGGCCAGCAGACACCGGACCAGAAACGGGTCATGGAAGTCAACGTCAGCCATCCGGTAATGGAGAAAATCAAGGGTCTGTTCGAGTCCGATACCACCAACCCGGTGCTCACCGACTACTCCGACCTTCTCTATGACATTGCCGTGATCTCCGAAGGCGGAAAACTGGATAACCCTGCACGGTTCTCCTCTCTTCTGGGTGATCTCATGGCCAAAGCCATATGATTGTTTATCTTGAAACCCTGGGCTGTTCACGGAACCAGGTGGACAGCGAGATTATGCTTGGCAAGCTTGCTGCGGCCGGACACGGGATTACCGATGATCCGGCCAATGCCCAGGCCATAATCGTAAATACCTGCGGATTTATTTCAACCGCCTCTGACGAGGCGGTTGAAACGATTCTGGAGATGGCGGAATTTAAGAAAACAGGTGCCTGTAAGCGGCTCATCGCCACCGGGTGCCTGGCCCAGCGGTACAAGGATGATCCCGAGCTGGTGAAGAGCCTGCCCGAGGTGGATGCTTTCCTGGGCACGGCTGCCTGCGAACAGATCGTGGATGCGGTGGAAGAGCGGAACACCGATGCCCTGACCCTGTTTCCGGATCCGAACCGAAGAGGGTTCCAGGATCTTTCCGAAGAGCGGGAGCTTATGTCCGAGGGATTTGCCTACCTTAAAATATCTGAAGGCTGTAACCGCCACTGCACTTACTGCATCATTCCCTCCCTGAGGGGTAAACAGCGGTCCCGGCCGGTGGCGGATATCTGTACCGAGGCCGGGGATCTTGTGGCCAAAGGGGTGAAGGAGATCATCCTCACTGCGGAAAATACCACGGATTACGGCCAGGACCTGGAGCCGGAAGCCGGTAAGCCCGTGGGGTTTGACACGGTGCTGACCGAGCTTGCGGGAACCCTGGGGAAAATTGATGAAACCGCCTGGATCAGGTTCCTGTACACCCATCCCAAAACCCTGGATGAAAAGACCATCCGGGCAGTCCGGGATAACGCCAATATCTGTGCCTACTACGATGTCCCCATCCAGCATGCTGCCTCGTCAACCCTTAAACGGATGGGACGGCCCTATACCCGGGAAGACCTGACTGCCCTGTTTTCCCTTATCCGTGACATCGACCCGGAAGCCTGCCTGAGAACCACCATTATTGTGGGGTTTCCCGGTGAGACCGAAGGGGAGTTCCAAGATCTGCTCGACTTTATTCATGAGGTCAGGTTTGATCATCTCGGTGTCTTTACCTATTCGGATTCCGAGGATCTCAAATCCCACGGGTTTGCAGACCATGTCCCGCCGGAAGTTGCGGAAAAACGCCATGACATCATTATGGCGGCCCAGGCAAAGATCTCCGAAGAACTCAATGAACGCCATGTGGGAAGAACCTACCCCGTGCTGGTGGAAGAGAACCCGGAAGAGGGCGTTTACATCGGCAGAACCCCGTTCCAGGCCCCGGATGTGGACGGGATGACATTTATTTATTCGGACGGTCTGGACATCGGCACCCTTGTTCAGGTAAGAATAACGGATGCGTTTGAATATGATATTGCCGGGGAGAAGGCATGAGTGCCGACATAAAACAACAAATCATTGAAATGGTGGGGCCTGACCTGGAACAGGTTGAAAAAGCCCTTGAGGAGAACCTGTCACCCAATCTGCCCCTGGTCAGGGAGATCGCCTCCCACCTGCTCTTTGCAGGGGGCAAGAGGCTGCGTCCCCTGCTCATGATCCATGCCGCGCGGATGTGCGGGTACGCCAACGGGTATGAGATCCTCTTTTCAACCATTTTCGAATATCTCCATGCTGCCACCCTGCTTCACGACGATGTGGTGGACGGGGCGGATAAGCGCCGGGGCAAGGCAGCTGCCCATACCATCTGGGATGCCCCCAAAGTGGTGCTCACCGGGGATTTCCTCCTGGCAAGGGCCCTTGATATTGCCAGCAAGACCCGGTCTCCCAGGGTAATCTCGGTGATTGCACATATCACCCAGGCTATGTCCCAGGGAGAGATCGACCAGATGGAAAACAAGGGCAGGCCGGATCTGTCCGAGGCCGAGTACAATGAGATTATCGAGCGGAAAACCGCCGTGCTCATTCAGGGGGCCTGCCGGAGCGGGGCCATTGTCGCTGAAGCCCCGGAAGAAGAGGAAACCGGGCTCAAGGATTACGGGTTCCACCTGGGCATGGCCTTTCAGATGGCCGACGATCTGCTGGACTATACCGCCACTGCCGAAGAACTGGGAAAAAATCCCGGTGCGGATATGCGGGAGGGTAAACTGACCCTGCCCCTGATCCACAGCCTGGCCAATGCGGATGACAATGACCGGGAGTGGATCCTCGACACCATGGCCCGGACAGAGTTTGACCCGGAAAGGTTTGCCGGATTGAAACAGCGCCTGGCTGACCTCGGGGGGATTGCCTACACCGGGGAGAGGGCGGTCCGCCATGTCGCGGCTGCCAAGGCAGCACTTGATGTTTTTGAACCATCTGAATCAAAGACCCTTCTGAACCTGATCGCGGATTACTCCATAACAAGAAAGGTATGATCATGAAAGCGAAATCCGTTGCAGGCACGGTCCTGGCATTTATCTTAATGGTAAGCCTTGTCCTGCCTGTAAACAGCATGGCAGCGAAAAAATCCGGCATACTTACCGGGGTGACCACGGGAAAGTATAAGATCGGCAAGGATATGCCCGGCGCCAAGAAAAAGGCGGTTAACCAGGCCCTGGAACGGGCGGTCCAGAATGCCTTTGCCTCCCTGGTCTCCCGCCAGGTGTTTGCCTCAAACCTGGAGTTCCTTTATGACCGGCTTCTGCCCGGCGCTGCCGATTATGTGATCACCTACCGGGTGCTGGACGGCATCCAGCACAAGGGGCAATACCTGGTTGGGGTAGAGTCCAAAGTTGATCTGGCCCTGGTGGAAAAACGGCTCCGGGATGCCAGAATCCTCAATGCGGGAAAGGACAAACCCGTTGTTCTCTTTTTAATTGCCGAGCAGTCCCCGGCCGATATCCTGCCCAGGTACTGGTGGGGAAATAATCCCGAACCCTACACCTCCCGGACCGAGACTATTCTCAAGGGAGAGCTGGCACAAAACAGGGTGCTGTTTGCCCATACAGGTCAGGAATACCCGGATCCCTCTTTTTATAACATTCAGTTCAGCTCCATATATGATGCCGATGCCGCCATGGACCTGGGGCGTGCCCTGAAGGCGGATATGGTGATCATGGGCAAGGCCATGGCCTCTGAATCCTTTAACCGCATGGGAGATGAAAAGACCTTTGACGCCGTCATTGACCTGAGGGGATATGACCTGGCGTCAGGCAAAACCGTTCTCCAGACCTCGGCCAAAGCAACGGCCACAAGCGTGACAGACACCGAAGGCGCAGTTCAGGCCCTGACCCAGGCCGCCCGGACAGCAGGAACGGAACTGGGCCAGAAAATAGATACTTTCTGGAGCCAGAACCTCCGGAAGGAAAACAGTTTTGACCTGGCAATTGAAGGGGATAATTTCCTGCCCAGGTTTATTGCCCTGAAAAAGAGAATCCGGGATATCCGGGATATCGAGAACATGCAGCCAAAGGAGATCGGATCCGCCCATGCCGTCATGGAAATCGTCTACAAGGGCAGTCCGGCACAATTTGCAGATGCAGTCCTGCTCAAAACCTTTGAAGGCTACGGCCTTGAAATTGCCGAAGTCTCCGGGGAACTGGTAAAGATCCGGTTTGTAGAACACCAGGAAGAGGCTGTGCAGGAGATCACGCCTGCGGACAATCCCAGTGAAAAAAATCAGGAATAGGGGTTTGTTTTTCTTGACATAGTATAGTTGTTTTGATAAAAGTTTCCCTTGTTTGAAGGCGCGTAACTCAGTTGGTAGAGTGCTACCTCGACACGGTAGAAGTCAGCAGTTCAAGTCTGCTCGTGCCTACCATAAAAATAAAAGGCTT
>JAKSAX010000012.1 GCA_022361395.1 Desulfobacterales bacterium | reverse complement strand
GCGTATTGAAAGCTCTCCCCTCCAATGCTATAAAGGATGTCAGCGCCAAATATCAGCGTACAGGAGGGCTGTGGAAAAAACATCTAGGCATAAGGCACTGCTTGTCGGTGATAAATCAAAGGTTCTGCGGTTTTTAAATATCGATGTATCCGCTCTCCCCGTTGAGGCCCGCTTTTCAGAGAACGGCGAAGCCGCCCTGGAAATCATCCAGTCTGAGCCGGTTGCCCTGGTGATATCGGACCAGCGGCTGTCCGGAATGGCGGGTACGCATTTTCTTGAACAGGTAAAAAAACACTCCCCTGAGACGGTCCGTCTCCTGCTGACCCGGTATTCGGATATGGATACGGTTAAATCCTCTGTCAACAAAGGGGCGGTTCACCGGTATATTTTCAAGGTCAGGGGTGGCGGCGATGCCATGGAAGATATCTGCGCCGGCTTAAACCAGTATGAGATAGAGATGGAGATAAAGGCGGACCTGGAAAAGGCCAAGGACCTGAACCGGCAGTTGTACGAACTGGACAGCGAGCTGATTGATTCCAGGAAATCCCTTGACCAGGCCCATGAGGAAATTGACCTGGAAATCTCCCGCCTTGAGGCTGAAATCCGGAAAGGGGCAGCCCGGGGCGGCCTGACATCCGGGCAGGTGGCTGAACTGGCTGATACACATCTGGGTGGCCAGGGCGGGATAACGGCAGAACGGATTGACCAGCTTTACTCCCATTCCGTAAAACAGGTATTTGCCCGGTTTGAAGAGATTGCAAAGCGGAGCGGGTTTCAAATGCCGAAACCAGGACGGGCTGAATCCTATGACGGAGAATAAAAAACCAAAGGTCCTCATCCTTGATGATGACAGGGCAACAGCCGAAAGCGCCGGTGATGCTCTTTCCGATGCCGGATGGGCAGTGGGGGTTGAGTCTGAACCGGACAAGGCAAGGGCAGTTCTGGAATCCGCAGGCGCCTCACCCTTTGCCCTGGTTATCTGCGGGTTCCGCATCGGTGATTCGGACGGGATCTCTTTTCTGTCCTCTGTTTTATCTGTTTCCCCCATGACCCGGCGCATGCTCTGGGTGCCCTATGATAAACCTGATGTATTGATTGATGCGGTTAATACGGCCGGTATCCACGCCTGTATGACCTATCCGGTTGACAATAATAACCTGGTTGAACAGGCCGGGAACTGCCTGGAACGGTTTAGGAGGGATATCCGCCGGTCCCAGTTTAAGCAGATGATTGCCCGGCATAATAAGAAAATGTTCCGGGTGGCAAAGAATTTGAAACGGAAGGATCACACCGACCGGCTGCTCCTGGATGAAAAAAAGTCAAAGCGCTCCCGCCTGGAGTTCCACTTAAGGAAAATGAACAGGGAAACAGATACCGGACCGGGGCTCTCCCCGGCCGCCCTGGTAAAGGAAAGGGACGCTGCAAACGATCCGGATTCGCTTCTGGCTCTTTTTACCGCTGTGGCCGCACAGATAAAAAACCTGGTTCTTCCCCTTGCCGGGTCTGCAGGGTTTGACTGGTGGGAACCCCGGAGTATCGGTGATATCATCCATACCGATCCCCAGGGATTTATCCATCCCGAGTTGTCGGACAGCGTAATCAAAACCGCCTGCCTTGCGGTCTCGGAGGCCCCGCCGGAGGCGGTTGCCGGCGGTCCTGCAAATCCGCTGCTGGATATTGATGCACCGGATGACCCTGAAGACCGGAGCATTGAGAGTTACCTCGAACTGATCGTTGAAGAGAACGGGACCCGGGCATGGCTGAAAAAGAACAAAGGCCTTGCCGATGCCCCGTTTATCGATCTTAAACTTGTATTGGAATATATAGCGGACCAGGGGATCTGTTACGGCGCTGTTGAAAATAAGGCCATTGAAGCGTGGATGGGATCCGATGGAGATGACATGCTTGTGGTGGCCAGGGCAAAACTGCCGGTCCGGAGCAGGGACGGTGTTGTCACCTATCATTTTAAAACCGAATACACAAATGCCGGGCAGGTCAGGGAGGACGGATCCATAGACTTCAGGGCCCGGGGGGATGTGCCCTATGTTGAAGACGGGGTGCTGCTTGCGGAAAAAAAGCCGCCGGAACCGGGTACAAAGGGCATCAGTGTTTTTGGGGAGGAGATTTATGGTGAGGAACCCCTGGATCCGGCTTTTGTGAACGGCCACGGTACCCGGATGTCCGGGGACGGGTTATCCATATATGCGGATACCAACGGGCAGCCCCACCTGGATCCCCTGGGAAAGATAACTGTTAACCCGGAATTTATAGTGGCCGGAGACGTGGACTATGAGACCGGTAACATCGAATTCAAGGGTAATATCATTGTCCGGGGCACTGTAAAGCCCGGGTTTATCGTTTCCGGAGTAAGCCTGACCGCCGACGAAATCGAAGGGGCGACCATCTCCCTTACCGGGGATCTGAACGTATCGTCGGGAATCCGGGATGCCGATATTAAAACCGTGGGCAATATCCGGGCAAAGTTTATTCATAATTCAACCATTCTGGGATTCGGTGATTTCCAGGTATTAAAGGAGATCATAGATTCCGATATTCTTCTGAGCGGCGGCTGCGACGTGGAGACCGGCCATATTCTCGGGTCAAGGATCAGTGCGAAAACAGGGGTGAAGGCAGGTAGAATTGGTACACCCGCAAGCGAATCCGCTTTATTAAAGGTGGGGACGGAAAAGCACATTGTGGCCATGCTTCGCAAAAACAAGGATCGCCTGTCACGGTCCCTTGATTTTATAAGCGTGCTGCGGGAGGAGATCAGGGAGTGGAAGAAAAAGGATAGTATGCTTGAAAGCATGGCAACAGAAAAAGCCGGTACCCAGGAAATCTATCAGGAAAAGGCCGGTATGCTCAAACAGCAGTATCTTGAACTCAAGGACGGCGGGGATGCCGGGGCACTGGAGGAACTCACCCGGAGTTTGAAAAAATGTTTTGACATCACGAAATCGGCAGCAAAAGAACTGCAGATGGTCTTTGACAGCCAGGACAGGCTCAGACAGAAAATCCGGACCGCTGAAAAACAGATCAACCAATGCGAGGAAGAAAATATCAAATGGGTTGATGAAAGGCGTTATCTCAAGGAATATGCAGGTAAAAGGGAACCTGACCCGAGCGTCACGGTGTATCGTTCAATTATCCAGGGCACCCGGATTCAGGGCCGGTTTTCAGCTGTTGTAATTGATGAGGACAAGGGACCGGTCAGGATTGAAGAGAGAATGTTTCAGGAAGATGCCCGGTCCCATTACGAGATGATCGTCCAGCCGCTGATTTGACCGGCACCTATCCCCGGATGTTTGAATAGGTGGCTGCTTCTTTTCGGTTTTTGGCAATATCAACGACTTCCTG
>JAKSAX010000013.1 GCA_022361395.1 Desulfobacterales bacterium | reverse complement strand
TCACCTTTATCTCACACACAGGAAAACACAAGCCCCACTCTGCCGTGTCAACGGACCCGGATCTCACTCCCTATATCAACATCCCGGTCCGGCTGTCCGAAATGATTTCCATACTCCTGGGCCGGGTTCCGGTCAGGCCGTTTGACAAAGCCTGGGTATCCCCGGAAAACCCGGATAAAGTCCTGGCCTCGAAAAACTTCTCCGGCACCATTCAGTCCATTGTAACTGACGGGCAGGGCCGGGTGGTCCGCTACCGCCTGACGAAAACGGATATGACCCCTGTTTACTATATTACCTACAATAAATTCCGGCCGGCTAAAGGCTACCTTGTTCCGGCCTCCCTCACCATTGGGGACAGATCCGGCCGCACCCTTGACATCACCCTGTCCGGGATGGTTCCCAACGCCCCGGTAAAAGAGTCTGTATTCAGGTTGACAGGGGCAGGATCGTGACCATTATCTAAATGGATTTGAATTAACTTAGTATCTCTAAAGGAGAGAACCCATATCATGATTCACGAAAATGTAGACAAGGCTAAAAAAAGCAAAGGCTGTCCCTCCCAGGGCGGCGGTGACATGGCACAAAAACAGAAAGAACAGCAGGCAATGATCAAGGCCAACCTGGCCAAGATCAAACATAAGATATTCGTGCTTTCCGGCAAAGGCGGGGTGGGCAAAAGCTCTATCTCGGCAAACCTGGCCGCCAGCCTGTCAAAGAAAGGCTATAAAACAGGTCTCATGGATGTGGATGTCCACGGTCCCTCCATTGCGCATATGTTCGGCATGACCGAGCTTCTGGATATTACACCGGATCAGCAGATGCTGATGCCCAAACAGGTGAATGAGAACCTTAAAGTGGTCTCTGTCCAGGCCCTGATGCAGGACAAGGACCAGGCCATTATCTGGCGGGGTCCTGCCAAAACCGGCATGATCCAGCAGTTTGTGGGTGCGGTTGAATGGGGTGAGCTAGACTTCCTGGTCATTGACGCCCCTCCGGGCACCGGTGACGAACCCCTGACAGTTGTCCAGACCATTCCCGAAGCCCAGGGCGTTATTGTGACCACCCCCCAGGAAGTGGCACTGGCAGATATCAGAAAATCCATCTCCTTCTGCAAGACCGTCAAGCTTAAAACCCTTGGTATTGTTGAAAACATGGCCGGTTTCAAATGCCCCCACTGCAGTGAGTGCATTGACCTGTTCAAAAGCGGCGGCGGTGAAAAAACAGCCAAGGCCCAGGGCCTGAACTTCCTGGGATCCATCCCCTTTGATACCCGGGTGGTTTCAGCCGGAGACAAAGGCGTGCCTGTGATGCTTGAAGAGAATGAAAGCGAATTCACCCAGGCCTTTTCCACGGTTGTGGACAATATCATAGAAAAATTATAGCGCTTTGGAATGAAGCCTGAAGCAAATGCCAGGGCACTGAAGGCCCGTCTTGACCAGCAGGAAGAGGCGGTCTTCAGTGCCCTGGCCTGTTTTTCCCGTGACGCTGTCCGGCGCCATGAGGAACCGCTGTCAGACACGGAGTACCGACTGGCATTTTCCGCGGATGCAGACCGCATCCTCAACTCCATGGCCTATACCCGGTACTCGGATAAAACCCAGGTATTCTCCCTGATCAACAATGACCATCTCACCCACCGCGTTCTCCACGTACAGATGGTATCCCGGGTGGGCAGGACCATCGGACGGTACCTGGGGCTGAACACGGATTTGATAGAGGCGGCAAGCCTGGGCCACGACATCGGCCATCCCCCGTTCGGCCATGACGGCGAACGGTTTCTGTCAAAGCTGACCCGGGCCGAAAATGCCGGTGCCTTTCACCACAACCTCCAGAGCATTCAATTCCTGGACCGCATAGAAAAAAAAGGAAAGGGATGGAACCTGAGCCTCCAGACCATGGATGCCATCCTGTGCCACAACGGGGAGGCCCATACCGCCAGTCTGGCACCTGCTCCCAGGAAAGACTTTGGCGATTTTAACCGGATGGTTGCAAAGATGAAGACCAGCAGCCGGGCCGATGCCGTTCCCATGACCCTTGAAGGGTGCGTGGTCCGCATGGCAGACACCATCTCCTATATCGGCCGTGACCTCGAAGATGCCATCCGCCTTGGACTTGTAACACGGGACCAGATGCCCGGTGCCTGCAAACAGCTGCTGGGCCGGACCCAGGGCACCATTGTCTTTAACCTGGTCACCGATCTCATCCGGAACAGCATTGACCGGGATCATATCGGATTTTCATCCGGGGTGTCCCGGGCACTGAAAGCGCTTAAAGGGTTTAACTACAGGCATATTTACAAAAATCCCGCCATTAAAAAACATCTCATGGGAATTGAAGATATTTTCACCTTTCTCTTTGACACATATATGACAGATCTCGCCCGGGAGAACCGCCAGTCTGTTATCTACTCCGAATTTCTCGACGGAATGGAACCCGTTTACACAGACACCCACAGCCCTGCTGAAATCGTCAGAGACTTTATCGCCGGCATGACGGATTCCTACTTTATCCGCCAGGCGCCGGACAACCTCAAACCAGCCGCCATAGACCATGTTTGAAAACAGAGAGACATACCGCTGCCGTCACGGTAAACAGGGGTTGACGGGATTTACCATTACTGTGAAGGAAACCAACCTGAACATCCAGGCCCAGACAGAGAATTCAGATGTGACTGCCCTGTCAGAACAGGCTGTGCGGGCCGCCCTGAAATACAGGCAGTACATAGAAACCCATATCGGCAATCATCCGGAGTTTGCCGCAAGCCTTACCCCCCTGCCCGACCCCGGTCCTGCTCCGGCCATAGTAACGGAGATGGTTCAGGCAGGCCGCATTGCAGGCGTCGGCCCCATGGCAGCCGTGGCAGGGGCCGTGTCGGAGTATGTGGGCAAAGACCTGCTGGCGTTTTCCAAAGAGATCGTGGTGGAGAACGGCGGTGATATCTTTGTTAAATCCGATACAGAGATGATCTTTACCATTTATGCAGGAGACTCCCCCCTGAGCATGAAAACCGGCATCAGGGTAGCCAGGCAGCCCGGCCCATTTGCCATGTGCACCTCCTCGGGCACCCTGGGCCATTCCAAAAGCTTTGGCCGGGCTGATGCCGCATGCGTACTTGCGGATTCCTGCGCCCTGGCAGATGCGGCAGCCACGGCCCTGGGCAATCAGGTACAGGCCCCCCGGGACATAGAGGCTGCCATTGAAAAGGGGCGCAACATGGAAGGCATCCAAGGCATTGTCATTATCACGGGAAAACAGATCGGGCTCTGGGGCGATCTGCAGCTGGTAAAAATCTAGTACAGGGTTCCCACCTTATCCTCAACCGCCTTCACGATCTCGCCGCTGCGCAGCAAAGCCTTCACCTTGGCAATATCCGCAGACAGGAACCTGTCCTCTTTCATATAATCCACTTCCCCGCGGATGGTTTCATAGGCGGCAATAGTGCCGTTGCCTGCCTTGAGGTTGGTAAACAGGTCAATCCCCTGGGCAGCGCAGAGAAGCTCAATGGCGATAACCTCCTCAACATTCTCAACAATGTCGCGGCATTTCCTGGCAGCCACAGCCCCCATGGACACATGATCCTCCTTGTTGGCCGAGGTGGGAATGGAATCAACAGAGGCCGGATGGGCAATCACCTTGTTTTCGGATACAAGGGATGCGGCAGCATACTGGGCAATCATAAAGCCGGAGTTCAGCCCCCCGTCCTCCACCAGGAACGCAGGCAGGCCCGAAAGCTGTGGGTTGACCAGCCGTTCAATGCGGCGTTCGGAAATATTGGCCAGTTCCGCAATGGCAATGCCGAGAAAATCACAGGCCAGGGCCAGGGGCTGGCCGTGGAAATTGCCCCCGGATAAAAACTCTCCGGATTCCGGAAAGATCAGCGGATTTTCAGTGGAGGCGTTCATCTCTACCCGGATAACCCTGTCCACATAGCCGAAGGCATCCCAAGATGCCCCGTGAACCTGGGGAGAACACCTCAGGGTATAGGCATCCTGTACCCGGGAGCAGTCCTGGTGGGAGGAGATAATCTCCGAATTCTCCGTCATCTTCAGCATATTCTGGGCCGCCTTCATCTGGCCGGTATGGGGTCTTGCCCGGTGGATCCTGGGATCAAAGGCGCTTCTTGTGCCCATAAGGGTTTCAAGGCTCATGGCAGCTGCAATATCCGCATGTTTGCACAGGTTCAGAGCATCGTGAAGGGCAAGACAGCCCAGGGCGATCATGAACTGGGTTCCGTTGATCAGGGCCAGGCCTTCACCGGCAGCCAGCTCCAGGGGGGGGATATTTTTCAGTTTAAGCGCCTCTGCCCCTGATATCCGCCTGCCGTCAACAAAAGCCTCACCCTCCCCGATAAGGACCAGGGCAAGGTGGGCCATGGGCACGAGGTCGCCGGATGCCCCCACGGATCCCTTTTCAGGCACCACAGGGATAATGCCGGTGTTGAGCAGGTCTGCCAGCTTCTGGATGGTTTCCAGGCGCAGCCCGGAGTTGCCCCGGCAGAAATCGTTGATACGCAGCGCCATCATGGCCCTGACCACATCGTCATCCATATGTCCCCCCATGCCCGCAGCATGGGACAGGAGAATCTTTTTCTGGAGCTTTCTGGTATCTTCATAGGAGATCGTGACGTCGGAAAGGGCACCGAATCCGGTGGTTACCCCGTAGATCCGCTCACCCTCTTTCACCCACCTGTCCACCAGGGTTCTGGCCTTGTTGATCCGGTCTTCGGATTCTGCTGAAATGGCAGCGCCAACCCCGTTCCTGGCAATGGCCACCAGCTCTTCCAGCTGAAAATTTTCCCCGTTTAACTTGATTGGATTCTTCATCTTATCTCCCCCGGGTTCCCCCATTTAAATATTTATACTATGGGGTTATCCCCGTCTAAACCGTCCTTTAAGTGTATACCTGCTGCCCGGAGAAATCAGGCTGGAATAGGTGGCCACCCGGTCAAAGGCCCAGGTTCGCCGTGTCAGGCTGAGGCAGGGTTCGCCAGGTTTGATTTCCAGGTGCGTCCCCACGGGGCTTTCCGGCACCACCGCCTCAATCACATGCTCTGCCTCCTGGACCGGCGCCACCTCCAGCAGGTAATCGCTGGGGGTAACCCGGGTAAAATCCTGTGCCAGGTAATCCGGGGCCACAGCAGGGTTGATATACCGCTCAGAGTACTGAACCGGCACCCCCCGGTCCCTGTGAAGGAGAATGGAATGAAACACCGGTTCCCCCGCATCCAGGTCCATCTTTTCCGCGATCCCGGCAGGAGCCTCTTCCTGTTCCAGGACCAGGACCTGGGCGCTGTGCACCCCGCCCCACTCCTTTATCTCTGTTGAAATGCTTTTGATCTCCAGCAGGGCTGCCTCGGGCTTGGGCCGCGCCACAAAGGTGCCGACGCCCTGCACCCTTAGGATCCGGCTCTCCTCGGTGAGTTCCTTTAAGGCCCGGTTGGCCGTCATTCTGGAGGCATTAAAGGTTCTTGCCAGCTGGGTTTCTGACGGCACCCGGTCATCGGGCTTGAGTTTTCCGGATTCTATATCCCGGATCACGCTCTGCTTGATTTTTTCATAGAGGGCAAAGGGCTGGTCGGATTTTGCCATTTTGTTCATCTTTCACTGGTCTTACCGGGTCTTTCTTCCGGGCTGGTTAATTTTCTTGACTTCACTTCTATACTTGTATAGACAAGTAGTATAAAATCCATGAGAAAATGTCAACACCATCTTAGGAGAAAAGGCCGTGACCAAAACCAAAAGCCCCGGTGCAAGCCGGTACAGCAGTACCTGTGATACGCTGTTCATCAACGCAAACCTGGCCACCATGGCCGGCCCCGGCACCATTGAAAATGCCTGCCTGGCCGTAAAAGGAAATACTGTCGAGTGGACAGGCCCCATGACCTCACTGGCCGCCCCCCCTGAATCCCTGGCCGGCAAGGTCATAGACTGCAGCGGCAAATGGATACTTCCCGGGTTTGTGGACTGCCATACCCATATGATCTGGGCAGGCTCCAGGGCAAAGGAATTCCAGATGCGCCTGGCCGGAAAAACCTATGAGGAAATATCCAGGCAGGGCGGCGGCATCTTCTCCACGGTCAGGGCGGTGAGGGAGGCTTCCGAAGACCGGCTGTTCAACCTGGCCAAAGACCGGCTCACCCGTTTTTTACACCAGGGGGTCACCTGTGTTGAGATCAAGTCCGGCTATGGCCTGGACCCGGAAAACGAACTCAAGATGCTTGCCGTGGCAGGCCGTCTTGGCCGCAACTTCCCGGTTCATGTTGAGCCCACCTTCCTGGGCGCCCATGCCCTGCCCCCGGAATTTTCAGAACGGTCCGACGACTATGTGGATCTGGTGATTAATGAGATGCTGCCCCGGGTAAAATCCCAGGGTATTGCCACAGCAGTGGATGTTTTCTGCGAGACCATCGCCTTTTCAAGGAATCAGACAGAAAGGGTATTCAGGGCATCAGCAGATCTGGGGTTCCGGGTCAAGCTCCATGCGGAGCAGTTGTCCGACAGTGACGGATCTGCCCTGGCCGCCGGGTTCAACGCCCTGTCCTGCGACCATTTGGAATACCTGTCCCCGAAAGGGGCGGAAGCAATGGCAAACCACGGTGTCACGGCAGTACTCCTGCCCGGGGCGTTTTACTTTTTAAAAGAGACCCGGATACCGCCCATGGCCCTGTTCAGGAAAATGGGCATCCCCATGGCCCTGTCCACAGACATTAACCCCGGCACCTCACCGGTATTCGGCATGACACCGGTACTGAACATGGGCTGCCTGCTTTTCGGCATGACCTGCGAAGAGGCCCTGGCAGGCGTCACCATCAACGGGGCAAAGGCCCTGGGACTGGACCATAAAAAGGGCAGTCTTGAACCGGGAAAAGATGCGGACCTTGTGGTCTGGGACATTGATTCTCCGGCAGACCTCTGCTATTTTGTGGGCCGGAATCCTGTGGAGACGGTGATGATTTCAGGAGAAATCGTTCTGTAATTAAGGAAAGACTATGCTGGATATACTCAATGGGCTCATCGGGGGCGGATCTGCCCTGTTTTTCGGGGCATTGGCAGTGACCTCATATGCTGAAAAGGAAATCAGGGCAGCAAAAATTTCCCTGGCGTTTGCCTGTATCGCCCTCCTGCTTTGGCTGTCCGTTATCCCGGCAGCAGGCGCCTGGGCCAACGGCCTGGCTGTTCTCGGCCTTGCAGCCGCCGGCCTTATCTCCCTGATCCCTTTTTTCCCGGGAGCCCCGGCCCCGCGACAAGTGGCTGCCGCCGCCCAGTATGATGAACGGGACACCATGTTTGCCCGGAACAATATTCAGCATTATCCGGAGCTTATGGATGCCTATTACGAAATGCGGCCTGAGAACCTTTCCACGGACAGGCAGATCCACAAAAAGCCGGAGTTCGGTGATCCGCGCCAGGTATTCCACGATGATTATGCCGCCCCTCTTTATGATGCCGCCTTTGGGTATCTTGCCCGGACCATCCCCCTTTCCGACGGGGAGCCGTTCCCGGAAAAAAAAGAGATTGACCCGGAACGGTTTGCAGGCGGCCTTTCCGACATGATCCGGTTCTACGGGGGATGCGGCACCGGTATCATCCCCATGGCCGCCCATCATTACTACAGCCACAAGGGGCGCCATGCCGAAAACTGGGGAAAGGTGCCGGACCAGTCATATCCAACAGCCATTGTAATTGTGGTTCCCATGCGGACGGAGATGATCAAACAGGGGCCAACTTCCTGTGTCATCCAGGAGTCCTCCCAGAAATATGTGGAAGCCGCAAAGATCTCCAATATCATTGCCGGTTACATCAGGCAGTTCGGGTACAGGGCCAGGGCCCACAATGACGCCAATTACGATACCCTGTGCGTCCCCCTTGCAGTGGAGTCCGGCCTGGGCGAACTGGGCCGGATGGGCATCTTCATGCACA
The DNA here is from genome assembly GCA_022361395.1 of Desulfobacterales bacterium. GTDB lineage: Bacteria > Desulfobacterota > Desulfobacteria > Desulfobacterales > Desulfobacteraceae > Desulfobacter. Next base: position 1,706 of record JAKSAX010000013.1, on the reverse strand, counting down.
AAACACACGGTCCCTGTGTCCGCCTGGCAGTGGTCACAACAGACCTGGAACTGCCAGCAACAGCGCCGGACCGGGATCTGCACATGGAATCCTTCTGCCGGATCTGCAAAAAATGCGCGGACAACTGCCCCTCAGGTTCCATCACCCGCCGTGAAGAGCAGAATTCCAGGGGATTCAGGCACTGGTCCATAGACCAGGCCCAATGTTTTTCCTACTGGAAAACCATCGGCTCCGACTGCGGCATGTGCATCTCCGTCTGTCCATACACCAAGCCGGATACCTTTATCCACAAACTGGTCCGGTTCTACATCTCCAGGAATATCCTGAACCAGCACGTCGCCCTGCTCATGGATGACCTGCTGTACGGGAGGAAAAAGGCGCTGCCTAAGACAAATCCGGATTCTATTTTCCGCACCTGAAGTCAACACAGGGATCGGGCCAAGCCAGCTTCACAGTCGGCTTTTTGCAAGGGAGTAAAAAAGCCCAAAAACTTCCGGCACCTACCTTAACACAAACATTGCCACAACCCCCAAGGTGAGGACACTGAATATGATCAGCACCGGTACGATGAATTTTGTATCCCCCCCTTTGATGTCGATCTCATAGGTGCCGGAGCCGGTTTCCCCTTTCATTTTTTTCGAGTAGATTTTCTTATCATGATCCAGGCGCTGGATGGTTTCTATGCCCACGGCAATATCATGCTCGGCAATTTTACTTTTACCGGCCCGGCTGAGCAGTTCCCTGCGCATCTCAATGTCCTGGTCCCGGAGCTGTTTGACGATGCTGTTCTGCTCCTCACCGGTTAAGTCGTCAAAGCCTGTCGGCAGTATGTTATCGATGTCTAACCGCCGCAAGCCATTTTGTTCGTTTTTGTTCATATTCTGCTACCTCTGTTTTCATATTCCGTAACTCCCGCCAGACCGGCAGGGCCATGTATATCACAATGAAATCCAACACAATCACAAAGGGGATCATGGCGGTTTCCTTTACCGCCAATAGTGCGGATGCAGCCGGTACACCCAAAATCAAAACGAGTTTGAACACCTGTAATGCCATGAGACAACGACGGTGCCTCATTTCTTTTTTCTGAAGACAGAGGTTAATAACACCGCCGCTGCCGGTAAGATGCAGCGTTGTCTCATATTCCCGGCTGTATGACATCCGCTTCAGGTGGTCCACCACGTTTTCAACGTCATGCAGGGCGATTCTCCGGCTGGCCAGCCCGGCAAGTTTTTCCTTGCGCTGCTCAAGCCCGTGTTCCAGGAGCATCTGTCTATACTGTGATTTGTATGCCGTTACCAGTACCGGCTCTGGAGGCAGGCTGAAAGCCCCGGGTTCCAGCGGGCCGGGACAGGTATCCAGCGTCACATTACAGCCCAGCAGAGAAATCCGGTACCGGGAATCAACAACGCAGTCCACAGACGGCAAAAAACCGGACAACAGCGTCAGGTCCTGGTGAACCTGTTCCAATGACTGCCGCAGCCTGTCCAGCATGGTGAAGGTAAACACATCTGTGAACGCCTTTAATTCCCCCCTTGAAAACATATCTTTCAAAAACCACTCAATGGTAAAATTATACCCCTTTACTTTCTCAGCCATGGCCCTGTAAGTGGTTTCCAGTTGGGAGGCATAGATGTTCCCCGGCTTAAGGACGGCTTTCTGCTGGTGGAGCACCGAGGGAATCTGAAAACCGAGCAGCGAGAACT
>JAKSAX010000479.1 GCA_022361395.1 Desulfobacterales bacterium | reverse complement strand
TAGCAGCGGCAACAACATCCGGGTTCAGAACATCCATCATCAGGTAATCCAGGCCGGCTGCGGCAAGCATGGACAGATAGATGGTTTCCAGCCGGTGTTTCTTATGCTTATCTGCGGCGCCTGTGGTCAGGTTGGAGAGGCCCTCCATGGTCTTGACCGGAAACCCCAGGAGATCGGGCAGCAGGCGGATGGTCTCCACCACATTCCTGGCCCGGGCAAGACCGTCATCCCAGGAAAGGGGCGGCACCACAGGATCCAGTATCAGGCGTTCCCTTGGGATCCCGGCATCCTCAACCGCTGCGGCCAGGGCCAGGGCGATCTCAAAGCGTTCGTCATTTTCCCTGGGAACCCGGCTGTCCCCGGTAAGAAGAAAGCCCACCAGGCCTGCATCACAGCTCTTTGCCAGGGGCAGGATCTTTTCCAGCTTCACCGGTTCCAGGGAAACACCGTTGATAATGACCGGATTTACAGCGGCTGAAAGCCCGGCTGCCATGGCAAGGGGATTGGTGGTATCAATGACCAGGGGAAGATCTGTGGCATCCTGCACTGCCCGGACAAAAAAGATCATGGCCTCTTCAGGATCTTTTGCCAAAGGCCCGGTATTGATATCAATGGCCCCGGCCCCTGCAGCTGCACATTTCCGTGCCATGTCGGTTATGGGCCCCGGGTCCCTGCTGTCCAGGGCAGCCTGAACCCCTGCCCTGGTAATCCTGATATTATCTGCAACCAGTTTCATAAACACCCCGCCCCGGATATTGAAATATCCGATATTTACCCGCCACTCTTATCAAAACTATCACTTTGACTTCACGCCCGGGTTCTTATAAACTCCCCCGGTATTTAATATCCACCGGAGCCCTATGTTTAAAGACGCAGATACCGCATCCCAGTATTCACTTCCCGCTGCAGCCCCCTGTCCTGAAACCCGGAACATGGCGGCCTCCTGCATCCAATGCAGGGCCTGCGCGGCACACTGCGCTTTTTTAACAGCCCAAGGCACACCCGGCCAATTGGCCGCAGCCTATGAAAAAAGCCCCGGTAAAACCGTGCAACTGGCCTTTGCCTGCAGCCTCTGCGGCCTTTGCAGCACGACCTGCCCCAAAGCGCTTAATCCTTCGGCCATGTTTCTCCAATGGCGCAGGCAGGTTGTGGCATCCGGGCAGGCAAACCTTTCCGCTTACAATGGCATACTCGCTTACGAAAAAAAAGGCTGTTCAAAACTATTTTCCTTTTACACCCTGCCCGCAGGCTGCACTGCCGTATTTTTTCCCGGCTGCACCCTTGCCGGAACCCACCCGGCACATACCTTCAAGGCCTTTGAATACCTAAAGGCCCGGCTCCCGGATACCGGCATGGTACTGGACTGCTGTACAAAACCCTCCCATGACCTGGGACGGCAGGACTTTTTTAAGGCCATGTTTTCCGAAATGACAGGCTTTTTACTGGAAAACGGGGTAACAACGGTGATCACGGCCTGCCCCAGCTGCCATAAGGTCTTTACCGGCAACAGCCCGTTTACAGTGACATCCATCTATGAAATTATGGCAGATGATCCTCTCCTGCCCTCTTTGGTACACCACTCTTTGGGAGGTGAATGCCCGGGAACACCCGGCTCACCAGGCTTATCCGGTTCACCAGGCGCTCATGAGATTGTCATTCAGGATCCCTGCCAGGCCAGGGACGATAAAAAATCCAGGGACGCGGTCCGTGCCATTGCCCTGCATGCCGGCCTTGACATTAAGCCCTCACCTTTCAGCGGCAGAAAAACCCTCTGCTGCGGGGAAGGAGGATTCACCGGATGCACGGATCCCGGCCTTGCCGCGGGCTGGGCAGAAAAAAGGACAGGAGCGGCCGGGGGCAGGCAGGCCATGACCTACTGCGCCGGGTGTGCCAATTTCCTGCCCCGGGAGAGCAGAAGCTTTCATGTACTGGATCTGGTCTTTGATCGGGACAACACCCTGACAGGCAACACCAGGGTTGCCGGTGCCCCGTTTACCTATATAAACCGCCTGAAACTGAAAATGAAGCTGAAAAAACAAGAGGCAGCAGTGACGCGGGAACGGCATTATACTCCCGGCAGCACAGGCCGGAGGCGGCTGCCCGCCGGGCGGTTCATATTGCTCTTACTTCTCATTGCAGCCATGGCCGGTATTTCCGGCCTGGTTGACGGCTGGCCCCGTTGATCCGGTTGAGAT
>JAKSAX010000412.1 GCA_022361395.1 Desulfobacterales bacterium | reverse complement strand
GGGCCGGGGTATTCCTCTTTTCCGGGGCAAGGGTGGCGATCAGATAATCGGCATCTTTGTTGTGAAAAGCCGTATACCTGGACCGCATAAGGGTTTCAGGGGTATTCGGCAGGGCCTTTCCGGTTAAATAGGGCCGGCAGCAGTCCGGATATGCTTTTCCGCTCCGGCAGGGGCAGTCTTGTTTTTTCATGGTGTTTTTTTAAGCTATTTACAGGCGTGAATAAAGTCTTTTTGGATTTTTTTACACGGTAGGCCTGACACAGATAGTTTCCAGGTTTTGTCAACAGCCGCAGGAAAATGGTTGCCAGGCCGGAAAACCTGTAATAATCTGACCCAATGCAGCCGCTGTCCGACATATATATCAGGGAAACCCTGGCCGATTCCCCGCTTATTTACCAGCGGGGAAAACAGACCTTTGAAAACGGGTCCTATTTCCTGTCCGAAAAAAATATCCAAGACCAGACCTTTGTCTATGAATTTGACGGGGCATTCGGTCATTATACCAGCCGGATAAAGGTACTGGACAACCGGATTGAGGCCAGCTGCAACTGCCCGTTTCCCGGCACGGGCTGCCGCCATGCAGTGGCTGCCGCCCTCAATGCCAGGGCGTTGATGATCAAGCCCCGGGTTCAGGACGAGTTGTTTCCGGATGCGGAGGATCCCTACCTGTCAGAAGAGGAGATCCGGGACCAGGCATTCAGGGACAGGGAGGACAGGGCCAAATCAGACCAGTTCACCCCGGTGCGGGGAGATATGTTCAAAGGAGACCACAAGATCATTTCCGGGGACAGCCGGACCTATACGGTCTGTCTCCATGACCCGGCAGGGGCAAAGGGACATTGTTCCTGCCCGGATTACCTGACCAACGGCCTTGGCACCTGCAAACATATTCAGTACATGGCCTCCTTTCTTGCATCCGAACCCGGATTCAAATCCCGGGTGGCCACGGAAATCCTGCCCTTTGTCGATATATTCTGGGACTCCCCGGCCCAGGCCCCCAAACTTTTCTTCGAAGGGCCAAAAAGCCGGATAGATGATCTCAAACCCACCCTTGACAAGTATTTTGACAAGGCAGGCACCTATATTGCGGCCGATATTTCCATGATCATGGGGCTGATGCTCCGGCTTCACGGAGACCGGCGGGTCAGGATCCGTGAAAACCTGCTCAAACGGGTGGACCACCGCCTCCAGGCCCTGCAGCTGAAAAAAATGGCGGGCCGGCCCCTGCCGAAGATCCATCTAAACCGCCCCCTTTACGCCTTTCAGGAAAAAGGGGTGGCCTTCGGGGTGCTGAAGACCGGGGTGCTCATCGGCGATGAAATGGGACTGGGCAAAACCGTCCAGGCTATTGCCCTGAGCCTGGTCAAAGGGGAGGTGTTCGGATTCTCAAAAATCCTGGTGATTACCCTGGCCTCACTCAAGGACCAGTGGAAACAGGAGGTGGAAACGGTATCCCGGGAAACCGCCTGCATTATCCAGGGCACCCCGTCCCGGCGCAGGAACCAGTACAGGCAGAAGGACCGGTTCAAAATCAGCCATTACGAGGCAGTGCTCAGAGACGTGACAGCCATATCCGCATTTAACCCGGATATCATTATCCTGGATGAGGCCCAGCGGATAAGGAACTTCTCCACCAAAACCGCAGAGGCGGTTAAACGGCTGCCCAAAAAACATGCCATTGTCCTGACCGGTACCCCCCTGGAGAACAAGCCCGAAGACCTGTACTCCATTGTCCAGTTCCTGGATCCCTATAAATTCACCCCGCTGTGGCGATTTGCCACGGACCATTACCTTATTCCCAGGACCAGGGTCACCAGTATTGCCGGTTATAAAAACCTGGATCTGCTCAGGGAACGGCTAAGGGATATCCTGATCCGGCGGACCTGGGATGATGTTCTGGAGCAGCTGCCGGACACTGTTACCACCAACTATTATATAGATCCGGCCCCGGAACAGCAGAGACGCCACACCGTGTATGCAGGAAAGCTGGGTGAACTCCTGGGCAGGAAAATACTCACCCCCATGGATATGCGCCAGATCCAGACCACGGTACTGCGCATGCGCATGGTTTCCAACTCCACCTTTCTGGTGGACAGGGAGACCCAGGTATCCCCCAAGCTCAGGGAGCTGTCTACAATCATTGACGAGGTGGTGGTTCAAAACCGGCGGAAAATGGTGATCTTCAGTGAGTGGACAGCCATGACATTCCTTATTGCCCGGCACCTCTCCGAAGCAGGCATCGGATTTGCCGAAGTCTCCGGCAAGATTTCCGGATCAAAGCGCGAGTCACTGGCAAAAACCTTTGCCAAAAGCCCGGACTGCCCGGTGTTCCTGACCACGGATGCAGGAAGTGCCGGCCTGGATCTGTCCGCCGCAAGATGCATGGTAAATGTGGAGCTGCCCTGGACACCCGCCCAGGTGACCCAGAGGCGGGCAAGGCTGGTCCCCCGGGCAAACCGGGGAGCCGAAGAAATCCCTGCGGATCAGGATCCGCCCACCTGCCACATCATCAACCTCATCGGCGCCGGCAGTATTGAGGAACCTATTTTAAAAGGCCTGACCCTGAACCCTGTTCTTTTCACAGGACTCTTCGGCACGGATCCCGAAGAGATGGAAACCCAGGGTCTGGACCTTGAGGAACTGATCACCCGGTTTAAAAGCCTGCTGGGAAAAGACCTCCTGCCTGAGGGTGCAGTTGAACCGGAAGATATCCCCGAAGAAAATCCTGACTTTCTTTTTCCCGAAGGCATGGAAACCCACGCCCCCGGAAAACAGCTTACCGGCACCCTGCCGCCGTCCCGGCAAATTGACGCGGACAAACTTGAAACCATCCTCAGTTCAGGGGTCGAGTTCATGGCAGGGCTGACCGAAATGGCCACCGGCCAGGAAGTCGCGGGACTGGAAAACAAAAAAATCACCGTTGATCCGGAAACCGGGGAGGTAAGCTTGACATTCCGACTCCCGGGCTTCTGACAGTCGCCTCAGGGCAATCGCATTTAAATTTGGCACGGTTTTTAATTTTTAAAGATTTTGGGCACTTATGCATTATTCAAATTTTGCCTGCGATTGCCTGCACAAAAGTAACCCGTTGAAATCATTGGATCTGAAAGGTTACATGCGTTGCCCCTGACCGTCGCCTCCTTTTGAAATACCGGGGTTGACTTTTCACCGGATTCATCATAGCAAGTTTATTTTTTTGTATCACTCTCATCTCGGAGATAATTATATAATGAACCAACAACTTCCAATCCTGACCGCCGGCAAACGTATCGTGGTTAAAGTCGGCAGCGGTGTGCTGACCAGGGAAAACAGCCTGAACACCGACATCATCAATGCCATTGCCAGCCAGATCTGCGTCCTTCATGAAAAGGGCCTTGAGGTTATCCTGGTTTCCTCCGGCGCCATGGCAGCCGGGGTCACCAAGTTAGGCCTTGCCAAACGCCCGTCGGAAACCCCAAAACGCCAGGCCGTCTCAGCCATCGGACAGGCAGAACTTATCCGGGAGTGGGAAAAATCCATGGAACACTGCGGCAGGAAAGTGGCCCAGGTCCTGCTCACCCGCGGGGACCTCTGCGACCGGGTGAGGTATCTCAATGCCAGGAACACCATAAACACCTTGCTGGCATGGAAGGTACTGCCCATTATCAACGAAAATGACACCGTGGCCGTGAAATCCCTTCAGTTCGGGGACAATGACAACCTGGGCGCCATGATCACCCTGCTCATGGGGGCGGACCTC
>JAKSAX010000259.1 GCA_022361395.1 Desulfobacterales bacterium | reverse complement strand
CGGATTTTGCCTGCGATTGCCTGTACAAAAGTAACGTATTGGAATCATTGGATCTGAAAAGTTACTTGCGTTGACCCTGACCAAGTGATCCCGCAATAATCAGGCCTGTATCCCGGCTGCCGGGCTAAAGCATTTTTTTAACCTGAAAGCTTGATCTTTATCCGGCGGCAGTGGTATAAGCGTGTTTTTGCATTGGAGGAATATTTTGAAACATCAATCAGCAGCAGGACAGACCTATTATTACGGGTATTACATATCCGGCTGCAGTGGTGTTTCTTTGATCTGATGTAAACGAAAATTCAACGCTGCAGACCGGAGGTGTCTGCAGCATCCGATATATTAAAAGGGCTGCAACGCATTTCCGGGTTGCAGCCCTTTTTTTTATCTTTATTTGAACAGGATCATCAAATTATGAATGTACTGGCTATCTTAAAAGAACGCGGATTTATAAACAATCAAACCCATGATGAAGAGCTGGAAGCCTATTTAAACCGGGACGGGGGAAGTTGTTATATCGGTTTCGACCCCACGGCGGACAGCCTGCATGTCGGTCATCTGATTCCCATAATGTCCCTTGCCCATATGCAGCGGAACGGTCACCGGCCCATCGCCCTGGTCGGCGGCGGAACCGGCATGATCGGAGATCCCAGCGGAAAGACTGAAATGCGGCAGATGATGACAGAGGAAACCATCTCCAAAAATCTCAGGGGTATCAGGAATCAATTGGCGGGATTCATCGATTTCAACGGCGGCAGGGCAATCCTCGCAAACAATGCGGATTGGCTTGCCACCCTTGCCTATGTCCCCTTTCTCCGGGATATCGGCAGGCATTTCAGCGTCAACCGGATGATCAAGGCGGAGAGTTACCGCCAGCGTATTGAATCCGATGGCGGCCTTTCTTTTATAGAGTTCAACTACATGCTGCTCCAGGCCTACGACTTCCTCAAGCTCCACGACAATTACAATTGCAGGCTCCAGATGGGTGGGAGCGATCAATGGGGAAATATAGTCGCCGGAGTGGATCTGGTACGAAAGGCCCGGCAGGAAACCGTTTTCGGTATAACCTTTAACCTGATCACCAAAAGCGACGGCACCAAGATGGGGAAAACCGCTGGCGGAGCTGTCTGGCTTGATCCTGAGAAGACCTCTCCCTATGACTACTACCAGTTCTGGATCAACACGGATGACCGGGATGTGACAAAGTTTCTCGCCCTTTTCACCTTCCTGCCCATGGCGGAAATCAAATCCCTGAACAGGGTAGCCGGTGCAGACTTGAACCATGCAAAGCAGATCCTGGCCTTTGAAGCAACCTCCCTTGCCCATGGACGGGAAGCTGCACTGAAAGCCCGGTCCGCCTCTGCAGCAGCTTTCGGGTCCAGGGAAATCCCGGCGGCCATTCTCCCTTCCGCCGCCATTCCAAGGGATAAGGCTGATGCCGCGCCCCCAACCCTCCCCTTTACCAGAATCGGTAAGGACGAGTCAGACAACGGGATACCTGCCTATCAGCTCTTTCAGCGGACCGGCCTCTGCAGGTCCGCAGGGGAGGCCAGGCGCCTGATCGCCCAGGGCGGCGCCTATATTGACGGAGAATCATTGACCATGTTCGACCGGATCGTCCATACCGGGCATTTCAAAGGGGGAGCCTTAGTGCTGAGGGCCGGCAAAAAAAGGGTGCACCGGATAGAACTCGATACAAACTAGCTCATAAAAAACCTGACCGGAAGGTGCTGGTTTCCGGTCAGGTTTTCTCTTTTCTATCCAGGGTTGGGGTCAGTCTTCCCGGATCCTTAAAAAGGATGCAAATTTCGGGATCCCGTTTTTGGTCAGCCCGTTGTATTTGAAGGTGACAACAGCACCCGGCAGGGGCGGATTTTTTCTGAGCCGGTCCGTAAATCCCGTACCCAGTTTGAAAACGGTTCCGTCTTCAAGTTTCAAGGTAAGAGAGCCCATCATGGATTCATACTTACCTTTCCCCTTATTTACCCCGATGACAAGGCCTTCCATGTCTTTAAATCTCTTAACCTTGAGGACATAAGCGCTTCGCCCTGAATGATAAGCTTTTGCCGGATCTTTTACAATCAGCCCCTCGCCGCCTTTTGATTCGACTTCATTGAAAAATTCATCGAGACCGGATCTATCCGCTACCCTAATCTGGGGAATAAACCTTACATGGGTATTCCTGTGAATTTCAAACCATTCTTTTGCCCTGTTGAGCCGTAAAAGGAAACCGCCCTTTTCATTCGGCACCTCAAAGATGTTATAGGTAATTTTTCTCCATCCCTCTCCCGGATGTTTATCAAGAACCGTGGACTGAATAAATTCAAAGTCTCCTCTTTTGCTCCAGAGTTCGCCGTCAAGCTCAAAAGGGGGGAAATTCTTTATGAACCACGGGGGCGGATTCAGGGGCCGTCCCTTCCGGGTGAGCAATTGCCTACCGTCCCAATACCCCCTTATGCCATCCAGTTTCTCACTCATCACCCATCCTGTTACCTCTTCCTGCCAGGTGAATGTTTTTGCCTTTTGCAGGGCAGGTTCCCTGGCCGGCAGGGGTGAACAAAGGATAAATGATAAAAAGCATCCCAGAATTGACAGGAAAACAGCTCTGCGGTTTTTAGCGGTATTATAGTTGACCATCGGTCCTTTAAATAATCAGTTAATGGTGCGTTGAATCATCTTTCCAGCCCGCGGAACGCAATGGGCCGGGAACCCCTGACTTTTTATCCCGCAGTTATCCGGTTATACACCTCAAGGGTTCTGGCATCAGGCTCGGCATCCATTTCATGCTTTAGGGCGGATTTACACCGGGCAAAGACCTGGAGGGCGTCGCTTTTCAGGCCGGCATCCGCATAGAGGATCATCAGGTTCCTGAAGGCTTTTTCATTGCATGAATCCATGGCCAGGATGGCCTGCCAGGCATCCACAGCCTCCTGCCACTGGTTCAGCTCTTCATGGATACCGGCTTTGCAGGCCAGGATCTCCATGCACTTGAGCCGGTAAAGATCCCGGTGGGGCCCGATCCATTCCAGATAGGGATCATCGGCAAAATAGTCTCCCCTGTAAACGGCAAGGGCATCTGAATAGCATTTCAGCGCCCGGTGGTACTCTTCCCCCTCTTCATGCTGACGGCCCCGGCCTGCCAGGGTCATGAACACCAGGGTATCAACCCGGACCAGGTCGGGATCCAGGGAGACCCTGCCCGTCTTCTGGCTGAGATATACATGGCCAAAGGCTTTTACCGGAGAGGGCTCCAAGGCCTTCCGCAGGCGGTGGAGGTTGATTTTGAAATTCTTTTCCCCGGCAGTAATGGCGGCTGACGGCCAGAGGGCGTCAATCAGCACCTCTTTGGGAATATCGCTTCCCCCGTTCAGAATAATGGCCTTAAGCAGCAATAGCGGTTTTGCCCCGCCAAAGACTGAAGGATCCAGGGGCCGGCCATTGATGAGCACTGCAAACGGGCCCAGGGTGAGGATCTCCACCCTGGGACGGGCCATCTTATACAGGGGCCTGAGCTGTTCCGCCCGAACGGCCTGCTCTTTTTTCTTTGCCCGGTCCAGGCTTTTGCAGATGGCTGTCTGAACTGCGGACAGCAGGTCATTATTAGTAAACCCTGAAAAATAATCAACCAGGTCGGGAGGAGGCAGGGCACGGGCCAGACAGGCCCTGACAAGCGCCTCTGCCAGGGTCCTGTGATCCAGAAGCGGGAAATGGCGGTATTGATTTTCAATGGCCTTTTCAAACCCTGCTTTAAAGTGCCCGGCACCCCCGGCCTTTCCGGCGGACAGAATCCCAAGGGCAATTGCGGTTTCGGAAAAACTTAAGTCCGCGCCAATGCCTTTAAAGTATGCCAGGGTATCTTCCAGCTCGGCAGCAGCCTGGGCCGTCCTGCCCAGGT
>JAKSAX010000458.1 GCA_022361395.1 Desulfobacterales bacterium | reverse complement strand
GTGACAAGGATCCGCTTCTGAACGGGAATTTTGTTTACCTGTTCCCTTATCCATGCATCCAGGACCCGCAGCTGCTGGAGGAAGAGTCGGGCCCGGGCCTGGTACAGGGCTGTATTTTCAGGGTCCAGTGCAATGATGCCCTTGGTGATATTATTGACATATACGGCTGCATTTTTGGGGGAGAACCAGGCATGGGGGTCGGCAATGGTCTGTCCCCCTTCATCAATGGAAAGAACCTGGATGCCGTCAGTGGCCGTTACCAGAGGTTTTTGTGCATCCTTTGCCAGGGTGGCCATCCAGCTTTTGCCTTCCAGGTGAAGGCCGTTGTTGATGCACAGGTCCGCCCCAAGAACGATCTGCACATCATTGGGGGTGACATTGTAGGTATGGGGGTCTGCACCCGGCGCCAGGATGCTTTTGACAACGGCCTGGTCCCCTGCCACCTGCCGGGCAAAATCGGCAATCTGGGTGGTGGAGGCCACGATTACCGGTTTTTTGGCATCCACAGCCCCTGCCGGGCCGGTAAAAATTAAAAGGGAGAGCACTATGGACAGGTACAGGATTGAACTCAAGGCAGAATGCTTCATGACAGTCCTCCTCTTGGAACAGTTTATATTGAATTGCAGACAGCCCAAACTATAAAGCAGTATGTTTTCAGGCACAAGTGCAGATCACAAGGTTTTTCCTGTTTCCGGTATCAATTATCCCCGGTTCTCCGGGAGGAGCGCCCGGTGCCGGGGCAAACCGGGGCCCGCAAGTCACGGGGATACTGCATGCCAAAGCATCTTGAAGCCATCCTATTTTATAAAATACCCCGCCACCTTCCAGGTATCGTTCTCTTTTACCAAAGAGACGGTTTCCACGGCACTCTGCTTGTTTTTAAATCCTGTCACAAAACGGATGATGATGTACTCCCCGTCCGGCATGCCCGGCAGGGCCGTGGTAAACCGGTCATGGAAAAGGCGGCGCTCTATAACAGGGCCCATGGCAGACCGGATGCCTGAAACGGTTTTTACCCATTGGCCGGAGGTAACGGCATCCTTGAAAACCCGGGCAGCCGTCTGCCAGGAGGCGTTGTATTTTTCTTCATCCACCAGTTTGAGCCAGAGCCCGGCTGTATCAATGCCCTCCTGGTTCTTGTGGTGGGTATGGGCAGTCCCGGTGACATGGGCTGCCGTGGCTGCAGCAAGAAAAAGGTTGCAGAGCAAAGCTGCAAAAAGTATAGATATCTGGTTCATGGGGGCTCCTTAAAATCGGTTTGTAACGATTCATTAAAAATTCTATTTTCCGGCACCAAAGGGATCGCGTAAGAATTAGTTCACATTAGGTGAAGTTCTTTTTGTGCGATCCCAAGGCGAACAGCCCGATAATGAAAAGCACGGCCAGCACGGCCATCCATTCAACCCCTGAAGAGGTCATCTGGGTGGCATCGTCCTTTTTATCGATTTTTTCCATTTTATAGCCTTCGATATCTTCCATATCTTCAGCGGGCGCCTTGGTATTGGGTTTTTTAGTCTTGTC